>JBDZVF010000441.1:0-5223 GCA_040255575.1 Pseudomonadota bacterium | reverse complement strand
CCTTCCCGCACCGCCATCTGCGTGATGCGGCCCGCCTCCTGCGCCGTCAGTTGTACGCGAGTGACCACGCGCACGCGGCCGCTGGCGACGAGGTGCTGTTCGATGTCGTTCCGCGTGACCGTGGCTACATCCACGATTGGACCACGCGCCTGGAGGAGGACGATCGCACCGGCGGCGACCATCGCAGCGATGGCGATCCACAAGGCAGGCCGGCGGGCGATTGCCGCCCCGGCGCGGGCCCCAACCGTGCTGCCGGTCTCAGCGGCGCCGACGTCATTCATCAGAAGCCATTATGTGACCGGCTGCCGCGATGCTACCGTGGCCGGCGTTACCCGTGTGCCTGCCCGGCTTCAGCCTCAAGCGGCGGGACGTTGGGGGGTGTCGCCCACGCTCGCCGCGCGGAGCCCTTCCGCCCGCTCCCTCACTCCGAGGAGCATGCGCCGCGTCATGAGAAATCCCGCAGGCTCGATCGCATACGTGGCGAGTCGGGCCCAGACGGTGTTCGTCCGAACGCAGCTGCGAGATACGAGTCGTGTGCGTTTGTCGTCAATCGGGTAGAGACCGAACTGCCACACCCAGTCGAAACCGCCCAGGTTCCTCATGTCCAGCACCAGCGAGCGATTCACCTCGATGCCGGCGACGGGCCAGCTTGGGCCTCGACCGAGGGGAATCCTGTCACCGACCGCGAGGTTCTGCCACTCGGGGAGAATGCGAGTGGCACTCGGACGATCGAGGTAGCCGAAAAGGCGGTCGAGCCAGTCGTAGCTGTACAGCCCGCCGCGTCGGTAGCCGATCTGCACCAGCCAGGGCCAGATGTGTTCTGGTCGCGCGTCGACGGTGACCGCCATCGTTCCTGAATATGTCGGATTGACGAGCAGCGCATCGCCGGCCATCACGCGTGTACGGTCGGACGGCGTTACGCCCCAACGGCTCATCCATCGGCGCACCGGAAACCAATAGAGCACCGCGAATGTGAGAATCGCGAAGAGTGTGAGAAGCATGACATCCTCCTGCCGCCATCGCTCGAGACGCCGCCCGCTCTATGCCGTGAGCCGGTGTCTCTGCAACGAGCCTGGCGAGTGCGCTCGTACGGGCCGCCAGAGAGCGGCCGCCAGGACGACCACCCACGTGAGGAACACGCTGATGTTGATGCGCTCCCAGAGGCCAATCCACGGTGTCGGCAGGTTCATCTGCAGGCGCGGAGCTTCCAGGAACGTCAACCCGCCGAACGCGAGCAGCACCACGATCGTGGCGATCGAGTACAGGCGGAATCGCTTGCCGAACGCGGTGGCGCCAAACCCGATCGCGAGAAACATGAGAAACACCGTCACCGCACCCAGCACCTGGTGCAGCGTGTCGCCCGGCGTGCCGCCACCCGCGGCCAATACCTCGCGTTGGTGCATCGGGGCGAGGGGCCACAAGAGCCCGAGCGATGCGTACGCCAGGATGAGACCACCGACCATGCGCACGGCGCCACTTCCGCTGGCGGACTTCCACACGCCGATGCCGAACGCGGTGATCAGCACGGTGTAGATCCAGCCGAGTCGGGCCCAGAGCGCGCGCGTCGGCGCTCCAATCGCGGTCAGTTCGCTTGGGACCTGAGAGATTGGGCTGTACCCCTGATACCGGATGCCCCAGATCATCAGGGCATAGAACACGGAAGAAGCGATGCCGCAGACCAGCAGCGCTTCTTCCGTGTTGCGCAGCCCGTCCCCTCGCTCACCGCTCCATTGAGCCGCCGCTGCAGTGCTGCGGCGCTGAATACCCCGCAAGACCGTCACGACGACGAAGGCGTTCATGACGAGGCAGGAAGAGCATTTGCCGTACCGGTGGATCGAGCGCGGGAGGGCGTGCGAATCAACGCGGTCGTCGGCGCTTCCGCAGCGGATGTGCAGAGCGGGCGCGCAAAATCCCTCACTCGTCGAGGACTATTTCGTGCCGGCGAAATCGAACGTTCACGAGCGCGGTGGAGACGGCCCTAGAATTGTGCGTGGACTTTCGGATTGCCGTCGACATCGCGGCCCCGCCTGATGTGGTGTGGGGGGTCATTTGCGATCTGGAACGGTGGCACGAGTGGACCGCGTCGGTGCGCGGCATCCGCCCGCTCAGCAAGGGGCCGCTTCGCGTCGGCAGCCGCGCACTCGTCCGACAGCCGCGCCTTCCGCCCGCCATATGGAAGGTGATCGCGCTCGAGCCCGGCCGGAGGTTTACGTGGGTGAACGGTCTGCCTGGGCTGTGGGTCTACGCTACTCACTCGGTCACGCCAGCGGCCGCCGGCGCGCGTGCCGCGCTGAGCCTTCGTTACGATGGGTTGCTCGGCGCGGTGCTCGCGCGCGTCTTGCGCGACCTCACCAATCGTTATCTCGAGCTGGAGGCCGCCGGTCTGAAGAAGCGCAGCGAACAGCGGGCCAGGGATGGTCTGTGAGCTGACGGGACGATTTCCGCAACTCGCTCATCCGAGAAGCCGCGTAATCTCGCCACTTCATACCTGACCATCTCGCTCCCCCGGCCTGCGACACTGTGTATACGGAAGCAGACGCTGAAAGACTCGCCGCCATGGTGCGCGGTCTGCTGCGGTCTACGTGCACGCGGGAGATGGGCGCCAGGTCACGGTGCGTTACGTCCGACCGGGCGATCTGCTCGGTGTGCCGGCGCTGAGAAGACGCCAATTCCCGATAGTCGTCTTGCCCACGCCGGGAAGGCCGCTGAGGACGATCAGCATTCGTTCAGGCCAGGAGCCCGCCAGGCCACGGCTTGACGTAGTCGAACGGCACATATCGCCGGATGCGATGGAAGTCACGGTCGTTGCCGGTCACGAGCACGCAACCCTCCTCGCGACACGACAGCGCCAGCAGGATGTCGTTTGCGAAAGACTTCGACACGCGACCGATCTCGAGCCCCTCTTTTCGAGCCATGTCGGAAAGCAGATCTCCCGAACGATGCCAGGCGCTGCCGGATGGCGCAAACATCCGTCCCGATCGCTCGAACACGTCCAGGACGTTGCGCTCGAGCGCCTTCCGATCCTGCGTCCGCTTTACCCCTGCGCGCAGCTCCTGAGCGACAACCACACTGAGATACTCGAACGGAGCGAACGCTCGATGGAATCGCTGCAGCGCTTCGTTGGCAGCTGGGTCGCGAAACGCGTCGATGAAGAGCTGGGTGTCCAGGGCGTACTTGCGCGTCGTACCAATCACGGCTCGAGGTCTGGAGACGTGATCTCGATCCCGAGCATGGCCCGCGTACCATCGACAAGCTCGCGCTGAAACACAGCCAGGTCGAGCGCACGCTCGATGGCCTCAGTTGCCGTGGCCGCGCCGAGGGCTCGCTGAGCCGCCCTCAATTTCGACAACGGCAGGCGATATGTGCGGGACACCCGCTCCTCGCGGCGCACTCCCCGCTTCCGCTCAGTGCTGCCGGGCATGAGCCGAGTGTATTTACATTACATCAAATATGTCAATACACAGGAGGGGGAATGGAACGACGGCGAACCTGACTCACATCAAGTTGTGGTTTGGAGTTGACTCGTCCGCAGGTGAGGGAAGGCTTGGCTGGGGGGTCCGACTTCGCTCGCTTCGCGAGCTACGTCGCGACAGCCTTCGCCTGTTCAGGTGCTCGCGTGGCCGGTCGGCCGATGGCCGACCCAGCCGAAGCTCGCGCGAAGCGCGAGCGAAGGCTGGCTCCTCAGCCTGGACTCGAACCAGGAACCCTCCGGTTAACAGCCGGATGCTCTGCCATTGAGCTACTGAGGAACAGGGCGTGCGGGAGCGCGCTTGGAAGAACCCCAAGTTTAGCGGATCCCGCCGACGACGCGCAACAAGCTTGACAGCGTGCGAGGACAGCAGTCTGATGGGACGCTTGTGCGAACGCACACACCCGCACACAGGAGGACACAGATGCTCCGTCACGCGTGGCGCCTGGCGGCTGCTGCTGCCGCCGCAGCCGCCGTCATCGCCTTGGTCGCCCCGGCTGCCGCTCGGCTGCAGGCCCAGGCCACTCTTCAAGTCATCGCCCAGGGTCTCGACAACCCCCGCGGCCTCAATTTCGGGCCGGAAGGCAACCTCTACGTCGCGGAGGCGGGCACCGGCGGCGCCGGCCCCTGCTTCACGACGAGCGAGCCGGCCTTCGTCTGCTACGGCGCGACCGGAGCGATAACCCGCCTGAACCCCGCGGTGCCGGCCAGCCAGACCCGCATCATCACCGGCCTCCCCTCGCTCGCTCCGCCGCCAGGATCCGCGGACGCGGGCACACGCGCCGGTGGCCCCGTCGACGTCGACTTCCAGGGGCGCGGCAACGGCTACGTGACGATCGGCCTCGGCTCAGACCCGGCCTTGCGCGTGGATCTCGGAACCGTTGGCTCGCAGTTCGGCCGGCTCGTTCGGTTCCAGCCGAATGGCAAGTACAAGTTCGACGCGGACCTGTCGGCCTTCGAGGCCCTCGCCAACCCCGATGGCGCGCAGGTCGATTCGAACCCCTACGGCCTGCTCGCGCTTCCCGGACGGCAGGTGTTCACCGACGCGGGCGGCAACGCCCTCAACGCGGTGGCAGCGAACGGCAGCATCTCGAACCTCGCTGTGTTTCCGACCCGCGACGTCCAGAACCCCTTCGCGCCTCCCGGCGTGATGGTGCCCATGCAGGCCGTTCCGACAACGGTCACGATTGGTCCCGATGGCGCGCTGTACGTGGGGCAGCTCACCGGGTTTCCGTTCCCCGTCGGCGGCGCGCGTGTCTACCGCGTCCCTGCTGTCGGCGGCACGCCCGAGATCTACGCTGACGGCTTCACCAACATCATCGACATCGCCTTCGCTCCCGACGGCTCCCTCTACGTACTCGAGATTTTCGGGAACGGTCTGCTCTCGGGCGACCAGACAGGCGCGCTTATTCGCGTCGCGCCGGACGGCACGAAGACGACGATCGCGAGTGACGGGCTCGTGACGCCGGGCGGCGTGGCTGTGGGCCCCGACGGCGCCCTGTACGTGACGAACCACTCCATCTCGCCTGGCGGCGGAGAGGTCGTCAGGATAGTTCCGTGATCCTTGTAGCTCTCAGCCGTTAGCTTTCAGCTATCAGCTCGCCCGGATGCGCTTCGCGGCGCATCCGGGCGTCTCTTGCCGGTCGCTGCCGCGGCAGGCGCCGCCGGCAGCATGTTCCTGATCGCCGCGATCTTCCAGGCGCCGGCATCCTTCACCATGACCTGCGCGGGATTGGTGGTGGCCGCCTTGGCCT
>JBDZVF010000440.1:0-5226 GCA_040255575.1 Pseudomonadota bacterium | reverse complement strand
GCTCTTCCCACTGCGTCGCGCTTTCGGCGCGATACAGCAGCACGCAGCTGACGACGTCGTGGCCGTCCGTGAACACGTCGGCCTCGACGATCACAGCCTCGCCCACCACCCGTTTCGCAGGGAACAGTCCGCAATCGACCTGCGGGGTGATGTTCTCGATGACGACGCGGGCTTTTGTCATTGTCCGGTTGGCGTGAGATACAGGATGGCCAGCGGCGGCAGCCGTAACGTTAGCGAATGATTCTGCCCATGCGAAGGCAGTGGCGCGGCTTCCACCTTTCCGAAGTTCCCCGCTCCGCTGCCCCCATAGTCACGCGCGTCGCTGTTCAAACGCTCGTGCCACTGCCCTCCGAGTGGCACACCCACGCGAAAGTTCTCCCGCGGCACCGGTGTGAAGTTGCAGACAATCAGCACCACGTCCTGCGCTGAGTCGCCTTTGCGAAGCCACGCGAGCGTGCTCGAGTCCGCATCGTTACAGTCGAGCCACTGGAACCCTTCGGGGCTGAAATCGTGCCTGTAGAGCGCGGGAGTGCTGCGATAAAACGCATTCACATCGCGCACCCAGCGCTTCGCGCCGTCGTGGAACGAATACTGCAGCACCCACCACTCCAGGCTGTCTTCGTGGTTCCACTCGCGACGTTGCCCGAACTCCCCGCCCATGAAAAGGAGCTTCTTGCCCACGTGCGCCCACATGTAGCCGAGCAGGAGCCGCAGGTTCGCGAACTGCTGCCACTCGTCACCGCTCATCTTGCCGACGAGGGAGCCCTTGCCGTGCACCACCTCGTCGTGTGACAGCGGCAGCACGAAGTTTTCCGTGAACGCGTAGATCAGCCCGAACGTGAGCTTGTTGTGCTCGTATTTGCGGTAGATCGGGTCGGTCTGGAAATACTTCAGCGTGTCGTGCATCCAGCCCATGTTCCATTTGAGGCCGAAGCCGAGCCCGCCGAGGTACACCGGGCGCGAGACGCTCGGCCACGCTGTCGATTCTTCCGCGATCGTCTGCGTGTCCGGGTAGTCGCGGTACACCGCGAGGTTCAGGTTCCGCAGGAACTCCACGGCATCGAGGTTCTCGTGCCCACCGAATTTGTTGGGGATCCACTCGCCCGCCTTGCGCGCATAGTCGAGGTAGAGCATCGAGGCGACCGCATCCACGCGCAGGCCGTCAACGTGATAGCGATCCAGCCAGAAGAGGGCGCTGCTGCCGAGGAAGTTGCGCACCTCGGCGCGGCCGTAGTTGAAGATGGAGCTGTTCCATTCGGGGTGAAAGCCCTGGCGCGGGTCCTCATGCTCGTAGAGATGAGTGCCGTCGAAGAAAGCCAGGCCGTGCTCGTCGCTCGGAAAGTGCGACGGCACCCAGTCGAGAATCACACCGATGCCGCGTTGGTGCAGGTGATCGATGAGATACATGAAATCCTGGGGCGTGCCGTAGCGTGAGGTCGGCGCGAAGTAACCCGTGACCTGATAGCCCCACGATCCGTAGAACGGGTGTTCCATCACCGGGAGGAACTCCACGTGGGTGAAGCCCATCTCGATCACGTAGTCGCCAAGCTGCTGCGCGAGCTCGCGATAGCTCAGTGGGCGATTGTGCTCGGCACGGCGCCAAGACCCGATGTGCACTTCGTACACAGACATGGGCGCGTCGAGCGCGTTGCGCCGTGCACGGCTGCTCATCCACTCGGCGTCGTGCCACTCGTAGGACAAGTCCCATACAACTGAGGCCGTACGTGGCGGCACCTCGCAGCGGTAACCGTACGGGTCGGCCTTCTGCACCGTGTAGCCGCGATGGCGGGATTCGATGTGGTACTTGTACAGGGCGCCCTGTTGAACGCCAGGGAGGAAGAGCGTCCAGATGCCGGAGGCATCCGGCCGCGGCGTCATCGGATGAGCGTCCGGTCGCCAGCCGTTGAAGTCCCCGACTACAGCTACGCGTTGGGCGTTCGGCGCCCAGACGGCGAAGTGAGTGCCCGCACCCCCGTTATCGCCAATACCTGGCGCGGCGCCCTGGACCGGGTGGGCGCCGAGCTTGTCGTATGCGCGGAAGTGCGTGCCTTCTCGGAAGAGATAGATGTCTTGTTCCGTCAGCACAGGGTTGAGCGCAGCAAGCCACATGCCTGCTGTACATTACCACGCCATGCCCACACAGCGTGCCCAGGCGGCGGCGCCGCAGATCAGAGCTCTCCTCATCGGCCATCGTGGTGCAAGCGGCTACGTGCCGGAGCACACGCTCACCTCGTATTTCCTGGCCATCCAGCAGGGGGCCGACTACGTGGAGCCCGATCTCGTCATGACGAAGGATGGCGTTCTCGTGGCGCGCCACGAGAACGAGATCGGAGGCACGACGGACGTGGCCTCACGACGCGAGTTCGCTCGCCGCAAGACCACGAAGAAGATCGATGGGGTCAGCGTCGAAGGCTGGTTCACCGAGGATTTCACGCTTGCTGAATTGAAGACGCTGCGGGCGCGGGAGCGCATCCCGGAGCTGCGGCCTGCCAACGCCCGCTTCGACGGGCAGTTCGAGATCGCGACGTTCGAGGAGATTCTCGCGATGATTCGGGCGCTCGATGCGCAGCGCGCGATGGCGGCGCGCCGGTTGGGGCAGGCGCGGCCCGCCCCCATCGGGGTGTATCCGGAGACGAAGCATCCGAGTTATTTCGACGCTTGTGGATTGCGGATGGACTCTCCGTTGCTTCGGGCGCTTTCCAGGCAGGGGTATGTGGGGCGGAGCGCGCCCGTCTTCATCCAGTCCTTTGAAGTCACGAACCTGCAGCGGCTGCGCAGGCGGACGAAGGTGCCGATGGTCCAGCTGATCGAGGCGACCGGCGCGCCGTATGACTTCGTGGCCTCGGGTGATTCGCGGACGTATGCGGATCTGGTTGCGCCCGCGGGCCTTGCTGGCATTGCCGAGTATGCGAATGCGATCGGGCCCAACAAGTCGCTGGTGATTCCGCGGAAGGCGGATGGCGCGCTAGGCGAACCTACCTCGCTGGTGGGCGATGCGCATGCGGTGGGACTGAGTGTGCATCCCTGGACGTTTCGCGCCGAGAATCACTTCCTGCCTGCGAATTTTCGGTCCTCCCGGACTCCGGCGAAGCTAGGCGATCTTGCCGGGGAGCTGGATGCATACCTTGCTACGGGTATCGATGGCTTCTTCACAGACCACCCGGCGCTTGCGCACCGGGCGTTGGCCGATCGGAGTCGGCGCGCACCAGTTTCGAGACGAGCGCGGGGCCTTCGTAAATGAGGCCCGTATAGAGCTGGATGAGGTTCGCGCCGGCGGCTCTCGTGGCGGCGGCCCCTTCGGCGCTGGAGATGCCGCCGACGCCGATGATCGGGAAGCCGGGGCCCAGGCATTCGCGGAGCATGCGAATGACGCGCATGCTGGGTTCGTGCACAGGTGCGCCGCTCAGGCCGCCGGCTTCGCGAGCGTGGCGCGAACGCAGCGTGGGCGGGCGGGCAATGGTGGTGTTTGTCGCGACCACGCCGTCTATTCCAGACCTCAGCAGCACTCGGGCGATTGACCGCACGTCCTCCGCGTCGAGGTCAGGCGCGATCTTCAGCAGCAGCGGTACGCGCTTGGCCTGCACGCCGCTCAACTTCTCGCGCTCGTTGGTGAGCTCACCGAGCAGCTGGTGCAACGATTCTTCGCTCTGCAGGTCGCGCAGCCCGGGCGTGTTCGGCGAAGAGACGTTCACCGTCACGTAGTCGGCCGTCGCGAACACCGCGCGCAGACACTTGAGATAGTCGCTCGTTGCGCTTTCGAGCGGGGTGTCGAAGTTCTTGCCGATGTTGACGCCACACACCCCGCGATAGCGGCGTTTCTCGAGCCGCCGCACGGTGGCTTCCGCGCCATCGTTGTTGAACCCCATGCGATTGATCAGCGCGCGATCCTCGACCAGCCGGAAGAGGTTCGGCGGCGGATTGCCGGGTTGCGGGCGTGGGGTGACGGTGCCGACCTCGATGAAACCGAATCCGAGCTGCGCGATGTCGTCGATGTAACGAGCGGATTTGTCGAAGCCCGCAGCGAGCCCGACGCGATTGGCGAATCGCAGGCCCAGGTATTCGAAAGGCTGCGCGCGGACGCGCTGAGGGTCCGGTATGCCGCGCAGCGTCGAAAGAGCGCGCAATGATCCCATCGCAGCTCGGTGTGCCGCGTTGGGGCTCAGGCAGAAAAGCAGGGGACGCGCGAGGCGATAGAGCATCAACTATCCGCGCCGGGATTCCGGCGCATCGCACTTCCATTCACCCCGTTTCGCCCAGGTGCTCTGCAGACGCTCGCAGAGCATCGGGCCACGCGGCGTGGTGAGAGTGACGGCGGTGGTGGTGCCGACGATGCAGGCTTCCAGAACGTGGATGTCTCGAGGCTTGTCGCCGGTCAGCGCGCGAGCGGCGGCCTCGACGCTCAGGGTGTCATTGCGCGGCAGGATTCTGCGGTCGCAGCCGGGCTCTGCCGCCCCGGCGCGGGCGCTCGGCAGAGCGGCCGCGGCGAGAAGCAGAGCGGGCAACGACACGAAGTGGAAACGCAACGGCATGACGCGAAGGATGACTGACGCGGCGGCCGGCCGCCACTTACTGTGCTGGCCGCGTCGCAGGCTTGTCTTTGTCCTTCACCATGAACACCAGGATCTTGGCAGGTTGCGTCGTGCTCGCATTCGCGGACACGCGATGCACGTCGCCCGGGCTCTCGTAGAACGTCTGCCCGGCAGTCAGCGTGACGACGGGCTGCCCATCCACCTGCATCTTCACCGACCCTTCGAGCACATACACGAACACGTGCGCGTCATGCCGATGCGGCAACGATGAACCGCCCGGCACGTATTGCACGGTCAGCATCGTGCCTTCCTTGTTCGGAATGCCTGTGAGGTCCTTGGTCACGAGGGGCGCAACGACGGCGGCCTGCGGCTCGTCCGCCGCCTGCGCGGCGCCGACGCCGGCCCCGGCGAGCAAAGCTGCATTCAGCGCGGGAAGCATCGCGCGCAGATGCGGGGACATGCGACGGGTGAAGAGGTGACGAGGGGCGCTGCGAGTCTTCATGCTGGAATCTCCTGAGTTTTCCCCCCAAGCCTACGCACGCACGTGCTCCGGGAAAAGGTCAGCAGCGCAACTGTGATGGAGCCAGCCGGTACGCGGCGCCAGTCGAGCGGCGCCACTCGAGGGGCCCATCGAGCCGGGGCCAAGCGAGCCGAGGCCCATCGAGTCGAGGCCCATCGAGCCGAGGCCCATCGAGCC
>JBDZVF010000021.1:0-28359 GCA_040255575.1 Pseudomonadota bacterium | reverse complement strand
AGCGCGAGTTTCTGGTATTTCATCTCGGGTTCCCGGAAATTTCCGCGCGTTACAACGCCGTGGGACGCTTCGGTCGCATTACGGAGGTCGCCACAAGAATCGCCGGCCAGCTCAGCCGCGAGGGCAACTCGGCTGCGTTCGCCGAGTTCGCCTGGCGCTTCGTCAACATCATCGCCCGCGCCCTGGTCGCACTCGGCCGCCGGCCCGACTATGCACTAATCCAGCGGCACGTCATCAACATCGACGCGCTGTTCATCGAATACGCGCAGCACT
Source organism: Pseudomonadota bacterium (assembly GCA_040255575.1). GTDB lineage: Bacteria > Pseudomonadota > Gammaproteobacteria > Steroidobacterales > Steroidobacteraceae > JADGHX01. The sequence continues at coordinate 28,086 of JBDZVF010000021.1, read as the reverse complement.
ACTTCGCGGCGAACGACGAGAAAGCCTGGAACGTCATCGTCCAGATCGAGGGCAAGCTCAACGAGAAAACGATCCCACGGCACATGATTGGCCGCGAGAAACGCGTCGTCGCCATCGAGCAGTATCTCGCGCAAGCGCGTCACTACGACCCGGTGCTCGATGGGCTGCGTAGTGCAGTGAGGTACGACAGAACCTACTTCGACAAGATTGTCGCGTCGTTGCTCCCTTTGCTCGAGAAACTCACGACGGGCAAGATCGCGCAACTCCTCGCCCCTGACTACTCAGATCTCTCCGATCCACGACCCATCTTCGACTGGATGCAGGTCGTGCGTCAGCGCGCGATCGTGTACGTGGGGCTCGATGCGCTGTCGGATGCGGAAGTGGCCGCGGCGGTCGGCAACTCGATGTTCTCGGACCTCGTGAGTGTCGCCGGGCATATCTACAAGTTCGGCATCGACGATGGCCTGCCGAGCAGCTCTTCGGCGAGCCGGATCGCCATCAACGTGCACGCAGACGAGTTCAACGAGCTCATGGGCGATGAGTTCATTCCGCTGATCAATAAGGGCGGTGGTGCGGGCGTTCAGGTCACGGCGTATACGCAGACACTCAGCGACATTGAAGCTCGCATCGGCAATCGCGCGAAAGCAGGCCAGGTCGTCGGCAACTTCAACAACCTCTTCATGTTGAGGGTGCGCGAAACCGCGACGGCAGAGCTCCTGACACAGCAACTACCCGAAGTGGAGGTTCACACGACGTCGATCGTCAGCGGGGCTACGGACAGCTCCGACCCGCATGGCGCCACCGCGTTTACTTCCAATGTACAAGATCGCGTCGCTTCGAGCAGCGTCCGTCTGATAGAGCCGGCACACATCGTCGCGTTACCGAAGGGCCAGGCCTTCGCGTTACTCGAGGGCGGCACGCTTTGGAAAGTACGGATGCCGCTGCCGGCGGCCGATCCTGACGAAGTGATGCCGCGCGACCTGCAGGGCCTCGCCGCCTACATGCGCCAACACTACGTTGAGGCGGGCGAGTGGTGGCACGGACGCCCGGCGCCAGATCCGCAGCACGCGGAACTGCCGCCGGATCTGCTGGATGACCTCAACGACCCGCACACCGCGCGCACTCCAGCATCATGAGCGGCGTTGAGAGCACTGCTCGACGCGGTGAGGCCCAGCCTCAAGGTCTCATCGTCGGGCTCGTCACGCTGCCGTTTCGCATTTTCGGCGTGCTCTGCGGCTCACTCCTGCTCTCCATCCTGATCGAATGCGTCGGCATGCACGTCCTCTGGAAGGATCAGGGCTATCGCCACGCGGAAGGGATGCTCTATTTCGAACTCGGACAGCTCTCCGACTATTTCAAGAAGAGCGTGATCGTCGAAGAACCCGGCCGCACGACTCAGCGACTGATCGAACGCACGTACGACGCATTGCTGATCGACAGCGGCTCCCTGAAGTGGTTACAGGCACAGTCCGCTCGGGCCCGGGTGTCGCAGGCCGCGGGTCCGCGGAGCGTGCAGTCATTGCTGCGCGGCTTCTATACGCATCTCGAAGACTACGCCCTCGCAGCCCTCTACACGCTTCTGACTTTCCTCGTTCGCTTGATGGTGCTGTTGCTCACCATCCCGTTGTTTCTCTTATCGGTATTCGTCGGGCTGATTGACGGCCTGGTGCGGCGGGACATTCGCCGTTTCGGCGCCGGGCGCGAATCCGGTTTCCTCTATCACCGCGCTCGCGCGAGCATCGTCCCGGTCCTGACTCTGCCGTGGGTGGTCTATCTCGCCCTGCCGGTGAGCGTCCAACCTTTATTGATCCTGGTTCCCAGCGCCATGCTGCTCAGCCTCGCGGTCAATCTCGCCGCAGGCGCATTCAAGAAATACCTCTAGCGCTTCGTTCCTCGCGCGGCCTCCAACAAACAAAGCGGGGAACGCGCTTCTTCCATTCCTTGATGTGATCCACGTGTGCGCCGCCGAGGATCACAGCCCCGCATCGACGTGGAGATCCCGACATGACACAGCGAGCCGGCGCGACGATTCACCGTCCGTCCGTTCCCCGGCGCGTGTGGGTCGCTGCGCTGGCCGCGCTCGCGAGCACCGGTCTCGCACACGCGGCCGACGACGCTGCGGAGACTGCGCGATTGGCGGCGCTCCTCCGCCAGCTCGATGCCCTCGAGCGCGTCATCAACACGCGCTCGCCCTCGGAGCCGACCGGGCATTCGCGTTACCACTTCGACTATGCGCGGCTCGAAGCCGACGTCGCGCGCATTCGAGCCGGAATTGATGATTACTTGCGGCCCACGCGCGCGCAGCCGCGCGATCCCGATCAACTGATCGGCGAGTACCGCCTCCCGGGTTCCACGCCGTGACCGCGGATCAGCTCGGGGCGTTCTCGAGCAACGGCGGCTTCGCGCCCGCCGACAGTCTTGCGCTCTTTCTCGGTTTTCTGTTCGCCGCGCTCCTCGTGTGGGGCGTGTGGGCGATGCGCACCGCCTATGTGGGCTGGGCCGAAAACCGCGTTTCCTCCCGTCAGTTCATCGGTGTGATCGCTCGGTTCCTCGCGATCTACCTCGTTCTCAGTTTCCTCCTCCTCTCCTAACACTACGCGGTGTCTCACCATGCATTCCTTCAAGCGTTTTGATCGTGGTTCGCTCGCACTGTCCTTCTCCGCTGCCCTGTCCGGACTTCCCGTGCTGGTTCAGGCGCAGGGTCTGCCTACCGTGGAGAACCCCTCACGCGGGGCGGGCAACGGCATCTTGCAGACAGTGCAAAACTACGGCTTCGACATCGTCATGCTGGTGGCGCTGCTCGTCATCGCGACGATGTTCATCGGCGTGTGCTACCACGCCTACACGCAATATTCGGAGATCCACACCGGGCGCAAGACCTGGGGTGAGTTCGGCCTCACCGTCGCGGCCGGCGCGGTGTTGCTCGTGGTCGGGATCTGGCTGCTGACCACTGCGACCAACATCCTCTAACGGCTGCCGTCCCCATGGAAGACCTGACTGAGTCACGGCGCGATGGCGCCGTGATGTTCCTGCCGCATCGACTGAACCGACAACCGATCATCGTGCGCGGTCTCACAGCCGATGAGCTGTGGGTCAGTGTCGGGCTCTCAGCCGTCGTCGGTCTGCTGCTTGGCATCCCGCTAGCCATCCTCGTGAGCAGTCTCGCAGTGGCGCCCACAACGATCGTGGTCTGCATCGCAATCGGGGTGTTTGCCGGCGGGGAGCTCGTGCGCAGACACAAGCGCGGGCGGCCCGACACGTGGCTCGTTCGGCAGTTGCAATGGTGGGCATGCGCGCGAGTGCCGTCCCTTGCGCATCACCTCGGCGGTGCCGAGCTGATACGGCGCTCCGGCTACTGGTCGACGCACCGGAGCCGAACATGAGCCGCTTCCGAAACGAAGTGGCTCATCTTCAGGCGCACGTACAGACCCTGCGTCTGGGCACCGCCGCGTTGTTCTGCCTGGCAGTGCTCCTGGGCTTCGGATGGTGGAGCGCCCCGCGCGATCTCACCATTCACGTTCCGCCCGACCTGCGCTCTGGGAGCGTGCGCAAGTGGTGGCAGGTGCCGCCGGAGTCGGTCTACGCCTTCGCGTTCTACATCTTTCAGCAGCTGAACCGCTGGCCGACGAACGGCGAGGAGGACTACAAGCGCAACATCCACGCGCTTTCCGCCTATCTCACACCCTCGTGTCGCACGTTCCTCGAGCGCGATTACACGACACGCCGTGAGGCCGGCGAGCTGCACCAACGGGTACGCGGGATCTACGAGATCCCTGGTCGAGGCTACGGCGAGAATCCAAATGCGCGCGTGCGCACGATCTCTGACCGCGACTGGATCGCAACGCTCGATGTCACGGCCGATGAGTATTTCGCCGGGGAGCAGGTCAAGCGCGCCTTCGTTCGCTATCCCATCCGGGTCCAGCGCATGGACGTCAACCCCGAGCGCAATCCGTTCGGTCTTGCGCTGGATTGCTATAGCGACCCGCCTCAGCGCATCGATGCGCCCGCTCCGCCGACGAAAACACCGTCACGTACGGCCATCACTGAGGGCTCCCCATGAAGCGCCTGATTGCCTTCGCGATGCTGTGCGTCGCGTTCTCGGCGGTACACGCGGTTGAGATTCTGCGATGGGAGCGCGTCCCACTTGCCGTCTCGCTCCTGGTGGATCAGGAGCGCGTGATCCTGCTGGATCGCTCCGTGCGCGTGGGGATGCCCGCACTCCTGGGCGAGCAGCTGCGCGTCCAGAGTGCGGGCGGAGCGCTCTATCTACGCGCCTCCGCTCCATTCGATGCGACGCGCATTCAGCTCCAGGACATCGAGACGGGCACGCTGATCCTGCTCGATGTGAGTGCGCGACTCCCGGACCCGGAGCAGAAGCCACTCGAACCCGTGCGGGTAGTCGATGCGGGAACAGTCGCGAGCAGCGACGCCGAGCGTGACGATGAGACTCATCGATCACGCACGCAGAACTCTGCCCCTACGCGCGCGACACCAGTACCGGTCGTGCTCACGCGCTATGCCGCGCAGAGCTTGTACGCACCGCTGCGCACGGTCGAGGCCGTTCCCGGTATCGCGCGGGTTGGACTTCCTCGCACTCTTTCGCTGGCGACCTTGATGCCGTCGCTGCCCGTCGAACCGCGAGCACTGGCGGCGTGGAAGTTGGATGGGTACTGGCTCACTGCGATTGCGTTGAAGAACACTTCTGGATCCAAGGTCGAGCTCGATCCGCGGGTCCTTCAGGGCGACTTCGTTGCCGTGACCTTCCAGCATGCGGATCTTGGCCCCGCGGGCGATCCGACAGACACCACGGTGCTGTACCTCGTGACGCGCGGGCATGGTCTCGGCGAATCCCTGCTCCCCGCAATCAGCCCCATCGATGCGGCCGTCAATTTGCCACATTCCCCGACCCGCTCGGGAGGCCGCGATGAAAAGTAACGGTCTACTGAAGTGGCTGCTGCTACCACTCCTCGCGCTCGGCGCGTTCGTGGGCATGAAGCTGTTTTCACACGGTGAGTCGCCTGAGCCAATTCCCGGCAGTGGTCTCATCGCCAATCCGCTCACTCCCACGGAACTGAAGTCCCTCGGCGTCGGCGGCGACACCACGAAAGACACGCTGGCCACGCTCGTCAGCCAAGTCAAAGAGCTGCGCAACCAGGTCGACGCGGCAGTCAAAGAAAACAAAGCCCACAAGGCCGAGAACGAGCGCCTGCTGCAAAGTGAGCGCGCGATCGATCAGCGGATCCAGAGCGCGTTGGTGGCCGAACGCGAACGCTCCGCGAAGGAACGCGCGAAGGCCAATACCGATCAGGAGACGACGAAGACTCTCGTACAGGACCTGCAGCGCAAGCTAGAAGGGCTCTCTGGAAAGCCTGCTGCAGCTTCATCCGATTTGCCGATCGGCCTCGGCCTCGAGGACGACGACGATCACGCGAAGCATTCCTCGCCGTCGTTGCAGTGGGTAGAGCCGGACGACAAACCGCCCGCGCCTCCGAGCGGCAAGATTTCCAACCGCATTTCCTCCTTCGGTGAATCCACCCTCAAGCCGGCCGCGCAATCCGCTGGGCATGCGTTCGACAACGCCGTGGATGCGCTGGGCGAGGCCGGCCTCAAGCCCGTGTCGATGCTCACCGCCGACCCGGTCTACACCGTCCCGGCGAACTCGACACTCACTGGGGCGGTGGCAATGACGGCGTTGATCGGACGCATTCCGATCGACGGCACCGTAAACGATCCCTATCCCTTCAAGGTGTTGATCGGCACCGACAATCTCGCGGCCAACGGAATCGAAGTGCCCGAGGTCGCTGGCGCGGTGGCTAGTGGCACCGCCTCCGGCGATTGGACGCAATCGTGCGTGCGCGGACAGATCCGCTCGCTCACCTTCGTCTTCAACGACGGCACCATCCGCACGATCACCGCAACGTCCTCAGGAAGGGCCGATGCACGCGCATCAGAGGGAGGGCTCGGCTGGATCAGCGATCCGTACGGCCTTCCGTGCGTCAACGGCGAACGTCATAGCAACGCGCAGCAGTATTTGAGCTCGCAGGCCCTTATCACGGCCGCCGGCGCGGGCGCCGCCTCCTTCATCAAATCTGACAAGGGCAACGCTACGTTCGCCACGGGCAGCAACGGCAACGTCGTGGGCACTGTCGGCATCTCCGGCAACGAAGCGATGGGCCGAATCCTCGCCTCCGGTGTGCAGGACGTCTCGCAGTGGGTGAACAAGCTCTACGGGCAAGCGTTCGCGGCGGTGTTCGTTCCGCCCGGCGCCGATGTCGCCGTTCACATCGAACAACCCCTCTCCATCGACTACGAACCTCACGGCCGCAAGGTCAATCACCGCCTCGGAGAAGTACATGCATCGGACCTGGAGTAGCGCCGCGACGCTATCAGCCCTCGCGCTATTGCTGTCGAGTTGCGCAACGGACAAGCGCCACCTTCTGCCGGCCGAAACGACAATGCTCGACATCTGGAATCGTGAGACCGGTGGGGCGAGCGGGGCGAGCCGTCAGTTGCTCGATGCGCGCGCAACTCTGCGCCGGCCGATCGGGACGATGAACGAGCGCAGCGCCGGCGAACCTCCAGCCTACACACGCAGCGCGCAGACGGAAATCTACAGCCAGTTTCAACGGCTGCCGAACCCGGACTTGCTGATGTACGTGTTCGCGCATCTCGCGGGCACGGACCCCGTACCCATTCCGGGATACACCACCGTGTTTCCGCTGTATCAGCACGTCCAGTACGCCCTGCCGGGCGAGCGCACCGAGGATTACTGATGCTCCGGCTCTTTCGCCGACGCACGTCGGCAGCACCACTGAATCAAGCAGCAGGCGAGGCCGCGGACGCCGCGGCTGACTCGAGCGAGGCGTGGGATCAGTACGTGGCGCAGCTGCGAGCGCACGGGCTGCCAGTGCCGGGCATCGACACAAGGCCTGCAGGCAGCCCCGCGACGATTGCGGACGAAGAGGTTACGTACGCGCAGCATCCGTCGTTCGTCGATCTGCTGCCGTGGGCTGAATTTCTAGCGCAGTCACGGTGCATGTTGCTCGATGACGGGCGCTCTGTCGCGGCTTTCTTCGAGATCATTCCGGTGGGCACGGAAGGACGAGAAGCGCAGTGGCTGGAGCGCGTGCGCGATGCCATCGAAGGCGCTCTGCAAGACAGCTTCACAGAGCTCGACGACAACCCCTGGGTGATCCAGCTCTACGCGCAGGATGAAACGAGCTGGGATGAATACCTCGCGAATCTGCGGCAGTACATTCATCCGCGAGCGAAAGGCACTGCATTCACTGAGTTCTACCTTCGCTCACTCGAACACCACCTGCACGCCGTCTCGAAACCCGGTGGATTCTTTCAGGATACCGCCGTCACGCAACTGCCCTGGCGTGGTCAAGTTCGGCGCGTACGAATGGTGGTGTACCGACGCGCCGAGGCGAGTCCCGCTCGGCGCGGACAATCACCCGAACAGCTCCTCAACTCGGTCTGCGACCGTCTTGCCGGAGGCTTGTCGAATACCGGTGTGGGTGTGCGCCGCCTTGACGCCGCGGCCATCCATGACTGGCTACTGCGCTGGTTTAATCCGAATCCCACGCTGCTAGGTTCCAACGGCGAGGATCGCGAACGCTTCTATCGCGTGGCCGCTTACCCCCCTGAGCGCCACGCCGGTGAAGTGGAGCTCGCGAGCGGCACCGACTTCTCCCAACGACTGTTCTTTGGTCGGCCGCGCTCGGAGGCGAACACCGGACTGTGGTTCTTCGACGGGCAGCCACACCGCGCCATCGTCGTCGATCGTCTGCGCACGCCGCCCTCGACCGGACATCTCACCGGCGAAACCCGCAAGAGCGGCGATGCCATCAACGCCGTGTTCGACCAGGCGCCCGAGGACACAGTGATGTGCGTCACCCTCGTCATCACGCCGCAGGATCGCCTCGAAGAGCACCTGAACTATCTCGGCCGCAAAGCGGTTGGGGAAACGATCGCTTCGGAACAGACGCGCGAGGATCTGCACCACGCCCGGTCGATCATCGGCAGCGCGCACAAGCTCTATCGCGGTACGGTGGCGTTCTACCTGCGGGGGCGCACGCTCAAAGAGCTGGACGCGCGTGGTCTGCAGCTCGCCAACGTCATGCTCAACGCGGGCCTCCAGCCAGTGCGCGAGGAAGATGAGGTCGGTCCTCTCAACACCTATCTGCGCTGGCTGCCGTGCTACTACGACCCTGCGAAAGACAAACGCCACGTCTACACGCAGCTGATGTTCGCGCAGCACATCGCGAACCTCGCGCCGTTCTGGGGCCGAAGCCACGGCACCGGACATCCTGGCATCACGATGTTCAATCGTGGTGGGTCCCTGGTGACTGCCGATCCGCTGAACCGTCTGGATCGCCAGATGAATGCGCACCTGTTCCTGTTCGGACCCACGGGCTCGGGCAAGTCTGCGACGCTAAACAACATTCTGAATCAGGTGACGGCAGTCTACCGGCCACGGCTGTTCATCGTGGAGGCCGGCAACTCTTTCGGCCTTTTTGGAGAGTTCGCCCAGCGCCTGGGCCTCACCGTGCATCGGGTGAAGCTCGCGCCCGGCGCCGACGTGAGCCTCGCCCCGTTCGTGGATGCCGTGCGACTGGTGAAGACGCCCAACCGTGTGCAAACGCTGGATGTCGAGGCACCGGACGAACTTGCTGGCGAGCAAGCCGAGCCTGAGAACGATGAGCAGCGTGACGTCCTCGGCGAACTGGAGATCACCGCACGACTGATGATCACTGGCGGTGAAGAGAAGGAAGAAGCCCGTATGACACGGGCCGACCGCAGCATGATCCGCCAATGCATCCTGGACGCGGCACATGAGTGCGTTCGCCGAGAGGCGCCGGTACTCACCCAGGACGTTCGGGACGCACTTCGTCGCCGTGGCGCCGACCCGTCGCTGCCGGAGTTGCGTCGAGTGCGACTGCTCGAAATGGCGGACGCCATGGACATCTTTTGTCAGGGCGTCGACGGACAGATGTTCAACCGACCGGGGACCGCATGGCCGGAAGCGGATATCACGATCGTTGATCTGGCGACCTTCGCGCGCGAAGGGTATAGCGCGCAACTCTCGATCGCCTACATCTCGTTGATCACGACCGTGAACAACATCGCCGAGCGCGACCAGTTTCTCGGCCGTCCGATCATCAACGTGACGGACGAGGGCCATGTCGTGTTCAAAGTGCCGCTACTTCCACCCTACGTGGTCAAGATTACGAAGATGTGGCGCAAACTGAATGCCTGGTTCTGGTTGGCCACTCAGAATCTGGACGACATCCCGGCATCCGCGGAATCGATGCTGAACATGATCGAATGGTGGTGGTGCCTGGTGATGCCACCGGATGAGGTGGAAAAGATCGCGCGCTTTCGTGCGCTGAGTCCGGCGCAGAAGGCGCTGATGCTGAGCGCACGTAAGGAAGCATACAAGTACACGGAGGGTGTGGTGCTCTACAAATCCGGCGAGTTTCTCTTCCGTGCGGTACCGGCGAGCCTCTACCTGGCCATGGCGATGACCGAGCCTGAGGAAAAGAACGAGCGTCACGCCCTGATGGTCGAACACCGGATCGAAGAGCTGGACGCTTCGATGCTCGTTGCCGAACGGATCGATCGCGCACGCGGTATTGAGCCGCTGCGGCTCGCGGAGGTGGCATGACGCTAACGCAATCGCGCGCGGCCGGTTGGCCCAAGCGGGGTTGGCTATGGGCCGGTGCAGTTATCATCCTCGCGAGCGCCTGTGCGTGGATCACCATTTTTCCGCGGCCGACAGCGCCCTCCACAGCTCGCGTCATCGGTGCGTCCGCGGAGCCGAAATCGCCTCCCTGGATCTATGGCCGCGCGAATGCGCGGTTCACCATCGTCGAGTACGCCGACCTTCAGTGCGAGTTTTGCCGCGCATACTTTCCGATCCTGCGAAAGTGGATCGATGAGCACCCGGACGTGAAGTGGCAATGGCATCACCTGCCGCTCGACACTCACGAGCCGGCTGCGACACAAGCCGCACGCCTCGCCGAATGTGCCGGCCAGATGGAAGGCAACGGCGCATTCTGGCGTGCAGTCACGTGGGTGTATTCGAACCCCACGACCAGCGACACGGATCATGCAGTGCCTGCCGGCTTTCCCTTCCGATCACCGTCCTTCGGCACTTGTCTCGAGAGCCAGAGGCCCGACACTGCCATCCAATCCGATTTCCAGGCGGCGGTCCATGATGGAATCCAGGCGACGCCAACCCTGAAGTTGATTGACAACGCATCCGGCCGATCACTACTCCTGTCAGGACCAGTGGAGGGTGACCGCCTGCTATCGGCCTTTGACTTACTAATGGATACCGCGTCGGACGGCATCGGCAGGGAAGTGCAAGCGCCGCCTTCGGCCCAATCATCCTCCTCGCCTCCGAGAGGATATCGGCCCGCTTCATTCCAACACGCTGAACTGCGAGGCGACCTGCATTCGGCGAATTCAAGAAATGGAATCTCGGCGTTGCGCATTCGGGCGTGACGTCACAGGCACAGCAGGTCAACGTCGACTCTGCCAGTAGTCGTCACCAGTCTTACTGAGACGACAACCCGACCGCCTCAGCATCTCCATCGCGGTCACGCTCCGGTCTCCGGCGCGGATGCATCCATCCTCCCCCCCTTTTTTGCAGGAGTCCCGCAATGTGTCGCGCTTTCCTTTTTACCCCGTGCTCGCTTCGGGTGGCACGCTGCCTTCACTACGTCTCCGCGGCTCTCGGCATCGTCACTGCGGGACTGTACGCATCAGACGGCAATGCTGAAGCGACATCGTACAGCCTCATGTTTGCCGCCCTCTGCTTCTTTCTTGCATCAAAAATCAAGGGCTGATGTTGGTCTCAAGGACCGGAGATTGAGAGTTTTGGGGATGTGCCCCACCGCGCTCCGGCCGATCCCGCGTCTGTCGGGATGCGTTCATTCATCCGTCCTCGTACGGACTGATCTATCTCCCAGTTAAACCCTCGGACGCCGGCTGCAAGGCCACTTCATCGTCACTACTCATCACCGGATGGAGACCTTGCACTCCATTCGGAGAGGTCTTCGTTCGGCTCACCAGGAGCCAAGGCCATGAGCATTTTGCGCACTGAGTTCTTCAATCAAGTGACTTCCGCAATCGTTACCAAGCTCGAAAGCGGCGTGCGACCGTGGGTCCAACCCTGGTCGGGCGGCCACGCCGCCGGGCAATTCATAGTCCCGCGCCGATACAGTGGCGAACCCTATCGCGGCATGAATGTTCTACTTCTTTGGCTCGAATCCCAGGAGAAGGGATATGTCGAGCCGATCTGGATGACACTCAAGCAGGCGAACAAGTTGGGTGCCAAGGTTCGCAAGGGCGAGCGCAGCACAGCCATCCTTTACGCGCAGAAGATCGTCAAGACCGATGCGAAAGGCGCTGACGAGGATGCAGAGTCCGAGCGGACGTTTCTCTTGATGCGTGGCTACAGGGTCTTCAACGTTCAACAGATCGAGAACCTATCTTCTGAGTTCTACGTGCCACGCGACGTCCCATCTGAACCCGTGCAACTGATAGAGCAAGCCGAACGATTCTTCGCCGCCACCGGCGCCGACATCCGTCACGGCGGATCGCGGGCCTACTACAGCTTCGAGCACGACTACATCGGCAGTCCTTTTCCTCACCAGTTCGTCAGCACACAAAACTATGCGGCCACAATTGCCCACGAGCTCATCCACTGGACGCGGCACGGCTCGCGGCTGGCACGTGATCTCGGGCGTAAGAAATGGGGCGATGAAGGTTACGCCATGGAAGAACTGGTCGCCGAACTCGGAGCAGCGTTCCTCTGTGGGCTCCTTGGCATCCAGCTCGAACCTCGTCATGACCATGCGTCTTACATCGCTAGTTGGCTGAAGGTACTCAAGAACGATCGGCGCGCGATCTTCTCGGCCGCAGCGTTTGCTCAGAGGGCCGTGGATTACTTGTATCGCCTGCAACCTGGTATCGATCGACCGCAGGCGTCGGACGAGCGCATTCAATACGCCGCCTAACGACTGCGCGGCACCCGCCGGGACGCGGCCATCCTTCAGGATGGTCGCGCCCGACGTTGCCATCCAACGCACTCGCAGACCGGCCGGGCAATGGGATCGCAGCGGACTTCCTATAGCGGCCCTGGATTCCCACAACCGCGCGCCTGCATCGGCAACTCTCGACAAATCGACGCCAACGCAATCCGGCCCCGCTGACTTTCCCATTCATTACGGTTCAAGCGACCGGTTGGGCGTGGACTAAGCACCGCGTTTGCCCCCACTCGGTGTGAGTCCATGCAGACATCAACGGCGCAACCCCTACGCACCCGTTCAATGGCGCTCGCCCTCGCTGCCAGCGCAGCGTTGGCCTCGAGCGTCGCAGCAGCCGGCAGTCCGGACGTGCTCGTCATTACCGACACGCATCACCCCGTCGTGACGCCGACAGGGACGCGCGTCATTCTGCTCGACACCCCGGCGCGTCTGAAGGCTGAGCTGTCCGCACAACTCCCCGCCGATCCCCAGCAGGCCGCGAGCCTCGCCCGACAGCGCTTGCAAGCAGGTGGCGCCGAACTTCAACAGCGTTTCCGGCGCGCATACGAGGACGTCGCTGAAGCCTGGCGCCTCGGCATCACACACATTCCCGCGGTCGTCGTCGACCGGCACTTCGTCATCTACGGTGACGTGCACGTCGAAGACGCGCTTGCACGCATTCAGACCTATAGGAGCGCGCACCCATGACGCCCTCCTCTCGAAAGGCCCTCGGCGTCCTCGCTGCCCTCCTCCTCATCAACGGGCGGCCGGGGTACGCCATCGACTCCGCATCGATCACCTCTTCCGCACTCTCCGAAGACTGCATCGACTATCAGGTCGTCGGGATCTGCTACTGGCTGCTCTGCACGTACCTCAGCTGCAACGTCGAGACCTCGGTCCGCGTTCGCCACTACGTCCCCGATGCGGTGGTCTCGAGTTACTCCGTTACCGGAGAAAATCCCTGGACGGATGTCGCAGCCATGAGTCCGGCGAGCACTACCGCTGAAGACGGTGGTGATGGGACGACGAACGAGCGCCACGAGAACAATCTCGCGAAATTCAAAAACGCGGATGTCATTGGACATCCGGGGATCACGATATTCAACGAGTTCGCGAGCGGATATGGGTATGCCTGCCCAGGGACCGCGACTTCGTTCCGTCCCTATTTGCTCAGTACGTTCGACACGCTGGCCTGGCGCTACACGATCCCGGAGATGGTGTATCCGGAGTCGTTGACTCCGGGCCGCCGCGAAGTCGGTAGCGTCTTGTCCGGAAACGTCTGGGGCAATGTCTATCCGCGCGGTGGGTTCTTGCACCAAGCGGACGATTACCACGCCGCTGCGGTCGTCGCGCAGCGCGCAGGCGACATCGTCACCCGTCGCAATCAGCCCCACGTCTACCAGCCGCTGCTGCCTGAGGAGTGGGTGGAAGCCGATGAACAAGACGGCTACTGGCCGGCAGAAGCCCTGCTCGAAACAGACGCGCGCACGGGCAAGTGGCAGGAGCTCGTCCCGACGCTGTCGTCTTCGTGCGCCGTTTTCCCGAATGAGGATGCACACACGCAAGCGAGTGACGGCGCTTACGCATGGGCCTTGTGGCGCCCGTACAGCTGCTGTGAACGCGAGGGACAAGTCTTCCTCGGTAGCTTCGACTACACCGAAGGTGTATCGCCGTGAGCGCATCCCTACAGCGGTACGCGCGCACCGTGCCCCCGGGTCATGTGGCCTGTCGTCCTGCGGTTCACCGGCTGCTGGCGATCGCGCTACTTGCCACAGGTGCGCTCGTGAGTACCGCCACTCACGCCCAAACCATCATCGATCGCGATTCGGTGCAAGTCACCGGCGGCGTGATCGGCGATGACGTGCTGTACAGCATTGGTGGTGGACGTGCGGTCGGCATGACACGCGCTCCGCGAATGCAGAGCATTACGGCCGGGATCGGATGGAGCAGTAACCTGATCTGCGGAAACCTCAATCAGGGGATCACGTTGCGCAATCAGCTCAACGGCATCACCGACGGGTTCCAAACCATCATGAGCGATATCATCCAGGGTGCGACGGCCGCCGTCGCCTCGTTGCCGGCGCTCATCATCCAGCGTGCCAATCCGGGTCTCTACAATTTGCTGACCAACGGCATCTTGCAGGCGCGGCTCGATTTCGATCGCTCGAAGATGACCTGCAGAGCCATCGGCAATCGTATGGCCGACTATGCAGTCGATGCCTTCGGCTGGGACGACATCGCCGAAGGCATGGCGATGAAGGACGCAACGGCGAGCAACGACGCTGTCGCAGCGGTCGCGCAGGCGGAGGCCAGTCGGGGCAACAACGGCGTCCCGTGGGTCGGCGGCACGAATGCCGGTGGCGCCGGACAAGATGCGATCCATGTCGTCGCTGATGTCACCCGTGCGGGATACAACCTGCTCAATGCTCGCGGTGTCACGGATGTCACGCCCATCGATGCGATGGCATGTAACAACCGCCTCACCTGTCAAGCGTGGCCCTCGCCTGATGCAGCAGCCGAGTGGGCCATCCGCGTTTTGGGCGAACAGGAGCAACGAACCTGCGAGGGTTGCACCCGTACGCAGACGACGGCTGGTGTCGGCCTTACACCGCTCATCCAGGATGAGTACGACGCGAAGCTTCAAGCGCTGCAAGCCCTTGTCACCGGCAATCAGCCCATCACGGTGGCGGCGCTGGAAGGCGCGGGCAGCAACGCCCTACCGATTACCCGCGGCGTCATTGAAGCGCTTCGTGACGAACCCGATCAGGACTTGTTAGCAAAACGCCTCGCATCCGAGATCGCCGTCGGCAGCGTCCTCGAGAAGGCGATGCTGCTGCAAGGAACATTGCTCGCAGGACGTAAAGAACCGAACGTGGCCGCGAATCAATTGGCCCAATCCGCGATCTCGAAAGAGAGCGAATGGCTGCGTCAGGAAATCGACATCCTGCGCGCGCAGTTGGAGTTGCGCCGTGAGCTCGCCGGGAATGCCCCGATGTCGATCATTGAACGGCACGGTGCACGCAGTGAAGCCTCACGTAACATTGTTGAGATCGATCAGCAGCGCAACCGATTGGATCAGATTCAGAAGCCCGGCGGGGGCAGGAATTGAGGCATGGCATTCGCGACGCTGCGCCGATTCTTCGGACGTCGGATCGTACTTGCCGTCGGCGTGACGCTGGGATTGATCTGCGTGGCTGTTGCGATCAACGCCATCGGCATCAGGATCGTCGGCGACGTCGAGACGTGGCGCGACTGGCTGGAGCACCACCGGCTGCACTTCTTCGTCTGGCGGCTCGCGCTGTATGTCCTCACCGCGTGGGGCTGGTGGTGGATGCACAAGCGCATTCGCGCGCGTGAACCGAATCCAGAGTCCCGCACGCGCCTGCGGCGTGCAGAGATCGCAGCCGTCTGCACCATTATCCTGCTCGAAACCTCAATGCTGTTTCAACAGGGCTAATCCACCGAAGCGCTCATCATGACGCTCTACACGACCGACTATCTCGAGTATTACTTCACGCTCGTTGGCTGGATCGTGAACAACGGGATCTGGAATGTCCTGGTTGCGAGCGGCGTGTTTGCCCTACCCTTTCTCGCAATCGTCCTGCACGAATGGCTCAGAGCACGCGGAGAAGGCGCGGATGAGGGCAACAAGGGCGTGTTATCGGCCGTTCGCATCGAGACGCGCGTGTGGGTCGCCGTGCTCGTGATCATGTTCGCTGGCATCCCTTTCATCCAGGTTGACCTGGGCTCCATCGAGTTCGACCGGACGCGCTCGGTTCAATGCCAGGTAAATGTTCCTGTTCCATCCGACACCGGTTGGGCGCCCGCCTTCACAGAGTTGAACGGTCAATCCGCTCATGTCCCAGTCTGGTGGTTCTTCATGCACGCGATCTCGAAAGCCGTCACGGCAGCGGCCGTCGCCGCCATTCCGTGCGGAGCCGATCTGCGCCAGATCCGCATGGATATCAGCAATACCCGCATCGCTGATCCCCTGCTCGCTCAGGAGGTCGCCGACTTCACACGCGATTGCTATGGGCCTGCACGTTCACGGCTGTTTGCAAGCCGCCCCAATCTTGGACCCGCCGAGAGCTACGACGTCACCTGGATTGGCTCAACTACATTTCTGCACCAGCCGGGGTACTACGCAGACCTGCATTCGAGTACGCCCCGGGAAGGCTGGGAGTACGACGAGGTGCGCGACGCCGGTCTCGCTCGAGTACCGAGTGGTGCCGGCTACCCCACGTGCGAGCAATGGTGGGCGCAAGAGAACGAGGGCCTGCGGGCGCGCCTGTTGCAACAAGTCGATCCGACCCTGATGGAACGCATCACCGGCTGGGCGACCTTCATGTCCCCTGATCAGGTGGGAAATTCAGTCATCCGCGCCATCGCGACTCCGAGCGGGCAGACCGTCAACCGCGGCGAAGTCTATCCGGACTACGGCGGACGTATCGGCCCGTCGCTCACTCACGTCACGAATCGCGCGGCGTCCGACATCGGCCTCACCTTTGGCTCGTTGACCTATCTGCCATCGATGGATGTGGTGCGACAGGCGTTGCCGATCGTACTGAGCCTGCTGAAGATGGCGCTGGTAATCTGCATTCCCTTGGTGCTGCTCTTCGGAACGTACGGCGCCGAAACCCTCGTGACCTTGACCTGCGTGGAGTTCGCGTTGTTCTTCTGCGACTTCTGGTTTCAATTGAGCCGCTGGCTCGACTCCACGATTCTCGATGCACTGTATGGCTGGGATTCGCCGCATTCGAACTTCAACGCGCTGTACGGCCTGAACAATGCATTTGGCGATATGCTCATGGACTACATCTTTGGCGCCTCGTTCCTCGTGCTTCCAATGTTTTGGGTGACTGCACTGACCTGGGCCGGAATTCGCGCTGGAGCCCTCGTTCATGGATTGCAGGCAAGCACGGTAGATGCGCGGAGCGCAGGCGGACAAGGCGTCGGTATATTGGCGCGATCCGCGCAGTCTGTCGCAGCGGTAGCGAGCAAGAACGCTGCGACTACCGCGCGTCGCTAGAGGTCATCGTTTGGGTCGTTCGGATCGTGCGGGTCGAGACGTGCGCCGGACTCATCATATAAGCCAAAGCCGTGAAAGCCGTATCGCCATTCCGGAGGCTTAGGCGGCGGCGGAAGTTGAACTTCGACGCCGTTTCGAATGATGTAGATAACTCCCCACACGAGCGCGACGACGATCAACGTCGATGCGACGTAGTAGAGCACCGTGCCAAGCAGCGGCAACGTGCAGATGACTCCGACCGCTAGCAGCGCTCGCACGGTCCACACCCCGACGGTAGCGGCTCTGTCGTTCGCGCCATGCGTGCGCAGATAGCCCCAGAACGCATTCTCCGAGCGCACATACCCGCGCCGGCCGCGCGCGAATGCCGCGCTCAGCCGTTCTGCGTACGAGTTGTAGTCCGTTGAAGCCATCGTTTTCGCTGTGAATGCCATCTTGTGACAACACGAGTATTTCTACGACAAAACGGCCACCCCTGCACGCTCCACTTGTAAGCGATTGATTATCCAGTCCTACTCGCCGATATCGCCGAGGCCACCGGCTGCAAGTGAAGGAGAATCGCTTCTCTGACTTGATGGATCACCAGTACCGCCAAACCCGAGTGCGGCAGATCTAATGCTGGAAAAGGCCGTTACGGATTGGTGCCGCGGCTCGCATGTGGCGCCCCTGTGTCTCGCGCCGGCAAAGGGGCCAAAAGGTGACAGCGAACCCAATGGAAGGGGCCCAAGGGGAACGGCCCTACCCAAAAAGGCAAAAAAGGCTCACTCACCCATCACTCATGGGTGCTGAGGCTCGATCTGATTACTGCGCAAAGAAAGGGTCCGTCGATCGGCCGCGCCAGATCGTAAAAGTAACATCACACCGCCGACTACAAATCCGAATGACACCGTCTGCGCAATGTTGAGCGACTGCTCCCGCTCGCGCTGCGACGATCCCGCTCCCCAGCGCTTCAAGGTGAATGAGGATGCGAGCGACAGTCGAACCGGGTGTTGATTCCTACGGCTCGCGATCAATGGAACGATGGCTCAACCGAACGCATGTAGGAGATTGCCGCTCGATCATGCCACGCATGATCGCCGACGGCGTCCAGCTCCAAACCTGCGTTACGTCCCCTCCCTACTGGGGCCTGCGTGACTACGGAGTCGCGGGACAAATTGGCCTGGAAGAAACGCTCGCGCAGTACATCGGCGAAATGGTCGACGTCTTCCGAATGGTGCGCGAGTTGCTGAAGCCTGACGGAACGCTGTGGCTGAATCTCGGGGACTGCTATGCCGCCCAGGGGCAGCCGGGCGCGAGCAATCTCGCGCAGCTCGGCCGCCGATACGCCGGCGGCGGGCACAAACGTGACACTATTTCCAAACCACGGCGGACGCTGCCGGAGGGCATGAAGCCCAAAGATCTCGTCGGAGTGCCGTGGGCGGTCGCGTGCGCACTGCGCGACGATGGGTGGTACTTACGCGCCGATATCGTTTGGCATAAGCCAAATCCGATGCCCGAGAGCGTTGAGGACCGGCCGACAAAAGCGCACGAGTATCTTTTTCTCCTGGCTCGATCGCCCCGTTATTTCTATGACAGCAAGAGCATTCAGGAGCCCGCAAGGTTCGGCGCACCAAACTCTCCACACTTGATCAAGTCGCCATACGGGCAAGGATTCACCCGACGGGCGCGCAGCGTCGGACTCGGAGCTAATGCGCGTCCACGAAAAGCCGTCCCGAACATCCGTTGTTCGCGCAAGCCTCTGCGATCGGATCGTGAGCGCCGACATGAGTCCTCCATCGACGGCGGCCAATCCCTTCAGCTATCTCCAAACGGCCTGCGTAACAAGCGAAGCGTGTGGACGGTAGCGACTGCGCCGTTTCGAGGCGCGCACTTCGCGACATTTCCGCCGAAGCTCATCGAGCCGTGCATTCTGGCGGGCTCGCGCCCGGGTGACGTCGTATTCGACCCATTCGCCGGCAGCGGGACGACGCGCGCCGTCGCAACGCGCCTCGCGCGTTGTTACATCGGATGCGAGCTCAACCCGGAATACTCGCCCCTCGAGCTGCAACGACTATCGGCTGCTGGCGCCCTCAAGCGAAGATTGCGGTCATAGAACGCTCGCTCTCGAAGGACCAACGATCGTTTGCTCTGGCAATGAGGTCGATGATGTTCTCGCTGCTGCGAAGTCGGGCAAGAGACACAGACACACGCTTCAGCGGGACCAGCACCGTTCAGAATGACGCGTGGCTGCGCCCAGCCAGTGTCGAAGAGCTGCTGAGCACACCTCGCCGCCGGGTGCTGCTCGAACACATCTGGCAGCGCACCTCGCTTTCGCGCGAGCAGTTCGCGCAACTGTATCGAGCACCGCTCGAGCGATATGCGAGTTTGGCTCAGCTGCTTCCGGCGTCGGCCGCTCATCACCACGCATATTCCGGCGGGATGCTGGATCACGGCTTGGAAATCGTCGCTTTCGCACTGAAGCTGCGTCAGTCGCGGCTACTCCCGGTCGGGGCACCATCAGAAACTCAGGCCGCGCAAGCGGAGGCGTGGAGCGCAGCGGCGGCGTACGCCGCCTTGCTGCACGACGTGGGAAAGCTCGCAGTGAACTTCCTGGTGGAGCACACCGACGGTTCTCGTTGGTATCCGTGGCATGGTCCGCTCACGCGCGAATACCGGTTCCGTCATCTCAAACAAGAGTATCGACTGCACGAAGCCGCGGCTGGTCTGCTCTACACCCGAATCCTCGATTCGCGCATTTTGGATTGGCTTAGCGGATTCCCCGAACTGTGGTCCTCGTTGCTCTACGTCCTGGCCGGTCAACATGATCGCGCGGGCGTGCTAGGCGAGTTGGTCACGCAGGCCGACAAAGCCTCAGTGGCCCAGGACCTGGGTGGGGATCCGATGAGCGCGCAGATCGCACCGACACAAGCGCTTCAGCGCAAGCTCCTCGATGGTCTTCGGTACCTGGTCAAAGAGGAATTGAAACTGAATCAGCCGCAGGCCTCGGACGGCTGGCTCACCGATGATGCACTTTGGTTAATCTCCAAGACCGTGTGCGACAAGCTTCGCGCGCACCTGTTGTCGCATGGGATTGAGGGCATTCCAGATCGCAACCCTGCTGTGTTCAACGTGCTGCAGGATCACGGCATCGTCCAGGCAACCCCGAACGGAAAGGCCATCTGGACCGCGACGGTCACGAGCAGCGGCGGCTGGTCTCACAGCTTCACCTTCCTTCGCATCGCGCCGACGATGATCTGGGGCAATTCCGAACGACCGGCGTCATTCAACGGAACCGTGCGAATCGACTCCAGCCTCGATACAGCAGATCCGCCGGCGGATGCCGGTGCAGAGATCACCGCAGCGGCGCCGATCAGTCAAAGTGTCGCAGGGCCTGAGCCGCTACCAGCAGAATCCTCTTCAGCGACGAGTTCCGTCGACGATCTGCTCGCAATGTTCGAGGAGCCGTGCGCCGCCACTGCTCCCTCGGCCGCCATCGAAGCGGAGTCGCCTGCGGCGCCGATGAACGTCCCAGAACCTCTCGACGCCGCGGCCACGCCGCGCTCTTTTGCTTCCGATGTGGACGCGCCTTCCGGTGAGCACTTCGTCGCTTGGTTGCGCGAGCGCATCCTGAATCGAATGCTCATCATCAACGACGCGAAGGCCATGATCCACATCGTAGACGGCACTGTCTTCCTGGTCAGTCCGGGCATTTTCCAGCGCTATGCGAAGGAACATCCTCAAGTCGGGCAGCGTGCTCGCGCCGACAACGTCAGCGAATGGCAGTGGGTCCAGAAGCGTTTCGAGAAATTGAGGCTGCACAAGAAGCAGAACAGCGGCCTGAACATCTGGATTTGCGAGGTCACGGGACCGCGACGGACGCGCAACCTGCATGGCTATCTCCTGAAAGACGCCCTCACATTGTTTTCCGACATCCCTTTGGACAATCCGTACCTGAGACTTTCTGCACTCGAGTGATAGTTGACGCAGCGTCCCTGCTATAAGCGAACTCAGCACTCTCAATAAGGCTGGCACGGGTTGCGTGTTCACTGCGGAGTGCGCATTTGGTTGCGGGCATCTTCGGCACGCATAAGAGCCGGGTCTCAGGCAGCCCGCAGGGCGACCTCTATCCCGCCGACCCGTCCGCACAGCATCGAGTCGCGGACCCTCGCCACTCCATGTGGTGAAGATGCGCAACTGGTCAACAAGTCTTCCTCAACCCACAGGGGCAATCGTCCCTGCGGGGCCGGTCGTGTCCCTCAACTCTTCTCAGGAGACGTTTATGGACACTGCCCCACGCACCCCCTCCGGACGTACAGCAGCAGAATTCAAGCAATGGTCGAAAGACCACAAACCGCTCGCGATGGCGGTATGCAGGGCCATGGCATTCGCTGAAGTCGAGCAACAGCGCGTCGATGCGTACGTTCGACCGATCTTCGATTCGTTCAACTTCGTGGACGAACACGAAAAGAAGATTGAGCATCCGAAGGACGTTTATCTGAGCCAAGATGAGGCGGCCTGCAAAGCGTTCTTCGCTCGGTGCGATGAAGCGCATCGAGCTCACGGTTTCAAGGGGCCGGAGGGGCATTGCCCTGCGCTTGAGGCGGAAACCGTGTTGAGGATTGCCGAAGATGCGCTTCTACGAGCAGGAGCCGACTTTCTCGAAATCGAGGAATTGCACATCTACGGCGAGGACCGGAAAAAGATGCTGGATCTACTGCTTGGTGCCTGCATCAACGCGTAGCGATACACGATCTGTACATCGCTGACGCCTTTGCGCCCAAACCGGGAGTCTGCGGGTTCGGTCCGACCCGCAGACTTCTGAGAACTGGCTTTGGGTAGCCTGGACGGGAAACGTCCGCATTCCGCTGATGATCGTGCGGACGCCCTGCGTAGGAGCCCGCCAAGGGATTTGCCGTTCCCGCGCGTTGAGCCGACTTAGCGCCCACGCTAGACTTCCTCAGCCCCTCGAAAGGCAGCGAGATATTCCAGCCCTCTTACTGTTCTCTCGGGGGGAAGAACGGAGGAAAGAAAAGCCGCCGTTCTATAACTCGCAGATTCTGCAGGACTTTTGGCGGAGAGAGAGTCCGTAATTGGCGGAGAGTGAGGGATTCGAACCCTCGAAGGGCTTTTGGCCCTTACACCCTTAGCAGGGGTGCGCCTTCGACCACTCGGCCAACTCTCCGGGTCGGATGATTTGCGTTTCGGGTCAGGTAGTTACGAAAGTACGAGGCGGCCTGACCGCGAAGGGCGGCCATGATACGAAGCGACTTGCGAAAGGTAAAGGAGAGTTCGCCCGGATCCTTGGCTATGCCTGGGGGTTCCGCGGGCCTCCCTGCTCGCTGGACCGCTCCGTGCCGCAACCGCCTCGGGGGCGACTTAACGCAGCACGGAGCCGCCATTCTTTACGCCGACGCGAACTCCGCCGAAGGCTCGGACTCGCCGCTGCTCGACTCGCCGCTGCTCGACTCGCCGCTGCTCGACTCGCCGCCGCCCGACTCGCCCTGCTGTTCGCGCTTGATGCGCTCGAAGATCTCTTCGCGATGTACGGCAACATTCTTCGGCGCGTTGATACCCACGCGCACCTGATTGCCTTTTACGCCTAGCACGGTGACCGTGACGTCGTTCCCGATCATCACCGTTTCACCCACCCGTCTGGTCAGAATCAGCATTGTTTTTCCTCCATGATCCCGCGGCCGCCTAGGGTCAGGGTTTTCCAATGGCCGCACGAATCCATTCGGAAATCTACGGCGTGACGCTAAATAGACACATCAGGGGAACCCCGAATCTGTGCCCCAATTGGCTGCGAAGACTACGTAGGCGCCGCAGTTTCGGACGCAACCCTCATCCGTTGGCCGGACGTGCGAGACCAAATGCCCTGTGGGCCTTGCTTACGCAACTCTCCAGGTGCTCCTCCGGCACGAGCACGGAGATCTTGATCTCGGAGGTCGAGACGAGATGCATCGGCACGTTAGCGTTAGCAAGCATACCGAACAGCTGCGTCGCAACGCCGGCGTGCGAGCGCATTCCAACGCCGACGATCGACAGCTTGGCAACACGGTCGTTACCAATAACGAAACACCCGGTGTGGATGCGCGCGGCGTTCTGCACGAGGCGGAACACCCGGTCGTAGTCGTCACGATTAACCGTAAAAGACAGGTCCGTGCTGCCAGAGCGACTCGTAGCGAGAACGATCATGTCGATCTCGATATTCGCATCGGATACGGGCTTGAGCAGTTGATACGCAGTACTGGGCGATTCGGGCAGACCCGTGACGGTGATCTGCGCTTCGTCCCGATTGAAGGCGATGCCTGCGACGACCGGTGCTTCCACGGGTTGATCCTCTTTACAGATGAGCGTGCCAGGGCCACTGCCGAAGCTCGACAGCACACGCAAGCGGACGTTGTATTTCGCTGCGAACTCGACAGAACGCAGGTGCAGCACGCGCGAACCCTGCCCCGCCAACTCCAGCATTTCCTCGAAGGAAAGGGTGTCTAGCCGGCGAGCGTCGGAAACCACGCGCGGGTCGGTGGTGTACACGCCATCGACATCAGTAAGGATTTGACACTCGTCCGCCTTCAAAGCGACTGCGAGTGCGACCGCCGTCGTATCGGAACCGCCGCGACCGATCGTCGTGATGTTGCCGGAAGAGTCCACGCCCTGAAATCCCGCCACGATGGGCACCACGCCTTCATCGAGTGCGGCGCGCAGGTGTTGGGTTTCCACGTTCTCGATGCGTGCGCGACCATGGGCGTTCGTCGTCAGCACGCGCACCTGGCCGCCGGTGAAGGAGCGCGCCGGCAGGCCGCGCGCATTCAACGCCATCGCCAGTAGCGCGATGGAAACCTGCTCGCCTGTGGTTAGCAGCACATCCATTTCGCGGGGCGAGGGCTCTGGCGAAATCTGCTTCGCCAGATCGACGAGGCGATCCGTCGAGTCACCCATCGCAGAGACGACGACAACGATGCGATCCCCGCGCTCGCGCACCTCGGCGACACGAGCGGCAACCCGGTTGATCAGCTCAACCGAGCCGACGGAGGTGCCGCCGTATTTCTGGACTAGCAGCGCCATTCACTCAGGCGCGCGCGAGCCGTGTGGGGCATCGGGCGATCAGGCCGCGATCTTCGCTCGCACGAACGCGGCCACGTCTGCCAGCGCGCCATCGAGCGCATCCGGCTTCGTGCCACCGCCCTGGGCAAAATCAGGGCGGCCGCCGCCACGCCCGCCGACCTTGGTCGCCAGAGTTCCCACGATCTCGCCCGCCTTGATGCGCCCCGTAAGGTCGGCCGTCACGCCCGCCACGAGCACCACCTTCCCGGGCGCTTCGACGGAGGCCAGCACCACCACAGCGGACTTGAGCCGATCCTTGAGATTGTCGACGGCGTTGCGCAGCGCGCCGGCGTCGGCGCCGTCCACCTTGGTGGCGACGACCTTCACGCCCTGCACATCCACCGCGCCGGACGCGAGATCGGTGCCCTTGCCGGAGGCGAGCTTGTCCTTCAGCGAGCGGATCTCCTTCTCCATCGCCTTGATGCGCTCGAGCGCGTCCCGCACCTTGTCGCCCAGTTCCTCGCGCGAGCCGCGCACGAGGCTGGCCACCTCCTTCAGGAGGATTTCATTCTGCTCGACGTAGTCGAGTGCGCCCTCACCCGTGACCGCTTCGATGCGACGGACGCCGGCAGCCACGCCGCCTTCACTCACGATCTTGAAGAAACCGATGTCGCCGGAGCGCTTCACGTGCGTGCCACCGCACAGCTCCATCGAGAAATCGCCGACGCGCAGCACGCGGACGTCCTTCTCGTACTTCTCGCCGAAGAGCGCAATCGCGCCGGCGGCGACGGCGTCTTCGTAACCCATCTCGCGGGTTTCCGCCGGCTCGTTGCGTCGGATTTCCTCGTTGACGAGGTGCTCGATCTCCTTCAGCTCATCCGGAGTAACCGGCTGTGTGTGAGAGAAGTCGAACCGCAGGCGATCTGGCGCGACGAGCGAGCCCTTCTGCGTAACGTGCGTGCCGAGCACTTTGCGCAGTGCTGCGTGCAGAAGATGAGTGGCGGTGTGATTGAGCGCAGTCGCGCAGCGACGCTTCGCATCGACGTGCGCGCCCAGCGTATCGCCCACCGCGAGCTTGCCTTCGACCAGCTTGCCGATGTGGGTGTGAGCGGTGCCGCGCTTCTTCGTGTCTTCCACGACGAAGCGCACGCCGCGGCCCGCGAGCTCGCCGGCATCACCCACCTGGCCACCCGAGTCAGCGTAAAACGGCGTGCTGTCGAGCACGACTTCGCCTTCGTCTCCAGCGTTCAGTGAGTCGACCTGCTGGCCGTTCTTGAGAAGAGCGACGATCGTGCCTTCCCCGTCCGTGCCTTCATAACCCTGGAAACGCGTGCGCGAGTCGATGGTGGCGCCACCGCGGAGGTCGACTTTGAACTTGCTCGCCGCGCGGGCGCGTTCGCGCTGCCGGTCCATTTCCGCTTCGAAGCCGGGCTCGTCGATGGTGAAGCCGCGCTCGCGCGCCACGTCGTTCGTGAGATCGACGGGAAATCCATATGTGTCGTACAGCTTGAAAACCACGTCGCCCGGAATGACACGCGGCGAGGATGGGGCGCCACCCGCTCCTTCGAGCCGCCCGATCTCTTTATCGAGAATCGCCATGCCGCTCGCGAGTGTTTCCGCGAAGCGCTCTTCTTCCTGCTTCAGCACACGTTCCGCCTGGGCGCGCCCGCGCACGAGCTCGGGATACGCGTCCCCCATCTCCTTCTCGAGCACCACCACGAGCTTGTAGAAGAACGGCTCGGTGATGCCGAGCTTGCTGTACCCATGGCGAATCGCGCGGCGGATGATGCGACGGAGCACATAGCCACGCCCTTCGTTCGAGGGCATCACGCCATCGAGAATGAGGAAGGTGCAAGCGCGAATGTGATCCGCGATTACGCGCAGCGAGCTGTTCGCCAGATCCTTCGTGCCGGCGATCTCCGCAGCAGCTCGAATGATGTTGACGAAGAGATCGATCTCATAGTTCGAGTGCACGCCCTGCATCACCGCGGCGGTGCGCTCGAGCCCCATCCCCGTATCGACAGACGGCTTCGGCAGCGGCGAGAGCTTGCCCTCAGGCGAGCGGTCGTACTGCATGAACACGAGATTCCAGATCTCGATCCAGCGATCGCCCTCGGCGTCCGGCGAGCCGGGTGGGCCACCCGGCACTTCGGGGCCGTGGTCGTAGAAGATCTCGGTGCAGGGCCCGCACGGGCCGGTGTCACCCATCTGCCAGAAGTTGTCCGATCCGCCGCCTGGCTTGTCCCCGATGCGTACGATCCGCTCGGGCGGCAGGCCGACGACCTTGTGCCAGATGTCGAAGGCTTCATCGTCGGTCTGGTACACGGTGACCATCAGCCGCGATGGATCGATGCCGAGCCACTGCTTGCCGGTGACGAACTCCCACGCAAACGCAATCGCGTCTTTCTTGAAGTAATCCCCGAAGCTGAAGTTACCCAGCATCTCGAAGAATGTGTGGTGGCGTGCCGTGTAGCCCACGTTCTCGAGGTCGTTGTGCTTGCCGCCCGCGCGCACGCAGCGCTGGCTGGAGGCAGCCCGCACGTAGTCCCGCTTCTCCTTCCCCAGGAAGACATCCTTGAACTGCACCATGCCGGCGTTCGTGAACAGCAGCGTGGGGTCGTTGCCCGGCACCAGCGAACTGGAGGGCACCACGGTGTGCCCCTTCTGCCGGAAAAAATCGAGGTACGCGCGGCGGACTTCCGTCGCGGTCATGAAACGCGGTGTGCTCAAGGGTGTTCTCGCCGGGTCCGTCTGATTCGATGTCGAAAGGCGGCTTCGCAAGGCGCGCCGCCCCGATATGATCCGATGAAAGCCCGCATACTGCAAAAAACCGCCGCGGCCCCGCTTCCCCGGCCACCGATCCGGCCCGCCGGCCCGGGGAGAACCGTGAAATTTCGCATGCCGAGACCTCCCTGGCCTGGGAGGCAAACGCTCCCGTTGACATATACGCAGTACCAGCAAATCAGCTGGCGAGAACCGGGAGAAGATCATGAACACGAAGATTCGGCACAGTCTTTCCGGGGCCCTCTGTGCATTCGGTATCGCCGCGCTCTGCGTGGCCGGCATGCCGGGCGCGCACGCCAACGACAAGGACAACGGCAAGTACATCGAGGGCAGCAGCACCGTCGTGAAGTTCGGCGACCTGAACCTGCAGAACCCAGCGGGAGTTGAGGCGCTGTACCGGCGCATTCAAAGCGCGGCGAACAGAGTCTGCGGGGATGCGAGGGACATCAAGGTGCTCAACGACGTTGCCCGGCGCGAATGCGTGGAAACCGCGGTCGCGAAGGCTGTCAGGGATGTGAACAACCGCAATCTCACAGCGCTGTACGTGCGCAAGACGATCAAGACGCTCGGCTGATCTGCGGAAAATGTCGGCCTGCCTGCGGCAGGGCGGCGGTATCAGGGAAGGTCCGCGCGCCCGCCGTCGGCCCGCACCGGTACAGGGCGCAATCTACAGGGCGCAAAATCGTGAACAGCACTACACGCGCGGAAAGCATTGCATTCCGGCGGCAATGCGCGCTGAATTCCCCTCGCCGCAGCACGCGGCACACCCCCTTCCTGCCGCGCGCAGCGCCGGAGAATCGACTGGTGAAGTCGGCATCCTCGACCGATGAAGCCCCACTCGAACAATCGGCCGCCGAACGCGCTTCGCGGGCCAAGCCCGACAGGGCGGAGCTCGAAACCACCATTGCCCGGGAGTACAGCGGACTGCGCCTGCTCATCTCGCGCCGCGCGGGCGATCCGGCTCTCGGCGCGGATCTTCTGAACGAAGCCCTCTGTATCACGTGGGAGAAGTGGCGGGCGCACCAGATCGAGCGGGCGGACTGCCTCGCGGGTTACATCTTTCAGGTGGCTATGAATCTGCTGCGCAACCATCGGCGCTCGGCAGTGGAGCGCCCCGACAAACGTGCGGCCACATCGGTGCTCGATAGCCTCGAGCAGGACGCGGCCGGCGATCGACAGGTCGAAGAGAAGCTCGCCGCACGGGTAAAGGCG
>JBDZVF010000439.1:0-5235 GCA_040255575.1 Pseudomonadota bacterium | reverse complement strand
AATACCGCCTTGCCATCGAAGGCGCGGACACGGATCTCATCAACACCTGGACCCATCGGCTCGTGCAGCACCTGCAGAGCGGCGTTCCGCAGGTCCGCAACGTCACTTCGGATTCCACCACGCAGGGCCTCGCGGCACTCGTGAAGATCGATCGCGACTCGGCCGCCCGAGTTTCCATTTCCGCGGCCAACATCGATGAAGCGCTCTACAGTGCCTTTGGCCAGCGCATCATCTCCACCATTTTCACCGAGACCAACCAGTACCGCGTCATCCTCGAGGAGAAGCCGGGCGTCGTGACGAGCCCGGCCGATCTCAACTTCCTCAACATCCAGACGGGTTCCGGCAGGCCGACGCCGCTCACCACCATCGCTTCCATTCACGAGCAGACCGCGCCGCTGCAGGTGAATCGAGTCGGGCAGTTCCCGGCCGCGACGGTGGGCTTCGACACCGCACCGGGCGTGGCGCTCGGCCGCGCGGTCGCCGACATCAAGGCGGCGGAGCAGAACATCCACATGCCCGCCAGCCTGACGACCACGTTTCTCGGCGCAGCGAGCGCGTTTCAGTCGTCACTGCAGAACGAGCTGTGGCTGATCCTCGCGGCGGTCGTGTGCGTGTACATCGTGCTCGGTGTGCTTTACGAGAGCTTCATCCATCCACTCACGATTCTTTCCACACTGCCCTCCGCCGGTGTCGGCGCCCTGCTGGCGCTGCTGCTCACGGGTAGCGATCTCGGCGTGATCGGCATCGTCGGCATCATTCTGCTGATCGGCATCGTGAAGAAGAACGCGATCATGATGATCGACTTCGCGATCGAGGCGGAACGCGCCGGCAAGGGCTCGCGAGAAGCGATTCACCAGGCGGCGTTGCTGCGCTTCCGCCCCATTCTCATGACCACCTTCGCAGCGCTGTTCGCGGCCGTGCCGCTCATGTTGGGGCTCGGTCAGGGCTCGGAGCTGCGCCATCCACTCGGTGTTGCGCTGTTCGGCGGGCTCATCGTGAGCCAGATGCTCACGCTCTTCACGACGCCGGTGATCTATCTGGCGTTCGATCGGCTGAGCCGTCGGCGGGCGGCGGCGTGAACCTCTCGGCGCCCTTCGTTCGTCGGCCGGTGGGCACCACGTTGCTCGCCGCGTGGCTGGCGCTCGCGGGGATCGGCGCATATTTCGCGCTGCCCGTTTCCCCGCTGCCGCAAGTGGACTTCCCCACGGTATCGGTGAGTGCAACCTTGCCCGGCGCCAGCCCGGAGACCATGGCGAGCAGCGTCGCGACTCCGCTGGAGCGGCGGCTCGGTGTGATCTCGGGCGTCACCGAGATGACCTCGAACAGCTCGCAGAATCGCACCAACGTCACACTGCAGTTCGAGCTCGACCGAAACATCGACGGCGCCGCGCGCGACGTTCAGGCCGCCATCAACGCCGCCCGGGCCGATCTGCCGGCGACCCTGCGATCCAATCCCACGTACCGGAAAGTGAACCCGGCAGACTCGCCAGTGCTGATCCTGGCGCTCACGTCGGACACGCGCACGCCCGGCCAGATCTACGACGCCGTCTCAAACGTCATCCAGCAACGCCTTCTGCAGATACATGGCGTGGGGGATGTCGAGCTCGGTGGGGCCTCATTGCCTGCGGTTCGTGTCGAGCTCGCGCCCTTCTCGCTCTCCAGGTACGGCATTTCGCTCGAGGACGTGCGCACGGCGCTGAGCGCCGCGAACCCGAACCGGCCCAAGGGCATCATCGAAAACGACTCGCTCCGCTATCAGATCTACACGAACGACAATGGCCGGGCGGCAGCGAACTATCGCAACCTCGTGATCGCCTACCGTGATGGCGCCGCGGTGAGGCTGCGCGACGTTGCGGAGGTTACCGACAGCGTCGAGGACATCCACACGCAGGGCCTGTTCAACGGCAAGCCGGCGGTGATCGTGATCGTCACGCGCCAGCCCGGGGCCAACATCATCGATACGGTGGACGCGATCAAGGCGGATCTGCCGCAGCTTCGCGCAAGCCTGCCGGCTGACGTGCAGCTCGCCATCGCGTCGGATCGCACGAACTCCATTCGCGCGTCCCTGAGCGAAGTGGAGTTGACGTTGCTGATCGCGCTGACACTGGTCGTGCTGGTCGTGAGCGCGTTCCTCACCAGCTTCCGGGCGACGCTGATTCCCGCGGTGGCGACGGCGGTTTCGCTGCTCGGCGCGGTGGGTGTGATGTATCTGGCGGGGTACAGCCTCAACAATCTGTCCCTGATGGCGTTGACGGTAGCCACCGGTTTCGTCGTGGACGACGCCATCGTGGTGCTGGAGAACGTTTCGCGCCATCTCGAGGCCGGGATGGGCCGCATGGAGGCAGCGCTGCTCGGTGCCCGGGAAGTAGGCTTCACTGTCACCTCCATCAGCCTGTCGCTCGTGGCCGTTTTCATTCCGCTCATCTTCATGGGTGGGATCGTCGGGCGTCTGTTCCGCGAGTTCGCCATCACGCTCGCCGCGGCCGTGCTGATCTCCCTCGTCGTCTCGCTGACGCTGACTCCGATGATGTGCGCTCACATCCTGAAGCCGGGGCCGCGTGTCGAGACTCAGGGGCGACTCGCGCGCGGGGCGCGGAACGCGTTCGCGCGGCTGCTCCAGGGTTACGGCCGTGCGCTCGACTGGTCCCTCGCGCATGCTCCGATGATGGTTCTGCTCCTGCTCGGGATCATCGGACTGAACGTTTACCTGTTCGTCGCCATCCCGAAGGGTTTTTTCCCGCGGCAGGATCTGGGTCAGCTGAATGGCGGGATGCGCGCGGACCAGAGCATCTCGTTCCAGGCCATGAAGGGGAAGCTGCAGCAGTTGGTCGACATCATCCGTGCCGATCCGGGCATCGCGACAGTTGTCGGCTTCACAGGCGGCAACCGTGCCGGGGGCGGTTTCATGTTTGCGACGGAGAAACCGTTGTCGGAGCGCAAGGACAGTACGCAGTCCATCATTCAGCGCTTGCGGGTGAAGCTTCAGAACGTTACGGGCGTCTCGCTTTTCCTGAATCCCGTGCAGGATGTGCGGATCGGCGGTCGGCAGGCGAACTCCACTTACCAGTTCACGCTTCAGAGCGACGATCTTGCGAGCTTGCGCCGCTGGGCTACTCGCCTTGCGGAGCAGATGAAGCAGGACCCGGTGCTCACCGATATCGATACGGACCAGCAGGATCACGGAGTGGAGTCCTTCCTGACGGTGGACCGCGCGACGGCTTCGCGCTTTGGGATCAGCTCACGCGACATCGACAACGCGTTGTACGACGCGTTCGGGCAGAGGCAAGTGTCAACGCTCTATACGAGCCTGAATCAGTATCACGTCATCATGGAAGTCGCGCCGCGTTACTCGCAGTCCCCGGCTGCGCTGAACGATATCTATGTACCGGCGACGGAAAGCGCGGCGTTCAGCGGCACGTCGGAGGCGGCGAGTGCGCAAGCCGGAGCGAATGCACAGGCCGCGGCGACTGCCGCCGGGGCGCTCGCCCCGCGCGTCGCGTCAGCGGCCGCCCCCGCGCGTTCGCCGCGTGGCCCTGTGGCGACTGCAGCCTCAGCGACGGCAGGCGCCTCGGCTTCAGTGACGGCGACCGCAGGGACTTCGACGACGATGACCTCGCGCGACCCCGCGGCGCCCGCGACCACGCCGCTCCCCTCTCGCGATCCGACGACCGGTTCGGCGGTAAACACGGCCGCGAAGTCCATGGTGCCACTCTCAGCCTTCTCGCACTTTGCCGACGGCTCGGCGCCCGCATCCGTCAGTCATCAGGGTGGATCGCTTGCCACCACCATTTCCTTCAATCTGGCGGAAGGCAAATCACTCAGCGACGCGGAGCGATCCATCCGGGAGGACATGGCGGCCATCGGCATGCCCAACAACGTGCACGGCAGCTTTCAGGGCACCGCGCGCACATTCCAGCAATCGCTCGGGCAGGAGCCTCTGCTGATCGCGGCCGCGCTGCTGGCCATCTATATCGTGCTCGGCATGCTCTATGAGAGTTACGTTCACCCGCTCACCGTGCTTTCCACCCTGCCCTCGGCCGGGGTCGGCGCGGTGCTCGCATTGATGCTGTTCAACATGGAGTTCTCGATCATCGCGCTCATCGGCGTGGTGCTGCTCATCGGCATCGTGAAGAAGAACGCGATCCTCATCATCGACTTCGCGCTGGATGCGCAGCGGGCGCGCGGCATGTCCGCAGGTGAGGCGGTCCGCGAGGGAGCGATGTTGCGGTTCCGACCGATTCTGATGACGACGCTGGCGGCGGCACTCGGCGCGGTGCCCCTCGCCATCGGGTTCGGCCAGGGTTCAGAGCTGCGCCGCCCGCTGGGCGTCGCGATCATCGGCGGGTTGCTCGTGAGCCAGCTGCTGACGCTGTTCACGACGCCAGTGGTCTACCTGTATCTGGATCGTTTGCGCCGGCCGACGGACCACGAGAAGGAGCTGAGTATCGACGTGATCGGATCGTCGCCGCCGCGGCAAACGGCAGCCTTCAGAGCGCAGGAGGTGGGGCCGTGAAGGTCGCATACACCGGCGCGCTCCTGGTCGGGGCGATGAAGCTTGCGCGGATCGGCGCGCTGCCGGTCGGGGCCGTGAAGCTTGCGCGAATCGGCGGGCTCGCGGGCGCGGCCATGAAGCTTGCACGAATCGGCGCCTTCGCGGGCGCGGCGCTGCTCGCGGGTTGCGCGATCGGGCCTGATTACGAGCGACCTCATATCGATACGCCGGCGCAGTACAAGGAACTGAGCACGCAAGAGGCGACGGCGACGGCGGCGACAGCATCGGCGGCGACAGCGTCGGCCTCGGCAGCCGCGTCCCCGGCGCAATGGTGGACGCTGTTCAACGATCCGGTGCTCAGCGACCTGGAGTCCCAGGTCGAAGTCTCTAATCAGAACCTCGCCGCGTCCGAAGCGGCCTATCGGCAGGCGCTCGCCGTGGTGCGTGAGCAGCGTGCGGACCTCTTCCCCTCGCTTAATGCGAACGCGGGCGTGACGAAATCCGGCGGCGCTGGCCGTGGCGGAGGCACAGTCGTGACCACTCCAGGCGGCACGGTCTCCCGCACGAGCAGCGGCCAGGGCGAGATCTATCAGGCCGGCGGCAGTGCAAGCTGGGAGATCGATCTGTGGGGCGCGCTTCGTCGGTCGCTCGAAAACGCGCACGCGCTCGCCGATGCCAGCGCGTACGACCTCGAGTTCGCCAGGCTGTCGATGCAGACTCAGCTCGCTACGACGTATCTGCAG
>JBDZVF010000438.1:0-5242 GCA_040255575.1 Pseudomonadota bacterium | reverse complement strand
CTGCGTTGGCAGCACCCTGTGGAAGGCGTGCTATCGCCAGACAAGTTCCTGGCGATCGCGGAGGAGTCGGGGCTGATCGTGCCGATCACGCGCTGGGTGATTGCGCGGGTCGGCCGAATCGCGGGCGATTGGCGCAGGCGGCTCGATCCCAGCGTGCAGTTCTATGTGAGTGTGAACATCTCGTCGCTAGCACTGCGCGACCCGAGCCTCGCGGAGCATGTGAGCAGTACGCTCGCACGCGCGCAACTGCCCGCGAGCACTTTGAAGTTCGAGATCACCGAGGCTGGGCTGATCGAGAACGTGGCGGGCGCGCGGCACATTCTGCAGCGGCTGCATGACATGGGCATCGAGCTGATGCTGGATGACTTCGGCACGGGTTATTCCTCGCTCAATCATCTGGAGCTGTTCCCGTTCGATTTCGTGAAGATCGACCGGCCGTTCGTGAGCCGCCCTGGCGCCGAGGATGCGAATCGGGGCATCACATCGGCCGTGGTGCAGATCGCGTCGAGCCTGGGGCTCAAAGCCATTGCGGAGCTGGTGGAGACGCAGCCGGTGGCCGAGGCGCTTCAGCAGATGGGGTGCGAATACGGGCAGGGTTATCTCTTCGGCATGCCCGCGGAGTCGGAAGAGGCCCTGCAGAGAATCCGCAGCCGACAGCCGGTGACGGTGTTGCCCGCTACGCGCCAGCCGGTGCCGCAGGATGACTCGCCGACGATGATTCTGCCGCCCATCCCCTCGCACTAGTCAGCGCACACGGCTCCAACCGTCAGCATCTGTCAACCGGATGAGAGAGTGCCGGAACTGGACGGGCCATACTGGCGTCTGACTACCATCACAGGATTTCAAGGAACGCTCATGTTCAAACCCGGAACCGGCTTGCGCCTGGCGCTTGGCGCCGCGCTTCTGGCCGCGATGGGCGCGGCGTTCGCCGGCGAGGCAACGACGCCCAAGGCCTACATTCCGTTCGCCAACCACGGCGGCATCCGCGACTGGAAGGCGGACCGCGATCAGGGTCTGTGGGTGCAAGACATCCACCGGCAGTGGTATTACGCGAAGCTGATGGCGCCGTGCACGGGCCTCAATTTCGCGCAGACGATCGCCTTCGACACCCACCCGCTGGGTCGCTTCGATCAGTTCAGCTCCATCCTGGTGCTCGGGCCCGGCGGCGGGCGCTGCGCCGTGCAGAGCTTTACCCCGAGCGGCGCTCCGCCGAGCGGCAAGATCAAGTCCGAAGCGAAGAGCTGACGGGCTCCGGCGCGGGCATGCCGCCCGCGCCGAGGGTCAATACCCAGGCAGGCTTGTATGGACGCCGGCGCGGCACTATTGATAGCGCCCCGACTGGAGGATTCGACATGCCCGCGTACACGAAAGACCCCGCCAAGATCGCAGAGCTGACTCCCGAGCAGTACCGGGTCACCCAGCAGAACGCCACGGAGCGGCCAGGCACGGGCGAGCTCCTCTACAACAAGGAACCGGGGATCTATGTCGACATCGTGTCGGGCGAGCCGCTCTTCGCGTCGTCGGACAAGTTCGAGTCCGGCTGCGGCTGGCCGAGTTTCACCAAGCCCATCGAGCCGGCGAACGTCGCCGAGCTGCGCGATATCTCGCATGGCATGGTCCGCACCGAAGTGCGCTCGAAGCACGGCGACAGCCACCTCGGCCACGTGTTCGAGGATGGGCCGGTGGATCGCGGTGGCCTGCGTTATTGCATCAACTCCGCCTCGCTGCGCTTCATCCCGCGTGACCAGATGGAGGCGCAGGGTTACGGCGCCTACCTCGATCAGGTCGAGGTCCCGTAGTACATCGGCCCCGAGCCAAGCTCGCGGAACCACTTGGTGATGATGATCTTGTGACCGCAGGTCACAGGCTCGCCGCTGTGGAGCGTGGCGGGGTTGGGCGTGCCATCCGGGTTCAGGTTGTTCCAGATGACGGCCTGGCCCTTCTTCGGAACGAAGGTGTGATCGATCGCGAAGAACTTCGTGCCGCCCCCGCCCATGCCCTCATTCAGGTACACCATGAACGTCCAGGTGCGGTTGCCGCGCTGGCCGCCGAACTTCGCGTACTCCGGTGTGCCCGGCTCGAAGTAATCGGTGTGTGCCTTGAACTGCTGGCCCACGTCGTAACGCTGCGCCTGGATGCCTTCCGAATACCCGAGCCGGATGCCGAGCGTCTTCGCGATCTTCTCGTCGCAGCCCACCGCGACCGGGCTGCGAAGCAGGGAGAGGTCGCATGTCTGGCTGGTGCGGAACGTCTTCTCGGTGCCCTCGATCGTGACGGTGGACGGCCGCAGGTGATGATTGATCAGCGCGACCAGCCGGTCGCACTCCTTGTGGCTCATGAAGTCATCGAGCGTGTAGATGTCCAGCTCGTCCGTCGGCACCTTGTGCAGGTTGCGAGGCGCCTCGCGCACGAGAGGCGGGGGCTGCAATGGATCCTGCGGCGGCGTATCCAGAGGAAATGCGTCGCC
The DNA here is from genome assembly GCA_040255575.1 of Pseudomonadota bacterium. GTDB lineage: Bacteria > Pseudomonadota > Gammaproteobacteria > Steroidobacterales > Steroidobacteraceae > JADGHX01. The sequence continues at coordinate 2,775 of JBDZVF010000438.1, read as the reverse complement.
CATGTTCTCCCGGATGGAGGAGAGCGAAAAGCCGTTCGTTCGCAGGATCTGCACGAGCTCCGGCCGGTTGCAGCCCCGCTCGATGTTTTCCTTCAACCAGGCTTTCCAGCTTGCGTCGAGTGCACGTTCGCGAGTCATGCCCGCGATTGTGTCATCGCTCAGGGCGCAGGTGCTATCGTCAGGCGCCCGCGAGCTGAAGGCTGGCTTGACGCCGCGCCGGCACCTGGAGGTGCGGAGTGCAGATGACGCGCCGGAGGAAGGCGAGCGCCGGTGCCACGTTCGGCTGCAGCGCGCGTCGCCCGAGCATCATCACGCGATAGGCTGAAGTCGGCAGCGGGCGAACGGCCACCAGCGTCCCGCTTTCCACGTGCGGCGCGGCCTGTTCATCGAACAGCACCGCCAAGCCCAGGCCGCGCACGGCCATCTGTCGCGCCACTTCCATGTAGGGCGGCCGCGCCACGACGTTACGCGGGCGTTGGCTGATGCTCGCGAGCTGCGCTTCGAACCACTTGCCCAGCGGGTAGTGCCTGGGCGGAAGGATGAACGGCAGATCGGCCAGTGCGCCGGGCATTAGAGCGTTTCGCAGATCGATTGAAGAGGGCGCATACACAGAGCAACTCACGCGTGTGAGAATTTCGGTGTGCGAGCGGGTCTGCGGTGGCGGGCCGCCGGTGTAGAGCAGCCCATCGATTGCACGGCTGCGCACGGAGCGCTCGCTCACGTCCGTGGAGTTGAATGGGATGAACTCGAGCGAGATGTCGGGATGCCGCTCGTGAAACTGCGCCAATGCCGGCTTGATGCGCGTTTCCAGGAGGATGGGGCCGGCACTCAGCTTCAGTATCACAGGCTCCGTTGAAGCGGCGGCATGACGATCCGCCAAGAGTGCCTCTTCTGCGCAAAGGAGCTCACGCGCCCGGGTGAGAAAGAGCAGCCCTTCCTCGGAAAGGGTGGAAGTGGCCCCGCGCCGCCGATCGAACAGCTGATAGCCCAGATGATCCTCGAGCGCCTGAACCTGCGCGCTCACGGATGGCTCGCTGATGCCGAGCCGCTCCGCCGTGCGCCGGAAGTTGCCGTCGCGCGCGGCGGCCACGAACACCTGCAGCCGACGAAAGGTTATGGACATGATGAGCCTTGTCGGCCCGCCGGCCGTCGCTGAGTCGACGCGGTCGCGCGCGATCGCGCACGCGACTTTATCGGGGAACGTGGCGCTGGCGGCACGTTGGTGGAAGCCGCATTCGGCGCCGGCGGCGGGACACTGACCTGCCGCAGGAACCGCAGCATCGGCGCCGCGGCCGGGCCCCGTGCGCGCGGCCCGACCACCATCACCCGCTGCACGGGCTGCAGCGGCCGACCGACCCTTCGCAGCGGCGTGCCTTCGACGAACTCATCGAAGAACACCGAAAGCGCCCGACCCTGCAACATGGTCTGCAAGGCCTGGTCGGGAAACTGTGTGCGCACGACGATGTTCTTCGGTGACACACCCACTCCGGCGAGGCGCGAGCGCATCCATTGAGCCGAGGGGTGGTGCTCCGGCGGCATGACCCAAGGCGCTGCGGAGATACCCTCGGGCGTCGGCCGTGTACGCGCGCAAAGATCGGGCGTACCGAAGATGGAGCAGCCTGTGCTCGCGAGTGTTTCCACTTCGATGCCCGCTGCCTGAGGCGCATCGCCTGTGTACAGGCAGATGTCCGCTTCGCCGCTGCCCACGAGCTCGCGTCCTTCCGTCATGAGACCGATGGGCTCGAAGTCAGCGACGATGCTCGGGTTGTCGTAGCAGAACGCGGGTAAGGCGGGCATCACCCGATGCGTGAGCAGCCAGGGACCGATCACGATCTTCAGGCGCAGCAGCGTGTTGGTGCCGTTCGCCTTCGGGCTTGCAGGCAGCTGCGTCGCCCCACTCACGAGCTGCTGCGCCTTGGCAACGAACGCGCGCCCACGCGGCGTGAGCTGCGGGCTGCTGCCGCTCGCGCGATCGAAGAGCTCATACCCGAGATACGCCTCGATCGAACGAATGCGCCCGCTCACCGTGGGCTGACTCACCCCGAGGCGACGTGCCGTACGTCTAAAGTTGCAGTCCTGCGCGGCCGCAAGGAAGACCTCGAGTTGTCTTAGGGTCAATGCCATGGGTGCTCAAGCATATGCCGACCGCGGCGGCGGCGGGAGCCGTTTCATTCGACCTGCGGCCCTGACACCGCGGTCGATTGAGCGGTTCCCGCCGCCGCACCCAGCCGCCCGGGGACTGAGGGCTTCTTCTCCTCAGAACCTGACGTTCACCCCGAACGCGTACCGCCTTCCCAGCACGTCGTACAACCCGGCATTGAACTGCGCCGGCGCGGCGACCGCGGCGCTGTACACGGGAATGATGGGCGGGTCCCGATCCATGAGGTTGGTCCCGCTCGCATACAGCTCCACCGAGGTTCCGCTCAGGTCCATCTTCCAGGCGAGCCGTGTATCGAGATAGGCAATCGAGCCGATCGAGTTGTCCGCGAGGATCCAGTTGTTCGTGCCGATGCCATTCTGGGTGTCATAGACCCCGCGTCCGATGTACCGCAGCTGCAGGAAGCCTGTGAATGGCCCCCGGTAGTAGCTGAGGTTGGCCGTCGCCTTTCTCTTCGGCAGCGAGAAGGCAAACGGCGCGCCGCCCACCTGCCCGGCGCGGTCGGTCTTGATGCCGGCGGAGCTCGTCGTCGAGTTCTCGTCCAGGTAGCTCGCGAAAACGCGCGCGGAAAGCCGCCCGCCGCGCCCCATGAGCTCGAACGGCGTGGTGTAGCCCAC
>JBDZVF010000437.1:0-5257 GCA_040255575.1 Pseudomonadota bacterium | reverse complement strand
CATGGTGAGGAAGATGCCGGTGAGGAGCTGGAGCACCAGCGCCACGAGCGACAGCACGCCGAAGTAGTACCAGAAGTTGAAATTCTTCGGAGCGTAGTAGCCCGTCAGCTGCGTCTCGATGAAATTCTGGACGGGCAGCCGGTCGTACAACCAGGCCTTGAAGCCCTTCGCGGCAGGCGCCGAAGAGGTGGTGGAAGATGCCATCACGCCGCTCCCTTCTTCTCGTCTTCATCAACACCGACGGTCAGCGTCTGATCCGCGATGCTGTACGGCGGGATACGCAGGTTCACCGAGGCCGGCGAGCCGTCGAACACGCGGCCGGCCAGGTCGAAGCGCGAGCCGTGGCAGGGGCAGAAGAAGCCGCCCGGCCAGTCCGCGCCGAGCTCGGGGATGCCCTTCTCGAAGCGCTGCTTCGGCAAACAACCCAGATGCGTGCAGATGCCGATGAGCACCAGCACATCGGGTTGCAGCGCGCGGACCGCGTTCTTCGCGTACTCCGGCTGCTCGGAGTCCTCGGAGTTCGGGTCCTTCAGGCGCGCGTCGTGCCCCTGCAGGGACGCCAGCATCTCCGGCGTGCGCCTCACGACGTAGATCTGCTGCTTGCGCCACGTCACGATCGCCATCTGCCCCGGTTCGAGCTTCGACAGGTCGAACTCGGTCGGTGCACCGAGCGCGCGGGCGCGCTCGGAAGGCTTCCAGGAGTCGACGAATGGAACCAGGACAAACGCCGCGCCCACCACACCCGTGGCAACCGTGGCCCTCGTCAAAAACTTGCGCCGACTCGTGTCGACGTCGTCATCGGTGGTGATGACACCGTTATCCGCCATCAAGTGTGGCTCTCCCGCTTTTGCTGCCGAACCGCCCGTCTGCCAGCACACGTCCGGCGCGCACTTCAGGTGTTGCGCACGGGACTGCAGTTTCCGGCCAGCGGGGGGCGGCGCATTATACACAAACGAAAATGGGGTCCCGCGCGAGCGTACCGATGTCTGAAAGTCCTGTTTCGAAATGGCAATGAGCAGCTGGGGCCGCGGTCTTGCGTTCGTGGGCGGATCCATTGTGGGCGGGCTCGCCCTGGCATTCCTGATCGTGGCGCTGCGCCCGGACCTCGTGAGGCCGCCGGTGGCCGCCGCACCGCCCCCGGCCGCGGCTCCCCGCATCAGCCTGCAGAGCCCGGCCCTGACGTATGCGGATGCTGTCCAGCGTACGGCGCCCGCAGTGGTGAACATATATACGGCCCGCGTGGTTCGGGAGCGCGTGGCGCCCACCTCCCTGGGCGAGTTGCTCGGTGAGGAGTGGCCGCGCTACAGACAGCGTATCCAGAACACGCTTGGCTCGGGAGTGATCGTGGACCACGACGGGCACATCGTGACGAACCATCACGTCATCGCGAACGCCGACGCCATCCGCGTGCAGCTCGCGGATGAGCGCATAGCGGATGCCACCATCGTGGGCCGCGATCCCGACACGGATCTCGCCGTGCTGCATATCGATCTCGAGAACCTGCCCGTCGCCCCCATCGGCCGCTCGGACCGGCTGCGCGTCGGGGACGTGGTGCTCGCCATCGGGAGCCCGGCGGGGCTTTCGCAGACCGTCACGCATGGGATCATCAGCGCCACGAGCCGCGCGCTGGGCGTGGCCTTGTACGAGAACTTCCTGCAGACCGATGCGGCCATCAATTCCGGCAATTCCGGTGGCGCGCTCATCGACACGAGCGGTGCGGTTATCGGAATCAATACGGCGTTCATCGGCAAGGATACGGGGGTCGAGGGCATCGGCTTTGCGATCCCGGTGGACCTCGTGCGCGGCGTGATGGACGACATCATCAAGAACGGCCGCGTGATCCGCGGCTGGATCGGCATCGTCCCCGAGGACGTGCCGGAGTCGCAGCGCCAGCGGCTGAGGCTGCCGGACGGCGTCCTGATCTCGAACCTGTACGTCGGCAGTCCCGCGCAGCAGGCCGGCGTGCAACCCCTGGACATCCTGACCGACATCGACGGCGTGCCCGTAAAGAGCGCGCAGGAGGCGATCGCTCGGGTGGCCGCGATCCGCGAGCCGGGGAAGACCATCAGGCTGCGTGTATTGAGAAACGGACGGCCGCTCGAGCTGTCCACCAAAGTCATCGAGCAGCCGAGGGGACGTTGAGCCATGGAGAAGGCGTTGATGAAACACCGCATCCGGCCATTCGAATCGCGAATGGCCTTGAACGAAGCGCTCACCGAGCGCCTGGCCTGGGAAATCGAGAACGCGGGCAAGGGCGCGATGGCGATCATGCTCGCCGGCGGCAACACGCCGCTGCATGCCTACCAGGCGCTGGGCGCGCGCAAGCTGACGCCATCCGGCACGCTCGAGCTGCTGTTTTCGGATGAGCGATATGTGCCCGCCACGTCCGAGGCGAGCAACTTCCGCGCGGCGCGGCCGCTCATCGAGTCGCTGGGATTGCCCGGGGAGCGCGTGCTGCGGGTTCGCACCGAGCTGCCGCTCGATCGGGCCGTTGAGGACTACGACCGGCGCCTGCGGGCACTCGTGAAAGCCGGGACGGCGATTCGGCTGGGGATTCTTGGTTTGGGGGCGGACGGGCACACGGCGTCGTTGTTCAGTGAGGGCGATCTCAGGCGCTCGAACGGAAAGTTCGCGGTGGGTGTGCAGCGGCCCGATGGGCGCTCCGCGGTGAGCGTGACGCCGGCCTTCCTCGAGAATGTGCAGCAGATTGTGTTTGCCGTCGCCGGGAGCGACAAGCGGACCGCGCTCAAGGCGCTGATGGAAAAGAAGCCTGAGTCGATTGCGGGGCGGGCCGTTGCCCGCTGCGCGAATGTGGAAGTCTGGGCGGACAAGGATGCGTGGCCGCCGGCGCCACCGGCCGGGCTCTGACCGAAGCAAAGAGGCCCTCAATCGCCGGGCGGCTGAGAGCAGGACAAAGAAGCCGGCTGTGGCGGGCCTCGGCTGCGACGCCACGAATGACGAGGTGGCGCACCGCCGGGGCGACGGACAAGATCGAAAACGCCGGGTCATCGCGGCTGACTGCGGTCCGAGGCGCCAGGCCGCGCGGCGACTGAGCGCTCTTGGCCGGCGCTCGAGGGCTTCCTGTCTTCAGGTCTTGTGCGGGCTCTCGACGTGCCCGCCAAACCCCAGCCGCATCGCCGACAGCAACTTGTCGCCAAACTCCGCGCGTCCGCGCGAGGCGAAGCGCGAATAGAGCGCCGCGCTCAACACATACGCCGGCACGCCCTCTTCGATCGCCGCCTGCAGCGTCCAGCGGCCCTCGCCCGAATCCGCAACGCGCCCGGCGAAGTTCTGCAACACCGGGTCCTTCGCCAGGGCCTCCGCCGTCAGGTCGAGCAGCGACGAGCCGATGATGCTCCCGTGCCGCCACAGCTCCGCGATGGCGGCGATATCCATCTGGTACTGGAAATGCTCCGGGTTGCTGAGCGGCGCCGTCTCCGCATCCACCGCGCGCGCACCGAGCCCCGCATCCGCATGACGAAGGATGTTGAACCCTTCCGCGTACGCCGCCATCAGCCCGTACTCGATGCCGTTGTGAACCATCTTCACGAAATGCCCGGCGCCATGATTGCCGCAGTGGAGATAGCCCCGCGCCGCCGTGCTCGCGCCATCCCCGCCGGGCGCAAGCGTCGCGAGTGCCGGCTCGACGCGCGCGAAGTCGGCTTTTTCCCCGCCGGCCATCAAGCAGTACCCGCGCTCGAGGCCGAGCACACCGCCGCTCGTGCCCACATCCATATAGTGAATGCCGGAGGCCTGCAGCTCGTGGGCGCGACGAATGTCATGGTGATAATGCGAGTTGCCGCCATCGATGATCAGATCGCCCGCCTGCAGCAGCGGCCTGAGTTCGGCGATAACGCCATCCACCGCCGCCGCCGGCACCATCAGCCAGATGACGCGCGGCGCGTTCAGCAGCTTCACGAACTCGGCGTACGACGAACAGCCTCGCGCCCCCGAGCTTTCGATGGCCTTCGCCGTTGCCGGCTTGCGATCGAACGCCACGCATTGGTGACCGCCTTGCTGCAGCCGCCGCACCATGTTCGCGCCCATGCGCCCGAGGCCGATCATTCCTACTTGCATCTCGATCTCCTGACAGCGCGCACCGCAAAGCCGCGTCTCAATTCGGAACCCGTTTGATCTGCGCGCCGAGCTGCGCGAGCTTCTCTTCGATCGCCTCGTAGCCGCGATCGATGTGATAGATGCGCTCGATGTCCGTGCGCCCCTCGGCGACGAGGCCCGCGAGCACGAGGCTCGCGGACGCGCGCAGGTCCGTCGCCATCACGGGCGCGCCGGTGAGGCGCTCCACACCGCGAATGATCGCGGTGTTGCCTTCGAGCCGGATCTCGGCGCCGAGGCGCCGCATTTCCAGCATGTGCATGAAGCGGTTCTCGAAGATGGTTTCGATCACCGTGCCGACGCCGTCCGCGATGGTATTGAGCGCCGCGAACTGCGCCTGCATGTCCGTCGGAAAAGCAGGATACGGCGCGGTGCGCACGTCGACGGCAGATGGCCGCTTGCCACGCATATCCACCTCGATCCAGTTCTCGCCGGTGGCCACTTCGGCGCCGGCCTCGGCGAGCTTCGCGAGCACGGCCTCGAGATGGTCGGGTCGCGTGTTCTTCAGCCGCACGTGGCCGCGCGTGATCGCGCCCGCGACGAGGTAGGTGCCCGCCTCTATGCGATCCGGCAGCACTTCGTATTGCGTGCCGTGCAGCTTCTCGACGCCCTGGATGACGATCTTGTCCGTGCCGGCGCCCTGGATATTCGCGCCCATGGCGATGAGGAAGTTGGCGAGGTCGACCACCTCCGGCTCGCGCGCCGCGTTCTCGATGACCGTTTCACCGTCGGCGAGCGCCGCGGCCATCATCAGGTTTTCCGTGCCGGTGACCGTGACGGTGTCGAGCACCAGCCGCGCACCTTTCAGCCGCCCTGCCCTCGCGCGGATGTAGCCGCCTTCGATGGAGATCTCCGCACCCATCGCCTGCAGACCCGCGACGTGAATGTTCACCGGCCGCGCGCCAATGGCGCAGCCACCGGGCAACGACACGTCCGCCTTGCCGAAGCGCGCGACAAGCGGCCCGAGCACGAGGATGGACGCGCGCATGGTCTTCACGAGCTCATAGGGCGCGACCGTGTCCTTGATCGTGGAGCCGTCCACTTCGATGCGCGAACGCTCGTCCACCGTGACGGTGGCGCCCATGCGTGCCAGAAGCTGAATGGTCGTGGTCACATCCTTCAGATGCGACACATTTCCGACGAC
>JBDZVF010000436.1:0-5279 GCA_040255575.1 Pseudomonadota bacterium | reverse complement strand
CTTCGTGCTCGACACGCAGTTCGACGGCTTACGCGCCGAAGCGCATCGTGGCAGCACCGAGCGGGGCGACGGGGGCAGCGCCGGATTCTCGCTTGCCGGCGGCATGCCGCTCGGCGAGAGGCTGCACTTCGTGGGCTCGCTCGAGTATCAGCAATCCGATCGCATCGAGACGTATCGCGGCCGCAACTGGTTCCAAGGGTGGGGCCGCGTCACGAATCCGCAGTGGACCGCGACGCGCACCCCACCGCAGCTTCTGACGCTGCCGAATGTCACGTCCACGCGTTACACGTTCGGCGGGCTCATCAACCAGCCCGGCTCGGCGCTCGATCGTCTCGCGTTCCAACCAGACGGCTCGTATCGACCCTTTCAGGTCGGGCCCATCGCATCCATTGGCGGCGGCACGTACTCGCAGTCCGGCGGCGGGGGCGACAACTACGAGGCGGATCGCACGGGCGATGGCTCGCTGCTGCCGGGCGTGGCGCGCGGAAGCGCGTTCGCCTATGTGAACTACGATCTGACAGATGATTCGTACGCCTTCCTGCAGGCGCTGTACGGACACAACCGGATCGATTTCGTCAACGTGGGCGCCGTGCAGTTCGGCCAGTGGCAGGCCACGATCTACCGCGATAACGCTTTCCTGCCCGAGCCGCTGCGTCAGGTCATGGTCAGCGAGGGGCTGGATCGGTTCGGTTTCTCCCGCATGGGCAGCTCGGCGGACCTCGGACAGGCGCGCGACATCATCCAGAACGACACGTACTCCTTCACCGCGGGCGTGCGCGCGACATCGGGCGGGTGGCGATACTCAGGCTATTACCAGTACGGCGAGAACGGCGGCGACACGACGCTAAAGGATTTCGTGCGCACGGACCGGCTCTCGATCGCGATGGATGCGGTGAGGGACCCGGCCACCGGCCGCATCGTGTGCCGCTCGACGCTCTTCGACCCCACGAACGGTTGCGTGCCCATCGATCTCTTTGGCGTCGGCCGCGCTTCGCCGCAGGCGCTCGACTACGTGCTCGATGACAAGTTCGGGCACGTCACGGTCAAACAGCACTTCGCGGAAGTGTCGGCGGATGGCCCCATCGCCGCTGGCATCGGGGCGGGACCGGTGCTGCTCGCGCTCGGGGCCTCGTTCCGCCAGGATCGCTTCAACCAGTACGCCACGCCGTCAGACTTCCGCTACTGGACGCCCTTCAACGACCCGAGTGTTGGAATCCAGGGTATTCCGGCGGCGTTCACCGGGTCTTTCCTGCATCAGTTCTCGTCGTTCCCCGATCTGGAAGGCGCCTACACGGTGAAAGAGGCGTTCGCCGAAGCGCGTGTGCCACTCTTCAATGACGCGGCGAACGTGCGGCACCTGAGCATGAGTCTCGCCGCACGCTACGCGGACTACTCGGGCAGCGGCGGAGTCTGGGCCTGGAAGGCGGGGCTCGAAGGGCACGTGACGCCGGATCTGCGACTGCGGGGCACGGTGTCGCGCGATACGCGCGCCGCCAACCTTTCCGAGCGGTTTGATCTGCAGAATCGCGGCTTCACCGTGCGCGATCCGCTGTTCGGCAACACGGTGTACAGCCTGAGCGCGACCAGCACCGGCAACCCGAACGTGGAGCCGGAAAAGGCCGACACGTTCACGGTGGGCGCCGTGTATCAGCCCAACGCCGTCGAGGGGCTCTCCATGTCCCTCGACTGGTACAGCATCAGCATCCGGGATGCGATCGGGCAGCTCGGCCCCCAGGCGATCATCGACAACTGCTTCGCTGGCCAGTCGGCCTTGTGCGCGCTCGTCACCCGCGATCCGCTGACGCACGAAATCGTCTTCATGCAGAACACGTTCCTGAACGTTGCGCAAGCCAAGGCGGTCGGCGCGGATTTCGAGGTGCGCTTCACGCGCGACCTGCACCTCCTCGGCGGTCGCGGGGAAGCCTTCCGCGCGCGACTCATCGCGAGCTGGCTCGGCGAGAACTCCATGCGCCTCACGGGCGCGCCCAAGATCGACCGCGCGGGGCAGACGGGCGGCAGCGCCACCGGTTACATCGGCCTGCCGGATCTGCAGCTCACCGGCGCGCTCACCTACCGCAACGGCCCATGGCAGCTGTACCTGCAGGGCCATTTCGTGAACACCGGCAAGGCCGATGCCACGCTGCGCGAGGGAATCGATATCGACGACAACACCGTGGCTTCGGCGTTCTACACGGACCTGCGGCTGTCGTACTCGCTGGAGAACACCCGCACCGGTGCGTGGGAGCTCTACGCCCGCATCGAGAACCTGTTCGATCGCGATCCGCCGCGCGCGCCGGACTTCTCCGATTTCAACGGCGCCACCCAGACCAACGAGACGCTCTTCGATGTTCTCGGTCGCCGCTATACGCTGGGGGCGCATCTCCGCTTCTGACCGGTAGACCGGGCCACGCACGGCAATGGTCCCGGGGGGGTCCAAACGTGGCCGTCATCCCGTCTCTTCCGACACGTTCCGAATAACAGGGGGAGGTTTACTCATGATTCGTGCATTGACGACGGGGCTGCTCGGCGTCGCATTGATGGCCTTGTCGGCCCTGGCAAGCGCCGAAACCGTGATGATCACCGGAGCCAATTCCGGCATCGGGCTCGAGTTCGCCAAACAGTATGCGGCGAAAGGCTGGACGGTGATCGCGACCCACCGCCGCTCGCAGACGCCGCAGACGCTGGCGGACCTTGCCGCCAAGTACAAGACGTTCCGCATCGAGAAGCTCGACGTCACCGACAACGCTGCGGCGCTGGCGCTCGCGGCGAAGCTCAAGGATGTGCCGATCGACGTGCTCATCAACAACGCGGGCGTCTACAACGACCGCAGCAAGTGCCGCGGGGATGACGACAAGTGCCCGGGCGACTGGGACGTCGAGACCTTCGGCAACATGAAGTTCTCGCTGCTCGACACGATGATGGCCGTCAACATCAAGGGGCCGCTCATCGTCTCGCAGGCGTTCTATCCGAACGTGAAGGCGAGCAAGCAGAAGAAGATCATCGCGATCAGCTCGAGCAACGGCACGCTCACCGGCGAGAAGCAGCCGCGCCCCGGCGCCATCTTCTATCGCATGACCAAGGCGGCGCTGAACCGCGAGATGCAGATCGTCGCAGCCTCCACCAGGAAGGATGGCGTGACGGTGCTCATGTTCAACCCCGGCCCCACGCTCACCGAGCACCAGGAATATCTGGAAGGCAAGTACGAGGGGATGCTCGAGACCTCGTTCACCGTCGGACACATGATCCGCACGGCGGAAAAGGCGACGATCGCCGACACCGGCAAGTTCCTGCGCTATGACGGTGTCACCGAGCCGTGGTGAGTTGTCCCCGTCCTGATGCGCAAGCGCCACGCAATGAATCCACCGGAGTCAAGAGGGGGCTCCAGTGCGGAGAAGCGGAATCCTGTGCGAGGCCTACTCTAGCGTGACTTTATATCGATCCGGCCTTCGGGCCGGACGATCCTGTTCCACGAGGGGGTAGTGTGCACAAGATAACCATTCGTGCGGCGGTCGCCGCGGCTCTCGGCCTGGGGGCTTTGCCGTGGCATCCGGCACTCGCGCAGAACGCCGCGGACGACTCGGAGGTGCTGGCGGAAGTCGTCGTCACCGGCTCGCACATCCTGCGCCGTGATTTCGATGCGTCGAGCCCGATCATGACGGTCGACGCCAAGGCCATCGAGAACATCAGCACCGTCGGCGTCGAGACCGTTCTCAACCGCCTGCCGCAGTTCAAGCCGAGCGGTACCCAGTTCGATACCGGCACGGTGAGCGGCACGGCGACGGGCAGCCCTGGCATCGCGACCGCCAACCTGCGCGGCCTCGGCTCCAATCGCACGCTGGTGCTCATCGATGGGCGGCGCGCCCAGCCTGCCAACGCGACGCTGGCCGTGGATCTCAACACCATTCCCAGCGCGGCCATCAAGTCCGTCGAGGTCATCACGGGCGGCGCTTCGTCCGTGTACGGCGCGGACGCGACCGCGGGCGTCGTCAACTTCGTGCTGCGTGATGATTTCGAGGGTCTCGACATCGACGCGCAGAGTGGCATCACCGAAGCCGGTGACGGCGCCGAAACACGCCTGAGCGCTGCCATCGGCAAGAACTTCGGCGACTCCCAGGGCAACGTATTCCTCGGTCTCGAAGTGGCGCGGCGTAACGGCGCAAGCTACGCGGGACGGGATTTCTACGAGCGCGGCTGGCGCGACCCCGGCACGGTCGGCTACGGGCTGATCAACCAGGCCGGCTACGCAGCCGGCATCAATGCGCCCTCGCAGGCGGCGATCGATGCGCTGTTCCCCGGGCAGGCGCCGGGCTCCGTGAGCTCCGCCAATACTTTCTATTTCAATACAGACGGCAGCCCGTGGCAGGCGCAGAACGCCGCCAACTACAAGGGGCCGCTCGACAAGCGGATCAAGATCGGGCCGGGCGGCACGGTCAACGAAAGCTTCCTCGACCGGCTCGCGTCCGATCCGCTCGAGCGCTTCTCGGCGTTCAGCAAGGCGAACTTCGCCGTCAACGAGCACATGACCGCTTACGTGCAGGGCACCGTCTCCTCGACGAAGGTCAAGACGGTCTACGCCTACAGCCCCGCGATCACCATCTGGAGCGCGAGCATCCCGAACGACGGCCTGCACGAGATTCCCGACGGGCTCGCGGCGCTGCTGGCGTCGCGTCCCGACCCGACGGCGGACTGGACGCTCTATCGGCAGTTCGATTTCTGGGGCCCGATGACGGGTCACACCAAGACCACGACTTATCAGATCACCGCGGGCCTCAAGGGGTCGCTGCCGTTCTCGGACTGGACCTGGGATGCGTATGCGTCGCACGGCTCGACCGATGGCGCGATCACCATCGACCATCTGCCGTCCTACCAGCGTTACCAGACCGTGGTGGGCGCACCGGGCTACGGCGCCGGCCTCAGCATCACGGGCAACTACGGCCAGGGCATCAAGTGCACGAGCGGGCTTGCGATCTTCGGCGGCACGACCTCGCAGGACTGCTTCGACGCCATCGATGCCGGGCTCGTGCAGAACACGGACCTCGAGCAGAACATCTTCGAGGCGACCCTGCAGGGCAAGGCCATGGACCTGCCGGCAGGCGAGATGCGCTTCGCGATCGGTGCCGACTACCGCGGCAACCGCTTCAAGTTCAACCCGGGCTCGCTGAACGCCTCGAACTCGGTTCTCGAGAATCCGATCGGCCTCTTCGCGGTGAGCTCCGCGGCGGGCAGCACCTACGTTCGCGAGGCTTACGCCGAGCTCCTCGTGCCGCTGCTGAAAGACC
>JBDZVF010000435.1:0-5290 GCA_040255575.1 Pseudomonadota bacterium | reverse complement strand
AACGCGCGCGCCATCGCACCCCTGAACGAGCTCGGACCGATGCTGCTCGACGCGTTCAGCCAATAGCGGATGCCGCCAGAACAGCCGGGACAACTCGCAATCCAGCGCCCGCGCATCGCAGCCGGGGCCGCAGCCGGGGCAAACTCGCAACCAGCGGCCGGTCATCGGAGAGCCGTACCGCACGAGACTTACAGCGGCACCTGCCCGACATTACGCCCGAGCAGACTCAGAACCCCACGGCATCCCGCCCCTTGAGCGCCAGCATCGCCCGCGCCTCCGCCGGGGTTGCGATCTCGAGCCCCAGGCTCTCCAGAATCCCCCGAACCTTCCGCACCTGATCCGCATTGGATTGCGCCAGCTGCGCAGGCCCGATGTAGAGACTGTCTTCAAGCCCCACGCGCACATTGCCACCCAGCAATGCGCTCTGCGTGCAGAACCGCAGTTGGTTGCGGCCCGCTGCAAACGCGGAGAACAGATAGTCCTCACCAAAGAGACTGTCCGCGATCGTCACCATGTGAGCGAGATTGCGGGGGTCGGCCCCTATGCCGCCCAGAATCCCGAATACACCCTGAATGAGAAACGGCGGCTGCACGAGCTTGCGATCCACGAAGTGCGCGAGCGTGTACAGATGCCCGATGTCGTAGCACTCGAACTCGAAGCGCGTGCCGAACGCCTGCCCCACCTCGCGCATGATGCGCTCGATGTAGGCATTGTCGTTGTACATGATTCGCCCGCGCGAGCCTTCGACGTAGGTGCGCTCCCATTCGTGCTGCCAGCGCTCCACTCTCGCACCTGCGGCGCTGAAGTCGAAAACCAGCGGTCCCATGTTCAGCGAGCACAACTCCGGCTGCGCGGCTTTGGCCCCTTCGAGCCGCGCGTCGAGCGACATGGTGGCGCTGCCGCCCGTGGAAACGTTGATCACCGCATCCGTCGCCTCCTTGATCCGCGGCAGGAACTCCATGAAGTGTTTCGCGGATGGGCTCGGGCTGCCGTCCTCGGAATTGCGCGCGTGCAGATGCAGGATCGATGCGCCGGCCTGCGCGGCCTCGATGGCAGATGCCGCAATCTGCTCCGACGTCACGGGCAGATGGGGCGACATGGAAGGGGTGTGAATCGACCCCGTTGGGGCGCAGGTGATGATGACTTTCTTGTTCTTGCGCATTGGCAGCCACGCCTCCCCCCGAAAACACACGTCGCATCGAAGCCCGGCGGATTCTGCCATGCCCCCGCCGAGGCAATCGATGCGACTTCCGTTTTGGGCAGGAGAAACTGCCGCTGCGGATCAGGTCAATGCGGATCGGGCCACTGCGGATCAGCGGTGGCCGATCAGCGATGGCCAGTCAGCGATAGCCGATCACCGATGGTAATGGTCGTGATCGTAATCGCGGTCACGTGCGTAGCGGTCGTCCGCGCGGTACCCACCCATCTCGCGCTCCACGTCGAGATAGGCCTCGGTCACGGGCTTCAGATCGAGCTGCGCTTCGCGACTGTCGGAATGGTCCACATCGTCACGCAGGGCGTGATACGCCTGGGACAGGTCTTCGAACTCGGCCTGCAGATCACGCCGATCCGCGCGCGAATCCTTCACGGCCATGTTGAAGTCGTGCGCTTCCTCCGCAAGCCGGTCGGCTTCGCGCGAGTAGGCGCCGCTCGAATACCGCCCGCCATCGTGGCGCGCGAGCGCGGCCGCGTTGTCATCGAGCCGCTCAGCCGAGCGCCCGAGGTTGCCGTGAGATGACGTCGCACAGCCGCCCACGAATGCCATGAGCGCCAGCGTTGGAATGACAAGGATTGATTTGTTCATGCACCGCCTCCGCCCATGCGGGCTCGAAATGATGAACATCAAACGGGCGGTTTTCGTGCGGGTTCCGCAACACCAGCGCAAGTCCCGGCGCGGGAGCGGATGTCAGACAACTTGATACGTGAAAGATGGCCACCGTCCTACCCGCCAGCGAGAGGTGCGCAGGTTACGCGCGTGGGGCGCGATGGTGCGCCCACAGCTGCAGCCTCGCTGAAGGGAGGTAGAAAGCTGCTTCTCGCTATGCGCGTGACGCGCGCCGGTATTCTTCGGCGAGTTTCGCGTAGTGAACAACCGCCTGCAGGTTGGCTTCGATCTCTTGGGAAGTGAGGTCGCGAACGTAACGCGCCGGCCGCCCGACCCAGAGCTGCCCCGCTTTCACCACTTTGCCCGGCGGCAGCAGACTGCCCGCGCCCAGCATCGCGCGGCGCTCGAGCACGCAACCATCCATCACCGTGGCACCCATTCCAACGAACGACTCATCTTCGAGCCGGCAGCCGTGAATCACGCACTGGTGGCCGACGAGCACATCATTGCCAATGGATGTCGCGAAGCGACCGCCGCTGACATGAACGATCGTGCCGTCCTGGATATTCGTGCGCGCCCCGATGCGGATGCTGTTCACGTCCCCACGGACCACACAGTTGAACCAGAGGCTCGCGCCCTCGGCGATCTGCACATCGCCGATCACGTGGCTGCCGGGCGCGATGTAGACGCTGCCGTGGAGAGTCGGCCGGATGCCGCGATATGGCCAGAGATGCCCTGTCATCGTCATCCGGCAAGACTACCACCGCTCTCAGCCGATCGTGGCGCTCACCACCGCGGAGTCTTCACTCTCCGCGCCCTGGCTCGTGTATGCCGTGACGGCGAAGTACCAGACGCCCGCGGTCAGCCCTTCAATGAGCGTAGTCGTGAGACCGGCATTCGCCACCGTGACGACGGCGGACAGATCATCCCGGCTCTTCCCATACCGCACCCGATACCCCGCCAAGTTCGTCACGGCCGTGCCATCGACGTTCTGCGTCGGCGGCAGCCAGCTCACGGCGACCGAGCCGGGCAGGCCCGTGGACGTCGCAGAGACGACAATCGAAAAGGCCCGCAGGGCCGCGCTCGCCTTGCCATCGCTGACCCGGATCACGATGTTGCTGAACGTGCCGGCCGCGGTGGGCTTGCCGGCAAGCTGTCCGGTCATCGTGTCGAATTTGGCCCAGGCCGGTTTGTTGTCGACGCTGAATGTCAGCTTGTCACCGTTCGCATCGCTCGAGGCGGGCATGAACGAGTAGGAAGTTCCGACTTTCGCAGTCGTCCCCGGCGTGCCGGAAATGGTCGGCGGCGTGTTGGTCACCTTCGGCGCCGCCGCCGTGATGCTGAACGCCGGCTGGAGCGACGCCGAAGTCACGCCATCCGTCACGATGATCATGATCGAGGACGTGGTGCCGGCCGCGGCAGGTGTGCCGGAGAGGCGGCCCGTCGAGGTGCTGAACGTCGCCCAGCTCGGCTTGTTGCGGATGGAGAAGGTGAGCGCTTTGCCTTCCGGGTCCTTCGCGGTGGGCTGGAACGAGTAGGCAACACCCACGGTCGCCTGGGTCGCCGGCGTGCCGGTGATGGTGGGAGACTTGTTGGCGTTCGGCTTCACGGTGAGCGAGTACGCCGGCAAAGACACCTTCGTCGTGCCATCCGAAACGGAGATCACGATGCCGGACCACACGCGCGCGTGCTCCGCGAACGGTGCGCCCGTCAGCTGCCCGGTCGTGGTGGAGAAGGACGCCCAGGCCGGCCGGTTGACGATCGAGAACGTGAGCTTGTTGCCATCGGCATCCGTCGCCGTGGGCTTGAAGCTGTAGGTCTGGCCGACAGTCATCGAGGTAGCGGGCGTGCCCGTGATCTTCGGAGCAGCGGCTTCGGCGGAAACGGCAAACACGAGTGCGACAGAGAGCATCGCAATCGCGCCGATCCGGCGCATGCGACGCACTGAAAATGCGTTCATTCGAAATCCCAGTAAACGACCCGCGGTGGATTAGAGCGGAGGCGTTTTCAGGGGCTAATAGTGGAAAACGGCATCTTCGGATGAACACGAAGCGCCCTGGGCGAGGCGAACCGGGCGCACCGGCACTCTTCGCCGCGAGCTTGCAGAACGCGTGTGATGAACGTCTCGGTCAGTGACGCACGACGTGAGACCTCGCGCAACTTTCGCGAGACATTACGTTGAATCGCCCGCTTCAGGCGGCCGCGCGGAAAACCCTCATGGGGTTACGGCATTTCGCAATCCAAGACGTCTGACTCTCACCGAGGCGGTGCCGGAATTGTTCTTCATGAACGTATCGGCCATGCCGGGAAGGCCGAGCACCGCATCGTTCACGAACAGGAAGAGCTCGCCGTCGGCTTCCGCAGTGATGCGCGCACGCAAGCTGTCGCGATCGACGGGCGCGCCGTCATCGGGTGGCGCGAGTGGGATCTCGACGTTGCCCACATCGCCGATCCGCGCGATCGGCTGGAACCAGTTGGCGCTCCACCAGCGCTTCAGCGGCAGGCCGAGGATGAACGGTAGCCCTTCGTTCGGCAGCCCGAGCACATCGCTCTCGTACTCGCGGTCGCGCCAATCGCCAGGCGTCGTCAGTGTGATCTCGTAACGGTGCCCCTTCTTCAGCACGATACCGGAGGCCCAACACAGGTCGGACGTGCGAAAGCCGCTCGCCTCCGCGGTGGTGACCTCTCTCGTCAGATCGAGCCCCGGGGTGCCATGACAGAAGCGGCCCGCCGCACTGGTGACATCGAACGTGGCCCGATTCGCAAGCAGCGCCGCGCCCACCAGCAGCACGATCATGAGCACGGCGGGCGCCACGTGGTTCGCCACGAACCGGA
This sequence comes from Pseudomonadota bacterium, assembly GCA_040255575.1. GTDB lineage: Bacteria > Pseudomonadota > Gammaproteobacteria > Steroidobacterales > Steroidobacteraceae > JADGHX01. The sequence goes on along the minus strand of JBDZVF010000435.1, from coordinate 630 downwards.
AAGTCGCGCGCAGCGGATCGTTCGTCCTCAGCGCCCGCGCGAGCGAGAGCGCAAACGTGCTCTGAATCCGGGTGTGGCTGCCTGTGCCCTTCTTCGGCTCGACCGCGCCCAGGACGCGGAAGCCCTGCAACAGCAGCGAGCCTGCGGCCAGCGCCGAGAAGAACCACAACGTGTATCGGGCCGGCGCGTAGAACAGCCCGGCGAGCACACCCACGAGGCTCACGCCAAACAGCGTCCGCAGGCCGTTGTGCAGACCCTTGCGGGTTTGCGCGAGCCAGGCGAGATAGCCCGCACGAAATTGCCGGTCCCACGCCATCCGCGCGCGATCGCGGATGCGGCGTTCGAGCGTGACGCTGCCGGCGAGCGAGGCGAGGATGGAAATCACGATCAGGAAGAAGAGCAGCGGATGCTCGTTCAGCGCGTTCTTCCACGGCGCCACATAGCCTGGAATCACCGCGCTGAATGCGTTGACGATGTCCGCGACCGGCCCGCGGGTGGCACGGTCGATCCCCATCAACCAGCTCGTGCCGTTCGCAATGGGGGCGGCGATCAGCGGGTAGATCACGAGCAGAAATGTCAGGCTCACGGTCAGCGCGTAGAGGCACCGCCTCCAGAACACGGTGTCCCACA
>JBDZVF010000434.1:0-5296 GCA_040255575.1 Pseudomonadota bacterium | reverse complement strand
TTGTCCTTATCCTTATCGCCCGCGTCCTTCTCGAGCTCTTCCATCGTCTTGAAGGCCGGCAGGCTCTTCGCCGCGCGCCGCGCGTTCTCGCGCGCCAGGCGCTGCGCCTCCTGCTCGGAACGCTCTTGCTTGCGGGCGTCGAGGTTGAGGGAGACGGTCTTCTGCTCGCGTGCCGTATCCAGCGCGGCAATGCTCTGCACGAGCCAGCGATAGTCAGGATCCTTCTCCGCGCGCTGTGACTCTTCCGTCAGGAGGGTCGGCACGAGGGTGTCCTCGCGGCGATCGTAGGCGCGGAAAGGCACACCGGCGATGCGATCCCAGGGCAGGGCGGCTTCGAGCGCGCTCTCACCCACGGTCTTCATGTCGATGTCGGAGGGCAGGGTGACATCGGGCTCGACACCGCGATGCTGGGTGCTCTCACCCGTCACTCGATAGAACTTGCCGATGGTGACCGTCAGCTGCCCGTTCACCGGCCGCTGCTGCCAGCGGTCGAGCGGCACGAGATTCTGCACGGTGCCCTTGCCGAACGTGCGCTGGCCGATGATCACACCACGGTGATAGTCCTGAATGGCGGCGGCGAAGATCTCCGAGGCCGAGGCGCTGGTGCGATTCACGAGCACCGCCAGCGGTCCGTCGTACTCGACGCCCGGTTCCGGATCGTCCAGCACTTCGAGGCGGCCCGTGGTGTCCTTCAGCTGCACCACCGGCCCCTTGTCGATGAAGAGGCCCGTGAGCGCGGTTGCCTCGGGCAGGTAGCCACCGCCGTCGTCGCGCAGGTCCATGACGAGACCGTCGATGTTCTCGGCCTTCAGCTCGCGGATGAGCTTGCGCACGTCGCGCGTGGTGCTGCGCGCGTTCTCATCGCCGGCGCTTTGCGCGGCGATGTCCTGGTAGAAGCCGGGAACAGTGATGATGCCGACCTTCAGCGTCTTGCCGTTGCGCGTGATGGTTCGCACTTCCTTGTGAGCGGCCTGGTTCTCCAGCGTCACCTTGTTGCGAACGAACTTGAGCGTTTTCGTCGCGGAGCCAGGTGCGGCGCCCGCGGGCAGGATCTGCAGGCGCACGACGGTGCCGGCCTTGCCGCGGATCAGCTGCACCACGTCATCGAGACGCCAGCCGATCACGTCGGTGTCCGGGCCTTCATCGCCCTGGCCGACGGCCACGATGCGATCATTCTGCGTCAGGGTGCCCGCGACGGCTGCGGGGCCGCCCTCGATGATGTTAAGGATGGTGACGTATTCATCCACGCTCTGCAGGGACGCACCGATGCCCTCGTAGTTGAGGCTCATCTGGATGCGGTATTCCTCGGAGCTACGCGGCGAGAAGTAGCTGGAGTGCGGATCGAACGTGCGCGCGTACGCGTTCATCAGGTTCTCGAACACGTCTTCCGGCGTGATCTGATCCACCCGCTTCAGCACGCGCTCGTAGCGCTTCTGCAGGATGTCCTGCGCTTCCTTCCACGTCTTGCCGGTGAGCAGGAGCGACAACGCGTCGTTCTTCACGCGCTTGCGCCAGAGCTCATTCATCTCACCCTGGTTCGCGGGCCAGGCCGCCTTCGACCGATCGAACTGGAAGGATTCGTCGATCGTCCAGTCCGGCTCGGTCTTCAGCAGCTGCAACGCATAGTTGATGCGCTCTTTGTTGCGCTGCTGGAAGCGCGCGAAGATCACATAGCCCGGCTCGAGCTCGCCGGTCAGGATCATGTCGTCGAATTTCAGTCGCGATGAGGCGAAGTCGTTGACGTCGCTCGCGAGGAAGTAGCTGCGCTGGCTGTCGAGCAGATCGAGATAGCGCTCGTACACTTGCGCGGAGAGCTTGTCGTCGATGGCTGCGCGGCGGAAGTGCGCGTCCTTCAGGATGGACCCCACGCGCCGGGCGATGGCTCGCTGGCGATCGGTGGGGACGATGGCGCCCGGCGGCAGCAGGGTGGTGGTGTTTGCCGGAGCGGGCGTCGAGCTCACCAGCACCAGCGCCAGTACGGTCAGAACGGAAGCGGCGATCCAACCGGACGGGCGACGCAAGGACTTTGGCATCGTTCAGGCGCTCACAAGTGACGTAGACTTCGGGCTCTTTCGAGGCAACTTTGTGCTCAATCTAGAGATCGCGGTGGGCAGCATCAAGTGTTCCCTGCCGCGCGACATGGGGATTTGACCATGCGGCCGCTGGCCGTTCTTATCGCGATAGTGACGGGGTCCGCAGTTTCCCTTGCGGTGGGCTTGCTGATGACGGGGACCGTGCTGCTCTTCATGACCGCCGAGCAGGACCGTCTCGTCGCGGAGCGGGGGCCGCTTTTGCAGGCTATCCTGCTGTTTACGCTGCTTTCCGCCGCTTCCGGCACGGCCCTGTACGGTGAGTTGCGACTTCGCCAGTGGCGCTTCGGGGCCATGGCCGCCATGGTGGCAGTGCTGGGCCTGGCGATCTGGACGTATTGGCCGCGGGGTTAGTTCCGCCCATGCGTTAAATACTGCCGCGACCGGCAAGCGGCCGCGGCAGGCACATCAGGGGCATTCCCGGGCCTGCAAGGCCCTGAGAGCGCGGAAACTTAGTCCCGCTTGCGCTTTCGTTGCCAGACGTCCCGCGGGCGATAAGCGGCGGCGGAGGTGTTGTAAGGGTCGTAGCCCTTCAACTTCGCCACCTTGTACTCCTCGAGCACCGCCAGCGTGATCCGGTTCGACGGATCGATTGGCGGTTCGCTCTGCGCATCGGAGGTGCTGCTGCGGGTGTCGGGTGGCCGGGTCTGATCGTTCGCCGGTCGGGTGGTGGCCTTTGCCACGGGTGCGGGCCAAGGAGGCCGCGGCACGGAGCCCTTCATCTGATCCCCAGTTCTAATCGTTATTTCGACGCTGCGAAGCTTGTCACACTCGGCGTCGTCAGAGTGCGACACAGGTCACACTCGCTTGGGATCAGTCCATAGCGTGATCGGCTGCCCGGGCGAAGTGCCACAGGCCGCGCAGGACCATGACGAAGAGATAGGGGCCCAAGGCGACGGCCCAGTAGACGAGGGAGCCCGTGCGAAGGCCGTTGAAGAAGTCCACGAGCAGCGCGAACGGGCCGCCATCCTCGAAGGGCCCGAGCACACCCCGCCCGACAACCCAGATCAGCAGCGGCACGATGAAGAGCCCGAATGCGAGCAGCACGACGAAGATCATGAGCTCGCGCCGGCCCCGCGAAGCCGGCAGCAGCGGAACGGTGGCGTCAGTGTTCTGTTTCGGACTTGCATTCATCGGGCCGGCATAATAGCCGGCAAGATGAAAAAAATCAGAGCAGCAGTTGTCGGTGTCGGTTATCTCGGACGGTTTCACGCGCAGAAATATGCGGCCCTCGACAGTTGCGAGCTGGTCGGCGTCGTGGATGCGCGCAGTGAGGCGAGGGAGAAGGTGGCCGGCGAGCTCGGTACCCAGGCCTTCGCGGACTACCGCGAGCTGATCGGCCGGGTGGATGCGATGAGTGTCGCCACGACCACACCGGCGCACTTTGGCATCGCGAAGGATCTTCTGTCGGCCGGCGTGCACGTGCTGCTGGAGAAGCCGATTACCGAGACCCTGGAGCAGGCGCGCGAGCTCATCGCGCTGGCGAAAGCGAAGGGCTGCGTGCTGCAGGTGGGGCATCTGGAGCGCTTCAACCCCACCATTCTCGCGGCCGAGCCGCATCTGGCCCGGCCGAACTTCATCGAATGTCATCGGCTCGCGCCCTTCAGGGAGCGCGGCACGGATGTGAACGTGGTGCTGGATCTGATGATCCATGACATCGACATCGTGCAGACGATCGTCGGCGCGCCGATCGCCTCCATCGACGCCATCGGCACGAAAGTGTTTTCCGAGGAGATCGACATCGCCAATGCGCGCATCCGCTTCGAGAACGGGTGCGTCTGCAACGCCACGGCGAGCCGCGTGAGCTTCAAGACCGAACGCAAGCTGCGGGTCTTCGTGGACGATGCGTACCTTTCGCTCGACCTGCAGCAGAAGATTCTCACGGTGATCCGGAAGCGCGCGGATGCGGCGCCGGGCCAGCTGCCGGCCTCCATCGAAGAGCAGAACTTCGATCAAGGCGATGCCCTGAAAGCGGAGATCGAGTCGTTCATCGACTGCATTCGCAGCGGCAAGCCGCCGATCGTCGGCGGTGAGGCGGGCATGCGCGCGCTCGAAACCGCGATGCGGATCACCGAACAGGTGCAGCGAGGCTCCCGGGCGCGCTGAAGGCGCCATTCCATGGAACCGCTCCGCTGATGCCCGGTCGGAACGATTGGGCAGGGGCAGGCGTTACCTTCCCGAAGGGTCCTTAAAGAGCGCCGGGTGCTTGAATCCGCCGCAGGTCCCTCCAAATACGCTGCCATGGATACTCAACTGGTTACTCCGGCTCCCAAGAGGCTCCTTCTGGAGCTCGATCTCATCGCAGACTTTGCGTGCCCGTGGTCGTACCTCGGCAAGCGCAGTCTGGAGCGCGCGTTGGGGAACCTGCACGGGTTCCCGACACCGGCGCTTCGCTGGCATGGCTTCCGCGCCCTGCCCGAAGGCAAGGGTGATCTGCCGGCGGCGCCACAGTCCTGGCGTGCGCATATTGCCGCGCGGCTGCCCACCGGCATTTCCGTGGACTTCGCGCACAAAAGTCTCGCCGAGGCGGGCGAGGGGCTCGGCATCCGGTTCGATTTCTCGAAGCTCGAGCAGCTCCCGGATACGCGGGAGGCGCATCGCCTGGTGGCGCTCGCGTCGAAGGACGACAAGCAGAGCGACCTGGCGGATGGAATCTTCCGTGCCTTCTTCGAAGAGGGGCGCGATATCGGCGACAAGTCGGTCATCGAAGCGGTGGGCCGTGAGAGTCGGCTCAGCGATGAAACCCTGGCGGCGTTTGCCAACCCCGAATCGGGGCGCGACGAGATCGAAGCAGAGGAGAAGCGGCTGCGTGGGTTCGGCGTTGTGGCGACGCCCAACTTGCTGATCAACGGGCGAGTGCTCGTGCCGGGGCCGGCAGACGTTTCGACCTACGTGCAGGCTTTGGATCAGGCGTTGTTCCCGCAACTGCCGTCGGACAAGAAGCATCTGCATTGACATAGTGGCGACTGTGGCGCACTGCCGGGGCCGTCGGGCCGGGCAGCGATGAGGCAAGGTTCGAAAAGCGCGGCAGACGACACGTTCCAAGGCAGACGACACGTTCCAATGAGTGCAGGGCGGCCCACCGGTGGGCCACCCTTTTTATTGACCCCGTGGATTATTGACCTCGTGGATTATTGACCCCGTGGAGGCTCCGTCTCGGGGAGCCGGTGGAGCCCCGATCATTGAGACCCGGTCGGTCATGAGAC
>JBDZVF010000433.1:0-5310 GCA_040255575.1 Pseudomonadota bacterium | reverse complement strand
GCCTGCGCCGCCATCAGCACCAGCCCCAGCACTGCGCGCTTGGGATATCGGCGAAAGAGCGAAACGGCCAGATCCACGAGATTCGCGCCCCGATGTCGCGCATGCAGGCGGATGCGCTTCAGCGGGCCGCCCTCCTCGCTCGCCGTCGCGTTTGCCTCGATCGTTCCGATGATTCGCTCTGCTTCCTCGAGGCGCCCATGGATCATGAGCCAGCGGGGGCTCTCCGGCAGCGAGCGCCGGAACACGAGCACCACGAGCCCGAGCACCGCGCCGATGCCGAACGCGATCCGCCAGCCGATGTCCGGCGCAAAGCGCCCCGGCGCGAGCAGCACGAGCGTCCCGACCGATCCGAGCAGCGCGCCCAGCCAGAAACTGCCGTTGATCGCGAGATCCGTCCGCCCCCGGTAGCGCGCCGGGATCAGCTCCTGGATGGCGGAATTGATCGCGACGTACTCCCCGCCGATGCCGCAGCCGGTGAGGAAGCGAAACAGCGCGAAGATCTCGAAGGAGGGTGAGAACGCCGTCGCCGCGGTCGCGAGCAGATAGAGCCCGAGCGTTATGAAAAAAAGCTTGCGGCGGCCGAGCAGGTCCGTGAGCCACCCGAACACCAGGGCGCCGATGACGGCCCCGGCGAGATAGGCACTGGCCGAAGCGCCCACCTCCGCGTCCGTCAGCTGCAGTGCCGGGCTCTCCTTGAGCGCCGAGGAGACGGCTCCCGCCAGCGTGACCTCCAGCCCGTCCAGCACCCAGGTGATCCCGAGCGCGGCGACCACCAGCCAGTGAAAACGGCCCCAGCGCAGCCGGTCGAGGCGCGCCGGCACGTCGGTTTCGATGATGGGCGCCCCGTCCATGGTCGCGCCCGGTCGCACGTGGCGTGCCTGAGGCGCGTGCGAACCGTGCGAACCGTGCGTGGCGCGGTGCTCCCGGGGAGTCCCGACGGTGCGTTTGGCTGGTGGCTGCTCGTCCATTCGTGTTAGTGTACTAGCGCGTTAGTACATTGGAACGTCATGAAACTTCATCGCAAGCTCTCGCCCCGCCAGGAAGCGCTGGCGGAAAAGAAGCTGTTCGCCGCGGTCGCGGCGCTGCGCTCGCCGGAGGAATGCAAGGCATTCTTCAAGGACTTGTGCACGCCTGCCGAGATCCAGGCGATGGCAGACCGCTGGGCCGTGGTGGAGTTCCTGCAGAAGGGCCTGCCCTACCGGGAAATCCACCGGCTGACGGGTGTCAGCGTCACCACCATCGGGCGCGTCGCCCGCTTCGTGGTCACGGGTAACGGCGGCTACCAGATCGCATCTCAACGAATCGAAGGTCACAGCAAACGTAATGTCGAAGAATCCCGTAGACCCGAGGCCGGCCGGCATGGATGACACCCGTCTGAAACTGGCGGTGCAGAAGTCCGGCCGCCTCACCGATCCCTCGCTCGACCTGCTCGTGCGCTGTGGCCTCAAGATCTCCCGCGGCAAGGACCAGCTCATGGCCTACGGGGAGAACATGCCGCTCGACGTGCTGTTCGTGCGCGACGACGACATTCCGGACCTCGTGCAGGAAGACGTGTGCGACCTCGGCCTCGTCGGCCTCAATGTGCTCGAAGAAAAACGGCTGGAGCTCGCCTCCCAGGGCGTGAAGGCGCGCTTCAAGCAACTGCGCACGCTCGATTTCGGCCGGTGCCGCCTCTGCCTCGCCGTCCCGGATGGGTTCACGTACGAAGGGGCGGCCTCCTTGCGCGGCAAGCGCATCGCGACCACCTATCCCTTCACGCTCGCGAACTATCTGCGCGAGCGAGACGTGCAGGCAGACATCGTCACCCTTTCCGGCGCCGTGGAGATTGCTCCGCGTCTCGGGCGCGCGGATCTCATCTGTGACCTCGTGTCCACCGGGTCCACGCTGCAAGCCAATCACCTGAAGGAAGTGGAGACGGTGCTGGAGAGCTACGCGGCGATCATCCGCACACCGCTCGACCTTTCGCCCGCCAAGGATGAATGGGTCGAGCGCATGCTCATGCGCATCGAGGGTGTTCAGCAGGTTCGCGAGAGCAAGTACATCATGCTGCATGCTCCGCGCTCGGCATTGCCGGAGATTCGGCGACTGCTGCCCGGCAGTGAATACCCCACGATCATCCCGCTCGAAGGCTCAGCGGACAAAGTGGCGATCCACGCTGTGTGTCGCGAGAACGTGTTCTGGGAAACCCTCGAAAGCCTGAAGAAGGCCGGCGCGAGCGCCCTGCTCGTGTTGCCGGTCGAAAAGATGCTCGCCTGACATGAAGATCGTCGATTGGACCCAGCTCGACTCCGCGGGCCAGCGCGCAGCGTTGGCGCGCCCGGCGCAAGACGCGCGACAGGATATTCTCGCGAGCACCCGCGAGATCGTTGAAACCGTTCGCCGCGACGGCGACGCCGCGCTTCGCGCTTACACGCTGAAGTTCGACAAGGTCGAGCTGCACGATCTCGCGGTCGGCAAGGAGGAGTTCGTCGCCGCGCGCCGCACGCTCACCGCTCAGCAGATCGGCGCGATCGAGCGGGCGATCGAGAACGTTCGGACCTTTCACAAGGCGCAGCTCCTCAGCGCTGTCTCGCTAGAGACGATGCCGGGCGTGCACTGTGAGCGGGTGATTCGCCCCATCCCTGCTGTGGGCCTCTACATTCCGGCGGGTGTGGCGCCCCTTCCCTCGGCGGTGATCATGAGTGCCGTGCCGGCGCAGCTCGTTGGCTGCCCTCGGCGCGTGCTGTGCTCGGCGCCGACAACGAACGGCGACGTGAATCCCGCGGTGCTGGTCGCAGCGGAGCTGTGCGGCATCGATACGGTGTTCAGGATCGGCGGCGCGCACTCCATCGCAGCGATGGCGTATGGCACGCAGAGCGTGCCGAAGGTCGACAAGATCTTCGGGCCGGGCAGCGCGCGCGTGACCGCGGCCAAGCAGATCGTGGCGGCGGATCCGGCCGGCGCCGCGCTGGACTTGCCGGCGGGCCCTTCTGAAGTACTGGTGGTCGCTGACGATACAGCCCGCCCCGATCTCGTCGCGGCGGATCTGCTGGCGCAGGCGGAGCACGACACGCAGGCTCAGGCGATTCTCATCACCACGTCCCCGGAACTTGCGAAGGCAGCCGTAGCCGCCGTGGAAGCACAAATGCGCGAGCTGTCTCGTCGCGAGATTCTGCGGCAGTCCGTTGCCAGCAGTCGCTGCATCATCGTGCCGGACATGGAGACCGCCATTGCCGTCTCGAATGAGTACGCCGCGGAGCATCTGATTCTCCAGGTGCGCGAGCCGCGCAAGTGGCTTCCCGGCATTTACAACGCCGGCTCCGTGTTCCTGGGCCAATGGACGCCGGAGCCCATGGGCGACTATTGCTCCGGCACAAACCACGTTCTGCCGACGTATGGCTACGCGCGCGCGTACAGCGGCCTCTCGGTCATCGATTTCGTTAAGCGCATGACGGTGCAGGAGCTGACACCCGACGGCCTGCGTGCGCTCGGCCCCACCGCCGTGACGCTCGCGGATCTCGAAGGCCTGGACGCGCACGCCGCCGCCGTAAGCCGGCGCCTCGCACTGCTGGGCGGTGCTCAATGAGCTGGATCACCGATATCGCCCGCCCCGAGATCGTTGCTCTCAAGCCCTACGAACATGCTTCGTGGGAGCCGCATCTCGAACGCATGCACGCGAACGAGCTGCCGTGGCGTGCCGAGGCTGACCCCAGTGCCGCGGGGCTCAATCGTTATCCTGAGCCGCAGCCGAAGGAACTCGTAGCCCGCCTTGCGTCGCTCTACGGAGTCACGAAAGAACAGGTGCTCGTGGGCCGCGGCAGCGACGAAGGTATCGACCTGCTCTGCCGCTCCTTCTGCCGCGCCGGGCAGGATTCGATTCTCATCTGCCCTCCCACGTTCGGCATGTATTCCGTCATGGCGCACGTGCAGGGCGCAGGCGTTGCGGCCGTGCCCTTGAAGGTGAACGAAGGCTTCGCGCTCGACGTGGATGAGGTGCTGCGCCAGTGCACGCCGAACGTGAAGCTGCTGTTCCTGTGCTCGCCGAACAATCCGACCGGCAACACCATTCCGGCGGAGGTGATCCTGCGTATCGCGAATCAGGTCGAGGGTCGCTCGATCGTGGTGGTGGACGAGGCGTATGTGGAGTTCTCGAGCTCCCCGAGTCTCGTGTCTCACCTCGCATCGCTGCCGCAGCTCGCGATCATGCGCACGCTTTCCAAGGCGCACGGCCTGGCCGGTGCGCGCTGTGGCACGCTCATCGCGAACCCCGAGATCATCGCGCTGCTGCGGAAGGTCATTCACCCGTATGCGATGACGCAACTGACCGTCGAAGCCGCGCTGAAGGTGCTGGACCCTTCCCGGCTGCCGCTCATGAAAGAGCGACTCGCTTCAATCAAGTCCGAACGTCAGCGCCTTTTCGATGCGTTGAGTCAGCTCGCCGCCGTGAAGCGCGTGTGGCCGAGTGATGGCAACTTCCTGCTGGCGGAGTTTGCTGACCCGGATCGCGCCTTGCAGCGCTCGCGCGCTGCGAACCTTCTCATTCGCGAAGTGCGGGCGCAGGTGGGCCTGCAGCGCACGCTTCGCATCAGCATTGGCACGCCATCCCAGAACGATCGGCTGCTGGAGTCCTTCAAATGAGCGCGCCCTCGCCTGTTCTTTTCGTCGACCGCGACGGCACGCTCATCGAGGAGCCCGCCGACCTGCAGGTCGATTCGCTCGCCAAAGTGAAGTTCATGCCCGACGTGTTCGCCGCGCTCGCGCAACTGCGGAAGCTCGGGTATCGCCTGGTCATGGTGACGAACCAGGATGGTCTCGGCACCGCGAGCTTTCCGCAGGCGGACTTCGATGGTGCGCATCAGTTCATGATGGATGCCTTCAGCTCCCAGGGCATCGAGTTCGATGCCGTGTTCATCTGCCCGCACCACCCGACCGATGCGTGCGAGTGCCGCAAGCCGAAGACGCGACTCGTCGAGGACTATGTGCGCACCAAGGGAATGGATGCCGCGCGCAGCGCCATGATCGGCGATCGCGACACCGATCTCGTGTTCGCGCAGAACCTGAACATCCGCGGCATGAAAGTGAAGCGCAACGGCTCGCCCGATGAAACCTGGCCCGCGATCGTGCGCGAGCTGACCGCGCGTCGCGCGAGCGCGCAGCGCAAGACCAGGGAAACGCAGATCGAGGTGGCGGTCGACCTGGATGCGACGGATCCCATCCAGGTGAGCACGGGCATCGGCTTCTTCGATCACATGATCGAGCAGGTGGCCAAGCACGGGGGCTTCTCCCTGCGCCTCAACTGCAAGGGCGACCTGCACATCGACGCGCACCACA
>JBDZVF010000432.1:1610-5320 GCA_040255575.1 Pseudomonadota bacterium | reverse complement strand
TGGCTGCTGCGCCGGCCGCCGCCCCGGCCGCCGAGTACGCAAAGGCCAGCTGAATCACCGCAAAGAGGGCTATCCGGCGACCCATGCCTGCAGACAGACCCCTTTGGTGTGTGACGATGCGAACCCGACGCGCGGCGGACGCGGATTATAGCTACGGTGCCGCACACTCCAATTTAACAGTCGCATAGAGCACGGACCGCGACCCCCGTATACTCGTCGCGCCCTCCGTGAGGAGGCAGGGAGCAGCAGCCAGGTTCAGAACAATTGGTCGAGCGTGACGGACCCCTAACCAATACGCGCTCCAGCGGTGCCCGCGCCCAGGACGGAGCCGAACAGCAGATGCTCCTTCGAGACATGTCAGGTCTGAAGGCGCAGCTCACTCGCGTGACTCGCGACGCGGAGCTCGCCGCGGACCTGCTTCAGGATGCCATCGTGACCGCCCTGCAGAAGCTCGAAGCAGGCGAGATCGAGCATCGCGGCCAGCTCGATGGCTACGTCTACCGGGTCGCCCTCAACCATCTCCGAAATCATCGCCGCAAGGACAAATCTGCCGTCTCGGGCCCCGAATCCCTGCCCGATCTCATCGACAGCGACAGCGAGCAGCGTCCGGCCCGCCTCGTGGAGGGCGGCCGCTGGGGCAGTGTCGTGGCCCAACTGCTCAAGGAAATGAGCAGCCCGCGCGACAGGGAGGTGTTAATCCGCTTCTACTTACAGGAAGAAGATAGAAGCGCCTTGTGCCGGTCGCTGGCGCTGACCGACTTGCAGTTCAACCGGGTGATCTTCCGTGCGCGGGGCAGGCTCCGTGAGCTGCTGGAGCGCCGCGGTTACGGCAAGTCGGATTTCCTGGCCATCGGACTGGCGTTGTTAGGGGCCTGAAGGCAATGGATCGCAAGCAGATCGAAGAAGAACACGTGGTCGCTAGGTATCTGGCCGACCAGCTTTCGCCAGAGGAAGCCGACGCTTTCGAGGCCTACTACACCCAGCACCCGAGCATGGTGCGGGAGATTGAGTACACCCTGCGACTGAAGGAAGGCCTCGCAACCCTGCGAGACCGGCAAGAGCTCGATGGCCTGATGAGGGCGCGCCGCTGGCGCTGGGCGCTGCCGCTCAGCGTTGCTGCCGCGATCGCCGGGGCGGCGCTGGGAACCTGGACCTGGTACGGATCTTCTACCGCCGCACCTGTTGCGGCCGGTTCATTGGAAGCCCTGGTGCCGAATGGGCAGGCCACACTGCCTCTCGGCGGCAAATACATGCTCGTGCGCGTGCGGGGTGCCGAAGCGCCACTCAGCATTCCTCTGCCTGAGCAGCACAGCGCCTTGGAACTGCAGGTATTTCCGGCGGACGGCACAGCCGCCGCGCCCTATCGCCTCGTGCTACGACAGCAGCGCGCTGGCGGCGAGCCCAAATCGGTCGCGGACGTGGCGGGACTGGTGCCCGGACCCGACGGGCTCGTGTCGGCGTGGATCGACAGCGAACGCATCGAGCGCGGCCAATATACGGTCGAGCTGGCCTCGGAGGCCGGCGACTCGGCTGCGCCGGCCGAGCGCTTCATTATTGAGTTGAAGTAGGAGCGCCTTCCTGCGGCGCCGGTGCCGGCGGCGCAAACGTCGTGGTCGTGCCCGAGTCGGACTGCGTGACTTCGGTTTCCGCAGCCCTGGGCTCCGACGACGGTGCGGGCGTTTCCGGTGGCTTGTTGCAGGCACTCAGGCCAAAAGCCAGAGCTACCGCGGCAAGCGGAACCAGTGAATTGATGCGCGCATGGATCTTCATGTCAGCGAGCTCCCTCCACCCTCTTGTGCGGCCATGCTAACGACATGACGCCACGTTGACCACCATCTCTGCCGGAGTGTCACGAAAACAGGACGGTCGCGCCCACCGTTGTAGACTCGCGCCCGCCTGCTGAAAAGGTGGTTTCCTGTGGCGATGAGCGAGACTTCCGGCCCCGCGTCGGCGCATCTGCGTGAGAGCGCGCTGCTCGATCGCGCATTCACGCGCGCAGCGGGGGCGCCACTCGTCAGTGGCAACAGCGTGCGACTGCTGAAGGACGCTGCGCAGAACTATCCGGCGTGGCTCGAGGCGATTCATTCCGCACGTCAGAGAATCTACTTCGAGAACTACTTCATCTGCGACGACCACATCGGACGCGAGTTTGCTTCAGCACTGGCGGAGCGGGCGCGCGATGGAGTTCGCGTCTGCCTCGTGCACGATTGGCTCGGCTCTATCGGCAAAGCGTCCCGTCGTTTCTGGCGCACGCTCACGGATGCGGGCGTCGAAGTGCGCACGTTCAATCCACTCAGGCTCACGAGCCCGATGGATGTGCTCCATCGCGACCATCGCAAGGTGCTCGCGGTGGACGGTCGCATCGGGTTTGTCACGGGGCTCTGCGTTGGCGACATCTGGGTAGGCGATGAGAAGCGCGGGATCGCTCCCTGGCGAGACACGGGTGTTGAGGTCCGCGGGCCCGCACTGTGCGATATCGAGCGCGCCTTCGCGCAGGTGTGGAATGCCATCGGTGCCCCGCTTCAACCACACGAGCTCGTGTCGCGTGAAGCGCTGCCTGAAGCGGGGGATATATCGATTCGCATCGTGGCGAACGAACCCGGTACGACGGGCATCTTTCGCCTGGACCAACTCATTGCAGCAGCCGCTCGGCGCACGCTGTGGTTGACGGATGCGTACTTCGCCGGCGTTGCGCCGTACCTGCAGGCGCTTCGCGCAGCTGCGCGCGATGGTGTCGACGTTCGCCTGCTCGTGCCGGGGGCGAGCGACATACCGGTGCTGCGTCCGCTGTCGCAGGCGGGATTTCGGCCGCTGCTCGAAGCAGGCATCCGCGTGTTCGAATGGAAGGGGCCGATGTTGCACGCGAAGACGGCTGTCGCCGACCGCCGTTGGGCCCGCGTGGGGTCGAGCAATCTGAACGTTGCGAGCTGGATCGGCAATTACGAGCTCGACTGCGTTGTCGAGAACGAAGCGTTCGCCGCGGAGATGGAGGATCTCTATCTCGCCGATCTGGAGAACGCGACTGAGATCGTGCTGGAGCCGCGGCGGCGCAAGCAGGTCGACGGGGAGCCCAGATCGCGCGGGCATGCGGGACGCGAGGGTGCCTCGCACGGAGCGGAGCGAGAGGGAAAGTTCGGGCTCGGGTCCACCTCACCCGGCCGTCGCGGACTGGGATCGCGCGACACTGTCGCCGTCATCCGGCCTAATGGGAGTGCGTCGCGCGCCGCGGCGGGCGCGCTGCGCGTCGGGCGTAGTGTCACCGCGGCCCTCTCACAGCAGCGCGTGATCGCCCGCACGGATGCACGACTCGTTGCGACATCCGGCCTCGTGCTCCTGACTATCGCGGTGCTCGGCGTGTTCTGGCCGCTCGCGCTGATCGTGCCGCTGGCAATCGTGCTTGTGTGGATCGGTTTAGTGCTGCTGGTTCGCGCATTTACGCTGCATCGGGAACGGCGGTCACAAGGATTGCCCGCCACGCGCGTGCGACCCGCGGCCTCTCCGCCGCAGACGCGGATATGAAAAAGGCAGGCCGGGCGACCAACCTTATTCGGGCTGTTTGTCCGGCGGCAAGGGAATGATCGTGGCGGGTGCGCTGGGAGTTGCGCCTGCGGCGCTGGGAGTTGCGCCTGCGGCGCTGGGGGTTGCACCTGCGGTACTGGCGCGATTCACGTCGCCAATCTGATTCGCGCGGCCGGCATCGCGCGTGCTCG
>JBDZVF010000432.1:0-1510 GCA_040255575.1 Pseudomonadota bacterium | reverse complement strand
CTGGCGCGATTCACGTCGCCAATCTGATTCGCGCGGCCGGCATCGCGCGTGCTCGTGGGCGATGCCACTACCGACTGGCTGCGCGCGAAGTCCGCAAGATGGCGGCCCAGCCGCTCGGACTCCGCAGCGTTGCCGGCCATGCCGACCACATACCGCGGCCGGTCGCGGCCGTAGCAAATGGAGTCCACATCCGCGACCCACAGCCGCAGCGACATGTCCTCCACGTTCGTGACCGTCTTCTGGCTCCTGAATCGATCCTGAGCCAGGTTGCCGAAGTCGACGCTCGACTCCTGGAAGTTGCCCTGCATCTGCAGCCAATACAGTCGTGAGGTAAAGCGGAATCGGCGCCAGAGAAGCTGGCTCGACTTGAGGCAGAACAGCGCCAGCAGAAAACTCAGCGCCGCGCCCGCGATCAGATCGGCCGCGCCAAGAGGCCAGTTCAGCACGGCGGTAAACGCCAACCCCGCCGCGCTCGCAACGAGCAGCAGCGCGAACCCCGCCACCGCAACGAGGTAACGGTACTCCCGCGTGCCGAGACAGTACCGAAGTGTGAGCGGAGCACTCTCCGCCGGCACCGGCTGCGACTCTTCCAGCATCTCGCCCACGAACGATCCGCGCGGGCCCGCGATCTGCGGTTGCACAGAGATGTAGCGGCGATTGGGGATCTTCTCGAACCACAGTTCCTGCAGCGTGCGCGCAAAGTGCAGCGAGACCTGGTTCGGCGCGCCGTCGAACGAGACGGTCTCGAGATGGTTTGTCATCGAATGGGTGGTCGGCCGCAGCGTCTGCGTCATGACGGAGATCAGCAACAGCACGGTTGCGACCAACCCGCCGAACACAACCAGTGATGCCAGCACCGCCCAATTCATCCCAAGCGGATCGGGCAGATTCGGCGGCAACACCATCCCCAGCAACACCGGCCCGATCACCGCGCCGACGGCGAGCGCAACGAGTGCGGCAATGCTGAGCTCGGTCGTGCCACCGTTCCCGCGGAGCGCTCGCAGGAGAATCCACGCGCCGAGCACACAATAGAGCATGAACACGAGCGAGCGCTGCCCCGGATTCGAAACACCGAACACCGCGATGAGCGCACTCACGAGAATGGCTGTGAACGCGAGCAGGTTCCTGAACTGCGCACGCGCGATCTTCTGCAGCGGCGGCGGCGAGAAGATCAGGTCCGGCATCCAGGTGTAGAGGAGCTGATCGAGACCGCTGACCGGAACGTCGTAATGGAACGCGTTCTGCCGCATCGTCTCGGTGATGCCGCGCGCCTCCACGGACTCGCCGGATTGAGTCGGCGTCATGTTCGGCGCGAGCGAGCCCGGTTGCTCACGGCCGAAGTGGAAGCGCAGCTGCCAGAGAATCCAGGTCACGAGCGTGAAGCCCGCGAACAGCGTGAGCACAGACGCGGCGAGCGCTACCCACCCTGCGACGTGCGTGGCCTCGGGCATGCGGGCGCGCGCGATGAAGAGGCTCGCAAAGCCGCTGGCAATCAGCAGTGCCGCGCCCA
>JBDZVF010000020.1:0-28796 GCA_040255575.1 Pseudomonadota bacterium | reverse complement strand
AAACACGTGAAGTGACGAACGCCGCGGGCTCCGCGGCGGCGGCGCCGCAAGCTGGAGGTTCACGTTCTGCCGCGGCGAACGGCAGCACGCGCCTGGCAGCTGCGCGTCCCGGGCAGGTTGCGGACCAGGCAGGGGCGGGCCCTCGTCTGGCTTCACAGGTTCCTTGCGAGACGCGCCTCGCTGGCTACGGCCGTCGCAAGCAGGCCGTCTGCTATGACACGTTCGATGGCGGCGGCCGCGGCCCCGATCTCGTGGTGATTCCGGCGGGCGGCCCGGTCGCGGCGCCATTTGCCATCGGGCGCACCGAGCTCAGCAACGCCGATTACGCCACGTACTGCACGCGCACCGGCCGTTGCGAGTGGCCGGCGGCCAATCCCGACAACCCGGTGACCGGCATTTCACTGGAGGATGCACGCAACTATCTCTCGTGGCTTTCTCAGGTGACCGGCGTGAAGTACCGCCTGCCCACCAACGAGGAATGGACCCACGCTGTGCAGGCGGATGGCAAGGCGGCGGATACCGGCTCCATCAACTGCAGCATCGAGATCGGCGGCAAGAAGATCCGGGGTGTGGCGCTGGATGTCGTGCAGTCCGGCAAGGCGAACGGATGGGGCCTCTACAACTATCTGGGCAATGCGCAGGAGTGGGTAGCCTCGGGTGACGCCGTGCTCGCGCGCGGAGGTGCCTACACCGACAACGTTTCGTCGTGTACGCCCGATGCCTCCCGCTCGCAGGGCGGGTCGGCCGACCCGGCAACGGGGCTGCGCGTCGTGCGTGAGTTGCAGTGACCTCATGAGCGCAGACCTCGCCGCACGCCTGCGCGCTCTCACGCAGGACTATCAGAAGGGGCGCCTGAACCTCGCCGCATACCGCGCGTTGCGCGCGCCGCTGCTCGACTCGCTTGTCGCGGCTGTGCCCAATGCGGCCGACATGGAAGTGACGCGGCCGCGTGCCGCGCGCCCCGTCACAACGGCACCGGCCGAAAGTGCACCGACGCCCGCCGAGGCCCGGCCTCGTCGCGGGCTGCCTGTCGTGATCGCTGCCGTGGTAGGTGTGCTGGCGCTCGGTGGACTGATGCTGTGGCTCCTCAAGGGAAACACGGGCTCAGGCGCGGGTACGGTGGCGGACGCAGGTGAGCAGGGCGCGCACGCGGGCCCCGTGTACGGCGCCGTCGTTCCCTTCATGCAGCGAGGCGATTGGGGCGACGCTCAGCTGGCGACCGTCAATGCATTACTGCTGGAGGCGGGCGACCACGAAGTTGCACGCGTGGCGCATGAGCATTGGTTTCAGCGCTTCGTTGACGAGCTGCGTCGCCGACTGAAGGAACATCAGGCCCTCACCAGCACCGCGCTGACGCCGGACAACAGCGCGCTTGCCGCGCTGGCCGTCACGGTCGGCCTGGATCTCAACTCACCCGACGCGGCAATTCACATCGCGAGCGTGCCCGCTCCGCCACCGGTCTCCGACAAGAACCCCGGTTCGTCAGATGTTGCGTCCACCGCAGCCGAAACGACAACTGCAAGAGACGGTTCGCCTGGCGATGTCGGTACTGCGCCAAAGGCGGAATCCGCGCTGGTGAAGGGCAATGCGGATCGCGCGGGCCCCGTTGCGCGTAGCGAATCCGGTATCGCAAAGGGATCAGGCGAGAGTAGCCAGAGCCCTGCTGAGGCAACGTCGGGCGTGTCGCCAGCGAGCGCGAGCACCGCGCGAGAAGGCACTTGCCGCGCGGAGCTGATCCGGTCGCGCCGGCCTCTTTGCAGCGATGTGTTGCCCGCCGGCGAAGGCCCGCTGCTCGCGCTCGTTCCGGCGGGATCGTTCGAGATGGGTGGCCTCACCGCCAGTGAGGAGCAGCCTGTGCATCGTGTGGCGATTCCCGCGCCCTTCGCGATCTCGGTGAACGAGGTCTCGCAGGCGGAGTTCGGGCAGTTCTGCGAGCACACCGGGCGCTCGTGCGCGGCGCAGCCCTGGGAGGGCGACGACTATCCCGTCGTCAATGTGAGCTGGAGCGACGCGCGCGCTTACGTGCAGTGGCTGTCGAGCGTCACGCATGCGCGCTATCGCCTGCCGACGGAAGCGGAGTGGGAGTACGCCGCGCGTGCCGGCCAGACCGGGCCCTTTCCGGGCGGTGATGCGCTATCACCCACCGATGCGCACTTCTCGATGGCAACCAGGCAGAGCGCGCCTGCGCGGCGTAGTGAGAAGTACAAAGCCAATGGCTTCCGGCTGCTGCACACACTTGGCAACGTTCGCGAGTGGGTGGATGACGCCTGGGTGGCGGGCTACGAGGGCGCGCCCTCGGATGGTTCGGCGGTGAAGTCCAGCGCTGCTGCGGGGTCGCGAGTGACTCGCGGCGGCTCTTATGTCGATGGTCCCGCACGGCTGCGACTGTCTCTGCGCGAAGCGGCGCCGGAAGGCACCCGCGATGCCTTCACCGGGTTTCGCGTAGTCCGCGAGCTTCCCTAGAGAACCTTTTCAATGAGCGCAGACGACCATCACAACTCCAAACAGCAACGGTCCAGCGTCCTTAGCCCGCACTCCATGATTGAGAGCAGCATGAACAACGCCGGCAGAATGCCATTCCGCGCCAAGATCGTTTCGAGCCTGCGAAGCCGCCTCGCTTCGCCGGTGGCGTGGCTGACGATGTTCTGTTGCGCGCCACTCGCCGCGCAGGTGCCACCGGCGGCAACGCCGGGCGGAGCGTTGCCGCGCGTGGAGCAGCCGGTGCCGCCGGCTCCGCGCAGCGGCGATCTGTTCGAGATTCCCCGCGTGTACGACCGGCCACTCGGGCTCGACGAAGGTCCGCGCATCGTGGTGCGCGGGTTCAGGCTGGAGGGCGCGGTGGATCGCCCCGAGCATGGTGTGCGCGTAAGCGAAGCGCAGGCGATTCTGGATGCCGCGCGCGCTGCGCAGCCGGCGCAAGGCTTCTCGATCAATCAGCTTCAGGAAGTCGCTAGCAAAGTCGGCGCGTATTACCGCGAGCACGGTTACATCCTCGCGCAGGCCTATATTCCTGAGCAGCAGGTTTCCAACGGTGAAGTCGTGGTGCAGGTGATGGAAGGGCGCCTGGCCGGTGTCAGCGTGGAGGGCAGCAAGGGCTATCGGGAAGACGTACTGCGGCGCCCCTTCAATGATCTCATCGGCCAACCGCTCGACAAGGACTCCATCGAGTCCGCGCTGCTGACGCTCACGAACTATCCCGGCATCACAGCATTTGGCGTGCTCGGCGCGGGCAAGGAAGTGGGCACGACGCAGCTGACGTTGCGCGTGCAGGACGAGCAGCGCTTGCGCGTCGAGACGGCGGTTGACAACTATGGCTCGCAGTTCGCGGGCGAATATCGCGGGCAGGTGACCGTGACGGTGAACGATCCGCTGCATCGGGCGGATCGGCTCCAGCTCGTGGGACTCTACGGCGCCAACTCTTCGGGGGGCAGTTCGCACGGCGCTTACGGCGGAATCGACTACGAAATCCCGCTGTTCAGCTACAGAGATTCGCTTCGCGTGCTGGCTCTCAGCAACGCCTATACCGTGGGGGCCGCATCGGCGGGCGTAAGCACCGCCGATAGCGAGGGCGACACCAGCGTCTATGAAGTGGGCTACCGCCACGACTTCGCGCGTACGCGAGTTCGCTCGGCAAGCGTCGGGCTCGCATTCAACGTGAAGAGCGCGCAGTTCCGCGCGCCACCGGCGGTGATCTACGACGACAAGCTCTCCACGATGAGGCTGGATGGGCAGCTCGAACGCGTCGACACACGCTTCCGTGGCATCAACCGCGTCGCTGTGTCGTACACGCACGGCTTCAACGATCTGCTGGGATCGCTCGATGCATACGATCCGGGGTCCATCGGTGGCGCGAGCCGTCTCGGTGCCTCCGGCGAGTTCGACAAGATTGCCGTGCAGCTGCGACGGTTGCAGCGTCTCACGCAGTTCACCTCTCTCGTGGTTCGCCTCGAAGGGCAGTACTCGAGCGATCCATTGTTGTCCCTCGAGCAATTCTCGCTCGGCGGGCCCGACAGCGTTCGCGCCTACCCCGTGGCGGAAGTGCTCGCTGAAAAGGGCGGTTTCGCGTCCGTGGAACTGCTCGTCGGCGCGCCTGGTTTCGCCACGAAGCCGGCTTTCGGCGGACGCACGTGGGGCCAGGTGCTGCAGTTCTCGATCTTTGCGGATTACGCGAAGGGTCAGCTGAATGCACCGCTCGTGCAGTCACAGGAGAGCTCGGTGGAGCTTGCGGGCGTGGGCGGATCGATCCAGCTCAATGTCCCCGGCAAGGTGTTCGCACGACTCGACCTTGCGACGCCGCTCACCGAGCAGGAAGCCAGCAACGGCCGCGACCCGCAGTACTACTTGCGCTTTGGAATGACCTTTTGAGCTGGCCGCGCCTGCAGGGCAGGCGCGGAACCGCATCAGGATCATAAGGACGTCTCTCATGCACACCCGTCATACCCTTCCGGCCTGCAAGAACGAGCCGCGGCGCATCCGTCCGCGGCGCGCACGCGCGCAGACACCTGCGGCGCTCACGTTCGCAGCGTCGCTGAGCTTCGGCGCGCTCTCGCCGGCGCTGGCGGGCCCGACGGGGGGCGTCGTCGTCGAAGGACAGGGCACGATCTCCACACCGGCGGCCGGCCAGACCCGCATCGACCAGGCCTCGAGCCAGCTGCATCTCAACTGGAACACGTTCGACGTCGCGGCCAACGAGAGCGTCCAGTTCAATCAGCCGTCCTCCTCGTCCATCGCGTTCAACCGCATTCTCGACCAGAACCCGAGCCAGATCTTCGGAACGATCCAGGCGAACGGGCAGGTGGTGCTCGTCAACCCGAACGGCGTTCTCATCGGGCGCGGTGCGCAGCTCAACGTGGGCTCGCTCGTGGCGAGCTCACTCGATGCGGTCGACTTCGACGCGGCGAGCGGCCGCTATCGGTTCTCGGCATCGCGCGATGTGCCGGGCGCCGTGCGCAACGCGGGCACGATCACCGCGGGACAAGGTGGCTCCGTCACGCTGCTCGGCGGGCAGGTCAGCAACACCGGCGCGATCATCGCTGATCTCGGCTCGGTGAATCTCGCGGCGGGCCGCACCGCCACGCTGGACCTCGCAGGCGATGGCGTGCTTCGACTCGAAGTGGGCTCGGATCTCGCCGGCAGTGTCGATGGCTCGGACGATGCCGTGCTCAACGCCGGCTCCGTGCGCGCCAATGGCGGGCGCGTGCTGCTGACTGCAGCCGCCGTGCAGGATGTGTTCACGAATTTGGTGAACAACACCGGTGTCGTGCACGCGAGCCGCATCGACAACCGCGGAGGCGTCATTCACCTGCTCGGTGCGGGGGGCACGGTGCAGTCGAGCGGCACGCTCGACGCGTCGGCTGGCGATGCTGTGAGCAGCGGGGGCTCGGTAGCGGTGCTCGGTGAGCGGGTCGGGCTCTTCGATGACGCGACAGTGAATGTGTCCGGCGCGGTCGGCGGCGGTCAGGCGCTCATCGGCGGAGATTTTCAGGGCAGGAATCCTGATGTGCTCAACGCTTCGCGCACCTATGTGGGCGCGAACGCCAGCATCACCGCGGATGCCGGCACCACAGGCGATGGCGGTCGTGTGATCGTCTGGGCGGACGATTTCACACGTTTCGACGGCAACATCAGTGCGCGGGGCGGCACGCTTGCCGGCAATGGCGGATTTGCGGAAGTTTCCGGCAAGCACTCGCTGCGCTTCACGGGCTTTGCGGATTTGCGAGCCGACCAGGGAACAATGGGCACGCTGCTGCTCGACCCGGACGCCATTCGAATCGACAACTCCGCGACCGTGGCGATCGCAGCGGATGATTTCACGTGGGACGCGGCGGAGAATGCAGGGGTCGGCGAGGTCACCATCGGTAACGCGTACCTCAACGCCTTGCTCACGTCGGGTTCCGTCACGTTGAAGGCGAGCACCACGATTGCTCAGGATTTCGGTGCCGACATCAGCAGCCCGGGCACCGGGCTCACGCTGGAGGCAGGCGGCGACATCACGCTGGACGGCGACATTTCGCTGAACGGCGGTGCGCTCAACGTGACCAGCAGCGGTCCCGGCAATATCAAGCTGGCTGGCACCTACACCGTCGGCGACGCCACGGTGGATGCCGCTCAGGGTCGCATCGATGTGAAAACGGTGACCGCGAGCGGCGATGTGTCGCTCACGACGGGCGGTGGGCCCATTCTTCCGATAGGTACATCGTCCATCACCGCTACGAACCTCTCTCTCTCCTCGAGCGCCGCGATTGCCTCGCAGGGCAACCCGCTCGGAACGACCGCCGGCACGCTCACCGCTACCGCGGGCGCAGGTGCATACATCAGCGAAACCGACGCGCTCACCATCTCCAGTCTCACGAGCGGCCCGTCCGGCGACGTCGAAGTGAGCACTGGGGGCGCGCTCACTGCGAGCGACATCGACGTGACCGGCGGCGACCTCTCGCTGACCTCTTCGACCGGCGGCATCGCTGTGGGCACGGTTGCTGCCAGCAACGCGACGCTGACGGCTCTTGGCGGAGGGTCCATCACCGAGTCCGGTGCGTCTTCGATCACTGCGTCCGCGCTCACACTCGATGCCGGCGGGGCGATCGGCGCGTTGGGCAGCGAGATAGGCACGGACGTCGACTCCCTCATCGCCACTGCCGGCACAGGGGATGTGCGCATCCGCGAGGCCGATGCGATCACGCTCACGAATGTGAGCGCCGGCGCCGGCAGCGCCGTCGATGTGGCGAGCGCGACGGGCACCATTACGGCCACCAATGTCTCGGCAACAGGCGGTGACGTGAAACTCACGGCCAGCGCGGGTGACGTGGGCGTGGGAACGCTGAGCGCGACGAGCGTCACGCTCGGCGCCACAGGCGGCTCGATCACCGAACTGGCGACTTCTTCAATCACGGCGACCAGCGCGTCGCTCACGGCGACCCAGAACATCGGGGCGACAGCCCTGAACACGACGGTCGGCTCGCTTACGGCTAACGCAACGTCCGGCAACGTGTCCATCAAGGAAACCGATGGCCTCACGCTCACGGACGTGAGCGCCGGCAGCAACGTCACCGTGACGAGCACCACCGGAAATATCGTTGCGACCGATGTCTCGGCGGATAACGGGCTCAACCTGCACGCGGTTGCGGGTGGCATAGGCGTCGGCACCGTCGCGGGCACCACCGTGACTCTGACGGCAGATGGCGGGGCGATCAGCGAATCGGGTACATCGTCCGTTTCGGCGACGAACGCGACGTTGCATGCCTCCACGAGCATCGGAGCCGCGGGCAATGCGATCAACACAACAGTAACTTTTCTGACTGCCACTGCCAGCGGCGGTGGCGTTTACGTGGATGAGTCGAACGGCGCCACGTTGACGAACGTGTCTGCGGGCCCGGGCAGCGACATCGTCGTAACCAACGGCAGCGGCACGCTTGTCGCGACGAGTGTTCTGGGCACCGGCGTGAACACGACGCTGACGTCCGCTGGCGGAGTGGCCGTTGGCTCCGTGTCGGGTACCAACGTGAAGATTACGGCTTCCGGCGGGTCGATCACGGAATCCGGGGCGTCGTCGCTCACCGGCACGACCGCCACGTTGAGTGCAACCGGCGGCATCGGCGCGGCGGCAAACGACATCAACACGAACGTAGACTCGCTCACTGCGAATGCCGCTAACGGAAACGTCTACATCTCCGAGCTCACCGGGCTGACGCTGACTGACGTGAGCGCCGCCGGAGGCACGAACGGCGTGACGGTCAACGCTGGCGGGCCGATTGTAGTGGGCACTGTGGCGGCTCCAGGCTCGGTGCAAATCGCGACAACAAGCGGTGCCATTCAGGATGACGGCCTTGCGACGCAGATCTCGGCGAATGCGCTCACGCTCACTGCTCCAGGGGGAATCGGAGCGCTGGGCGCCGAAGTCGACACTAACGTGACTTCTCTCACCGCCACGGCCAGCGGCGGTGGTGTGTATGTAGCCGAAGCGAACGGGCTGGCGTTTACCGACGTGACCGCGGGTGGCGGCAACGCAGTGGTGCGCAGTGCCACCGGCAACATCGTTGCCGGTACGGTGAGCGCGACGGGAACGGCGACTCTCACCGCGACCAGCGGTGGAATCGACGACGACACGAGCGACGCGACGACGATCAGCGCCCCGGGCGGCATCACGCTGAACGCCGCCTCACATATCGGGACGGTGACGGATTTCGGCACGCTCGCGGGCACGTCCGTGGACGTGCAGACTTCCGGCACGCTCACCGCCGCGGTGACGAGCAACACGGGCCAGATCAATCTGAATCTCTCTGGCGCACCGACGCTGGGTGCGGGCGCGATTACGCTGGGCAGCGGGACGAACCGGGGCGGGACGGTGGTCGTGCAGTCCAGCGGCAATCTCAACGCAACCGGGTTCGCGCCTGGCGCCATCAACATCGGCAGCGATAACACCACGTCCGTTGCGCTGAGCTCCGGTGGAACCCTCACGCTGCCCGCAGGCGGCGGTTTCACCGATCAGCCGGCGGAGAATCTCCTGGTGCGCGGCGTAACCGATATCGTGGACAGCGACGCGACTCCGCGCGAGTTCCAGATCGCGGCGAAGAGCCTGTCGTTCCAATCGGGCGGAGCGGGCGGGCAGACGGTGCTGAACACGACCGTCGCGAACCTCGATGCGACGCTCGGCAATGGCCAGGACCTGACGATCCTTGAAACCGACGGGGTCACCCTAGGCACGGTCGCGTCAGCAGGCAACGTCACGATCAACGCGGGCGGAGCGATTGCGGACGACGGCCTGGATGCCACGCGCGTGAGCGGAAGTGCGGTTGCACTCAGCGGCACGTCCATCGGCGCCGGCAATGAGCTGGAAACCAGTGCGACCACGCTGAGCGCCACGGCAACCGCAGGGGGCATCCGCATCCGCGAGTCCGACGCGGCGACACTCACTGCGAGCGCGACCGGCGGCTCGGTTGACGTTCGCACGGACGCCGGCGTGCTCACCGTGGCATCGGCCACGGGCACGGGCGTGACGCTCGCTTCAGGAGGGGCGGGCAATGCGCTCGTTCTCAATGGCGCAGTGGAAGGCGGCACGGGTGACGTGTCGCTCACCGCAGGGACGCCCGGCGCTCGCGGTGATATCGCCGTCGGCGCGGCTCACCACGTGGGCGGTAATGCACTCACGGTGGTCGGCAATTCGATCGGCACGAACGCGCAGCGGCTGAATACGACCGTGAGCTCCGTAGATGCGACAGGTGGCGTTGGCGGGATCTTCATCAGCGAATCGGATTCGTTGTCGTCTCTGACCGCAAGCAGCGCCGGCAGTGTGCTTGTGCAGACGGCAGGGGCATTGACGACGGGGACTGTCACCGGCGGCCTGGTTCAGCTCGAGACCACCGGAAACGGCAGCGATCTCACGGTCGGGGGCGCGGTGAGTGCTGGCACAGGCCAGGTCGTTCTCTCGACCGCCGGGGCGGGAAGCGACATTTCCATCAACGCGTCCGTTTCCGGGGGCTCCGTATCAGTGAACGCTGGCGGGGATGGCAGCAACATCAATCTGGCGGGCGTCATTACCGCTCCGAACGACGTCACGCTCATCGCGGGTTCCGCCGCGAGCCGCGGGGCGATCGTTACGGATGGAGGCAATCAGGTCGTGGCCCACAAGCTCACGGCCGTGGGCTCGTCGATCGGCACATCGAGCTGGGCACTGAATACTGGCGTCGATTTACTCGACGCGGCCAGCACCAACGGCGGTATCCGTATCGCGGAGAGCAACGACGTCACGATGATAGCGTCCGCGACTGGCGGCGACGTCGACGTGAGCAGTGGCGGCGCTCTCACGACGACGGGAACGAGCGGCAATTCGATCCGGTTCGTGTCCGGCGGTGACGTCATGGTGAACGGCGCGCTCGCGGCGTCGGGCGGCAGTCTCTCGATTGCCGCGCTCGGTCAGATCGCGGTGAACGGCGCATCGAACGCTGCGGGCGATGTGAGCCTCGCCTCCAACGGCACCATCACCCTGAACAGCACGATCTCTGGCACGAACGTCAGCATCAACGCTGGCGCGCCGGGAACCGAGGCGGCAATCGTTGCCACCCCGGGCGCCCTCGTCAGCGCTTCGAACCTCACTCTTCGCGGGGCGTCCGTCGGCAGCGCCTCGTCTAACTTGTTTACCTCGGTGGACGCGCTCGATGCGCTCACCGCGCCGAATGGCGGCCTCTTCATCACAGAGGCGAACTCCCTGGCGCTCAATGCCATGGCAGGGCCGGGCGGGACGCTCGCCGTTCAAACGCTGGATGGTGGCCTCACCGTTGCGTCGGCGGTTGGAGATGGCGTGCTTCTCGAGACGGGGGGCGACAACGCGGGCATTACCCTGAATGGCGGCACGTTCGGCGGTGTGCAGGGCCGTGCCGGCGATGTCGTCATCAGGACGCACGGTGCAGGCAGCAATGTCGTGCTCAACGATGCGGTCAATGCGATGGGACCGATCACGATCGAGACGGGGGCGGGCAGCGATATCGCTCTGGGTTCGGTGATCGGAAACGCGAGCAGCATCACGCTGACGGCGGGTACTGCTGCGAGCCGGGGCAACGTCGTGACGGGCTCGACCGCGAACAATCTGGTCGGTGACTCGATTGCCATCACGGGTGCCGCAATTGGCAGCAGCGCGGCGCGGATCAACACGAGCACCAGCGCTCTCAGCACCACCAGCACGGCGGGCGGCACTTACCTCACCAATGCTGTCGCTACAACGCTCGCCTCCAGCGTGACGGGGGGCGCACTGGATGTGGCCACGACGAACGGCTCGTTGACGGTGACATCCGCTTCGGGCGATTCAATTGCTCTGGCGGCGGGCGGCGATGGCAGCGGTATCGCTCTGAATAGCAGTCTCAGCACATCGGGGGACGTGTCGCTGACCGCGGGTTCCTCGACGAATCGAGGCGCCATCACCTTTGCGCCCGGTGTTCAGATCGCGGCGAGCAAGCTGACGGCGATCGGCTCTGCAATCGGTTCGACGGGCTCGCGGCTTGGGACGAGCGTCGCTTCGCTGGATGCCACGAGCACCAACGGCGGCATCTACGTCATCGAGTCTGATGCGTTGAATCTCACCGCAAACGCTACCGGCGGCGAGGTGGATGTGCAGACCACCAACGGGGCGCTCTCGGTTGCAGGCGCGAGCGGCACCGGAGTGACGCTGGCCGCAGGTGGTGACGGCAACGGCATCGCGGTGAATGGCCCTGTTGATGCAGGTACTGGAGACGTGACGCTGACGGCCGGTACCTCTACGAGCCGCGGTGCCATCACGGCCGGCGCCGGAAACCTGGTCAGCGGGAACACGCTGACCGCGACAGGTTCGGCAATCGGCAGCAGCGGCGCCGGTTTGAATACGAGCATCACCACGCTGACAGCTGCGGCCAGTAACGGCGGTGTCTACATCAACGAGCAGAACGGGCTGATGCTCGCCAGCGTTACGGCTGCGGGTGCTGCGGGCGACATCAGAGTCGTGAGCACGTCTGGAGATGTCACTGTCGGTGCTGTGAGTGCTTCGCGCGATGCGACCATCAACGCGAGTGGCGGCGTTATCGTGGATGACGGGGACGACGCGACTCGCCTGGCGTCCACTGGCCTCACGCTGCTCGGGCGCTCTATTGGCGGGGCGTCGACACTAACCGGCACTACGCTGGATAGCTCACCGCGCCTGGATACGTCTGCTTCCACGCTGAATGCGACCGCTACTGCGGGCGGCATCTACATCGATGAGCTGGATGGCCTGCAGAGCGTCAGTCTGAACGCGGCTGGTGGCGGGACCGCCGGAGACATCGAGCTGCTCACAGCAACGGGAGACCTCAACCTGCAGAGCGTGCTTGCCAGTGACTCGCTGCTGCTCGCCGCAGGTCACAACATCTTCTCCCTGCCGGGATCGGCACCGATCACGGCGAGAGTGGCTGAGCTGCGTGCGGGTGGCGCGGACGCGGGCGCAGGGCGGCTGGGTACGCAAAGCCAGCTGCTCGCATTCGATCTCAGCCCGGGCGATAGCCTGCGCCTCTTCGTGCCGCAGACAATCGATCCGAAGGACACGACCCGTGCGCCGGCGACCCTGCCACCGCCCGGTGTGACGACGACGTTGAGCCTTTTCGGCGCGCCCGACGTTCGCGCGACACTGGCGGGATTCGGCCAGTTCCAGTCGGTGAGCGACTCGCCGTTTACTTCGGCGGCGGAAGGGCTCGTACGTACGGTGCAGAACCAGACGAATACCGTTCAGAGCGTGCTGGGGCTCGACTGGGCACCCTTCGAGTCCAACGTGAGCCTGTTTGGGACGCTGGAGCCTGCGGTGTGTCTGCCGAGCGATCAGCGGGATGAGGAAGAGGGCTCGTCGGGGTGCTGATCGCTCGCGCCCGGCCGCGCACGGCGTTTCCGCGGAAACGCCGGGGTCAGGCGGGCGCCGAGTGGGGTCTGCGTCAGAGTTAGCGCATCAGTCCTGTGTAACCGTGGGCTCGGTTCCACCATTCTGCGCGAGCGCTTCGGCCGGCTGCGGGGCGGGTTTGCGCTTCAGCCAGGCAGCGCGCCGCTCTGCCGGGGTCATGTCGCCAAAGGGGTGAGCGGAGGTCAGGCTGTCGCTGGCCCTGGCCGGCTTCTCGGGGGAGGCGCTCGTGTGGGCCTGCGAACAGGCTGAAAGGCCAGCGAGCAGCAGCACGGGCATCAGCATCGCCGCGCAGGTCGCAGCTCTCATCCGACGGTTCGGCAACGGTGGCGTAGGCGCCGCCTTGTTCTGTGTCATGTGGCGCTCCTGTATCGCGCGTCCACCCGGGACGCCATGAGTCCTGAGAAACATTTCAGAAGATATAGTTCCGTATGAGCGTCTCACCGCGCGAACCACGGTGCGCGAGACGGACCCCCCACCTGAGCCTCGCCGCAATCAACGGCGCCGTTTCGCGTAGTAACTCCTCCCGCAAAGGAACTACATTCGTGTAGAGGAAACACGTGATGGACGGCGCGCGGCCTTGTGACTAGCTTGCCCCCACCGAGGATGTCGTGCAGCGAGCATGGCATCCCATGCGAGGGCAACGACAATGGAGACGAGCCTCTCACACGTGCTGGTGGTCGATGAAGATCCCGCGGTGTGCAACCTGGTGAGCGGGTACCTGGGAGAGAACGACTTTCGCGTGACGGCCGTGAACAGCGCGCGCCAGGTGCTCGACATGCTCCGCTGCGAGGCGATCGACATCCTGCTGATGGAGCCGCGACTGCGAGGGGAGGACGGAATGCGGCTGACCCGCATGATCCGCGAGTCGTCCCGTTTGCCCATCGTCGTGCTGTCGGGACGGGTGGAGGAGGCGGATCGGGTCATGGCGCTCGAGTTCGGCGCCGACGACTACGTCACGAAGCCCTTCTCGCTTCGCGAGCTCCTCGCGCGGATCCGCGCGGTGCTACGGCGATCCAGGACCGAAGCGGTCGCTCCCGGGCGCGATGAAACGCTGCGCGCCTACCGGTTCGCGGGATGGGAGCTGAACGTGAAACTGCATCGGCTGCTCTCGGCCGAGCAGGCTCGCGTACCCCTCTCACGGGGCGAGTTCAGCTTGCTCTCCGCGTTTCTCTCCTCGCCGCAGCGGGTGCTCAGCCGCGATCAATTGCTCGAGTTGTCCCGGTTGCACACCACCGAAGTCTACGATCGCTCCATCGATGTGCAGATCCTGCGTCTGCGACGCAAGATCGAAGCCGACCCGTCGCGTCCCCAGCTCATCCGCACCGAGCGGGGCGTTGGGTACATCTTCACCGCGGAAGTCAAAGTCGTGCGTTGACGGCGTGCCGGAATCGGCCGTTTCCAGCAGTGAAACCCATGCGCCGTTCCAACGAACACAGCGGCTTCGGTCTCAGGCCCCTTGCGGCCGCTGTCCTGCCATTCTTTCTTGCCGCGAATGCAAGGGCGGAGCGTTTCACCATAGACCGCGCTCACACGAGCGTCGCCTTCGAAGTACACGTGTTCGGGGCTGAGGCGGAGCACGGCCGCTTCGGCCGGGTCACGGGCACTGTGTCTCTGCGGCCGAGAAGGAATCAGGGAAGTGTCGATATCAGCATCGATGCGCGCTCCCTGCGCATGAACCATGCCGCGCTGGGACCGCTGATCCGAGGTGGCCGGTTTCTGGATGTGCAGCGGTACTCGATGATTTCTTACAAGGCATCGCAGGTCGTCTTTGTGGGCGGAGAGCCTGCACGCATCGACGGGCTCCTCACGCTTCGAGGATTCACGAA
Source organism: Pseudomonadota bacterium (assembly GCA_040255575.1). GTDB lineage: Bacteria > Pseudomonadota > Gammaproteobacteria > Steroidobacterales > Steroidobacteraceae > JADGHX01. Next base: position 14,585 of record JBDZVF010000020.1, on the reverse strand, counting down.
AGCGGTGCCGTTGAACGTCACCGAGTACAGGTGCGCGACACGTGAAGATCACGACGATTGCGTGATGAGCGCAACGGCGACCTTGAACCGCTCGGAGTTCGGAATGACAGGCTACGGCGCCGTGGTGAGCAACCAGACACGCCTCACGATTCGGGCAGAAGGGGTTTCGGTAGAACCGAGCCGGCACGAGGCGAATGTCAACCGTAAGAATGCCGGAAAGAACTGAAATCCCCCTGCGATACGACCGCGGCAACATTACATCATGTATCAGTGGAGCAGAACCATGCGCCTCTTACTCCTGGCCTCTATCGCAATCTCCCTAAGCCCGATGGTCGTTCAGGCTGCAGCCAGCGGGAGCCGTCCGGGGTCCGGTGGCTACACCAGCGCCCAGGCCTCGAGCGGCGCGGCGGTTTATAGCCAGTTCTGCGCGAAATGCCATGGGTTGAACCTGCAAGGCGAATCCGGGCCGCCGCTCACCGGGCAGCTTTTTCACCAGGCATACGGGGCAGGAACTGCGGCCCCGCTCTACGACTTCATCAGCCGGCAGATGCCCGCGGACAAGCCTGGCAGTCTGCCGGAGCAGCAGAATCTTGACGTCACCTCGTACGTCCTCGCGCGGAACGGCCTGCCCGCCGGCAACTCTGCTCTCCAGGTGCGCACGCTTCCGCAAGTAGATCTATCAGCGATCCCTGCGAGCACATCTACATCAGCGTCGAACACGGATGAGATCGTCCGCCCGACGCCGCCGGTGCGTAACGTGTACTCCGGCCTGCCGGCTGGCGCGAACGTCAACATCACGGACGACATGATGAGGAACGCCGACTTCGATCGGGACAACTGGCTTCTGCACGGGCGTACATACGACAACCAGCGTTATTCGCCGCTCGATCAGATCACAGCCGAGAACGTGAAGGCTCTCAGCCCCGTTGCATTGGTGCAGACGGGCATGACGGCCAGCTTTGAGACGACGCCGGTCGTCGCAAACGGCGTCATGTACATCACGACTCCCGTGGTGAATCGCAAGATGATGATCATGGCGGTCAATGCCGCCACCGGCGAGCGCATCTGGGATGTCACGTACTCTCTGGGTCAGTTTCAGATCTGCTGCGGACCCGTCAACCGCGGCATCGCGCTCGGCTATGGTCGAGTGTATGTCGTTACGCTCGATGATCATCTGCTCGCGCTCGATGCGGCCGATGGCCACACGATCTTCAACACCACGATAGTCAGCGCAAAAGACGGCTACTCGGAAACACTTGCGCCACAGGTTTACGACGGCATGGTGATCGTTGGCAGTGCGGGCGGCGAGTGGGCGCTGCGCGGGTTCGTGGCTGCGTACGACGCTGACTCAGGTGCGCAGCGCTGGCGCTGGATGAGCACCGAGCCCCGCAGCTACGAAGGGGATTCATGGAAGAGCGGCGGCGGCATGGTGTGGACGACGCCGGCGATCGACCCGAAGCTGGGCCTCGTGATCTTCAGCACGGGCAATCCAAACCCGGATCTCGACGGAACGAACCGCAAGGGCGACAACCTCTACAGCGACAGCATCGTGGCGCTGGACGTCCGCACGGGACAGCTGAAGTGGTACTACCAGGAGGTGAAGCATGACGTGTGGGACTACGACGCGGTCAGCAACGTCGTGCTCTTCGATGTTCACCAGAACGGCGAGGTGATCCCAGCCGCCGGGCAGGCGGGCAAGGTCGGCTGGGTGTTCATTGTGGATCGACGCACGGGCAAGCTGATCCGCAAGTCGGATCCGTTCGTGATGATGTCGAAGAACATGTTCACCACGCCGACTCTGGAAGGGGTGGACATGCTGCCCGGTGCGAACGGCGGCGCGGAATGGTCGCCGCCTGCGTACTCGCCGCAGACGCACTACCTCTACATCCTTGCGATGAATCAGCTGATGCACTTCACGACGAAACCCGCCGAGAGTGCGCCGGGTCTCATTCGTCTCGGCAGCGCGTTCACCAATGTGCCGAAGAACGGCATCCAGAATGGCCCGTTCGTGGCGCTCGATGTCGAGACAGGCAAGATCGCCTGGCAGTACACCGCCCCGCAGCCTCTGATCGGTGGAGCGCTGGCGACAGCGGGAAACCTCGTCTTCATGGGCGAGGGCAACGGCTGGTTCAATGCCTTCAATGCGAAGACGGGTGAGCGGCTGTGGCGCTTCAACCTGGGTGCCGGCGTGAACGCTCCGCCGATCAGCTACCAGGTGAATGGCGAGCAGTACATCGCAGTGGCGGCGGGCGGCAACTTCCAGCTTTCATTTCCGTATGGCGACACGGTGGCCATCTTCAAGCTGCCCTCAGTCAACGGTGCGAGCCTCGCGCGCAGAAACTGACGCGAGGGGCTGGTGGCGTGATCTGAATTGGCTCGGCACTTGCGGAGGATGTCATGAGCTTGTTGAACGGCCGGTGTGATGGGGAACGCGTGTGGCGTTTGCTGCTGGAGTGTGACGACGTAGCAGTCGGTGCGCACCTTGTAACGCCGCGTCGGGGCTATTGGCATCACGGGATCTATGTGGGTGCCGGTCGCGTGGTGCACTACAGTGCGCAGGCGTTCAGTTTGATCCGGCATCCGGTCGAAGAAGTCTCCCTGGCGCGGTTCGCTCGTCATCATCCGGTGTGGATCGAGGCCAGGGAGGTCGGTTCCTATGATGCGCAGGAGATCATTCGTCGTGCGCGATCGCGGCTGGGCGAGAACCGTTACCGGCTGTTCACCAATAATTGCGAGCACTTCTGCGAATGGTGCATTCGCGGTGAGGCGCGAAGCGCACAGGTCGACGCACTCCTTGCGATGGTCGCCGTGCCAACGAGGCTCGCCGACGCGCTGACGGGTCGCTTGCGGGGCTGGGCGAGCGGGTGGAGCATTCGCGCCTCGTTCAGGACTGCGAGTGATTGAGGGCCTCTGCTGAGCCGGACGATCTCTCGAGCCCTGATATCCCGCACGGGCCGCAATTACCCCGGCCGGAATATTCAGACAAATGTTTCCCCGAAATTCGGGGTTCCGATCAGCGCCATTTCCCCGTACCATGCGCAGCTTCGTCGAGACAGGCGATAGCGTCCGCAGGATATGCGGCATTTTGTCAACTAATACGCACGCTGTCGGCGCACCTCCGCCGGCGCCTGAATAAACCGCGACGCGCCGTCCGCATGCCGGATAGCGGTCGAGGAGCGAGCTGCTCGCCGGTTCGCGTCCCGCAAGAGGAGACTGGCTGATGAAAATCAGGAAAGGCCTGCCGGCGCTCTGGGTGGGCATGACCACGGCTTTCGCACTGCCGGCCAGCGCTGTGACGCTGAGCATCGCCACCGTGAACAACGGAGACATGATCCGCATGCAGCGGCTCGCCGCTGATTTCACGCGCCAGAATCCCGACATCGAGCTGCGCTGGGTCACCCTGGAGGAAAACCTTCTGCGCCAGCGCGTCACCATCGACGTGGCGACCCAGGGCGGTCAGTACGATGTGATGACCGTCGGCAACTACGAAGTGCCGATCTGGGCAGCGCAGGGTTGGCTCGCGCCGCTCAACGATCTGGGCGAAGACTTCGATCGCGATGATCTGCTGCCGGCCATTGCCGACGCGTTGTCTTACGACGGTCAGCTCTATGCCGCGCCGTTCTATGCGGAAAGCGCGCTGACGATGTATCGCACGGACCTCTTCGAGAAGGCGGGGCTCGTGATGCCGGAGAGCCCATCGTGGCGCTTCCTGCGCGAAGCCGCGAACGCGATCACCGATCCGGAGAACGGCATATACGGCATCTGCCTGCGTGGCAAGGCGGGGTGGGGCGAGAACATGGCCTTCGTGTCCGCGCTCGCGCACTCGTGGGGCGGGCGCTGGTTCGATATGGCATGGCAGCCGCAGCTCGAGTCGAGCGAGTGGCAGAGCGCAGTCTCGTACTACGTGGATCTGCTGAGGGAAGACGGCCCGCCGGGGGCTTCGACCAACGGCTTCAATCAGAACCTCGCGCTCTTCCAGGCGGGCAAGTGCGGTATCTGGATCGATGCCTCCGTCGCGGCCTCCTTCGTTTCCGACCCCGCGCAGTCGAGCGTCGCGGATCGGGTGGGTTTCGCGCTCTTTCCGACCCACGGGGACCTGCAGAACCATGGAAACTGGCTGTGGGCCTGGAGCTTCGTGATCCCGGCGACATCCGAGCACGTTGAGGCAGCCAAGACCTTCGTCGCGTGGGCCACCGGAAAATCCTACCTGCAACTCGTCGCTCATGAGGAAGGCTGGGCCGCGGTTCCGCCCGGAACGCGCCAGTCTCTCTATGAGAATGTCGAATACCGGAATGCAGCGCCTTTCGCCGGCATCACGTTGAAGGCTATCAACGCGGCCAATACACATGCTCCCTCCGTGCAGGAGGTGCCTTATGTCGGCGGCAACTTCGTATCCATCGCTCCCTATCAGGGGCTCGGCACCGTGGTCGGGCAGCAGATTTCCTCCGCCGTGGCGGGCCATATCTCCGTCGCGCACGCGTTGACGAATGCACAGCGCATCGCCGAGCGCGAGATGACGCGAGCGCGTTATCGCCAGTAGTCCGCCTCTGGACGTACGCGGCGCCCCATACCTGCCTTCAGAAAGGAGATTCATGGCTAGCACCTCCATGCCGGTCACGGCTCGTTTCATGCTTTCGCCAGCCGTGATTCTGCTGCTCGCGTGGATGGCCATCCCGCTCGCGATGACGCTCTGGTACTCGTTCCATGACTACCAGCTCCTGATGCCGCGCGGAAACGGCTTCGTCGCGTTCGAGAACTACGTGTACTTCCTCACCGATCCGGCATTCCTGCAGTCCATCGCGAACACGTTCCTGTTGGTGGCCGGTGTGCTGGTGATCACTGTCGTGGCAGGCGTCGCGCTGGCGTTGCTGCTGGATCAGCCCATGTTCGGAAGCGGAATCGTGCGCGTGCTGACGATTTCGCCGTTCTTCGTCATGCCGACGGTCTCGGCGCTGGTGTGGAAGAACATGTTCATGAATCCCGTGAATGGCCTGTTTGCATGGCTCGCGCAGGTGTTCGGCGCGGAGGCCATCGACTGGCTGGCGCAAGTGCCTCTGCTGTCCCTCACTCTCATCGTGGCGTGGGGCTGGCTGCCGTTCGCAACGCTGATACTGCTCACGGCGCTGCAGTCTCTCGACACGGACCAGAAAGAGGCGGCCGAAATGGATGGGGCGGGGGCCTTTGGGCGTTTCATGCACATCACGCTGCCGCATCTGGCGCGGCCGATCTCGGTGGTGATCCTGATCCAGACGATCTTCCTGCTGTCCTTGTTCGCCGAGATCTTCGTTACCACGAATGGCGGGCCCGGAACGCAGACGACGAATCTTGCGTACCTGGTCTATTCCCAGGCGCTTTTGCGCTTTGACGTTGGCAGCGCCTCGGCAGGCGGCGTGGTGGCGGTCGTCGTCGCCAACATCCTGGCGGTGTTCCTCATGCGCCTCGTGGGCCGGAATCTCGAGGTCTGAGGCATGGCACGTACGACGAACGTCCGCCACAAGCTGATCTACACCGGGGTTGCGTGGACCGCGGCCCTGCTGATCTTCTTCCCGATCCTCTGGACGCTGCTGACATCTTTCAAGACGGAAGCCGAGGCCGTGTCGATTCCGCCGAAGTTCCTGTTCTTTGACTGGACGCTCGCGAGTTACGCCGAGGTCTGGGCGCGCACGGACTATCTGCGCCACTTCGCGACGTCGGTGATCATCTCGCTTGGCTCTACGCTAGTCGGATTGCTCGTCGCTATTCCTGCTGCGTGGGCAATGGCGTTCTCGCCGACCCGACATACACGTTCCGTGCTGATGTGGATGCTCTCTACGCGCATGCTGCCGGCCGTCGGCGTGCTGGTGCCCATCTATCTGCTCTTTAAGCGCGCCGGCCTGCTCGACACGCGCACCGGTCTCGTCATCGTGCTGATGCTCAGCAACCTGCCGATCATGGTCTGGATGCTGTTCACCTACTTCAAGGAGATTCCGCGCGAGATCCTGGAGGCTGCGCGGATGGATGGCGCAACAGTCGGGCATGAGCTGGTGCATATCCTCGCACCCTTGGCGCTGCCCGGCATCGCATCGACGCTGCTGCTGAACGTCATCCTGGCGTGGAACGAGTCCTTCTGGACGCTGAATCTGACGGCGGCGGCCACCGGCCCGTTGACGGCTTTCATCGCGTCCTTCTCGGCGCCCGAGGGTTTGTTCTACGCGAAGCTTTCCGCGGCCTCGATGCTCGCGATCGCACCGATCGTGGTGCTGGGATGGCTGTCGCAAAAACAACTGGTTCGTGGCCTCACGTTCGGCGCGGTGAAGTAGGGGACCCCATGGCAGGCATTGCACTCAGAGGAATATCGAAGACGTTCGGCGAGCACTCGGTCATCCCGGGGATCGATCTCGAGATCGGCGATGGCGAGCGGGTCGTGTTCGTCGGCCCTTCGGGCTGCGGCAAGTCCACGTTGCTGAGACTGATCGCGGGGCTGGAGGAGGTGAGCTCTGGCCAGTTGCTGATCGATGGACGCGACGTCACCCATCTGCCGCCCGCGCGGCGTGGGCTCTCCATGGTGTTCCAGTCCTATGCCCTTTATCCGCACATGAGCGTGAGGGAGAACATCGCCTTTCCGCTCAGGATGGCCGGCCATGGCCGGGAGTCGATTGAGCGCAAGGTGACCGATGCGGCTCGCATCCTGAATCTGAGCGACTTCCTGGATCGAAAGCCTCGGCAGCTCTCTGGAGGCCAGCGCCAGCGCGTGGCGATCGGCCGCGCCATCGTGCGCGAACCCGTCGGCTTCCTCTTCGACGAGCCTCTGTCCAATCTCGATGCCGCCCTGCGCGTGAGCATGCGCATGGAGATCGCAGAGCTGCACCGGCAGCTCGGGACCACGATGATCTATGTGACTCACGACCAGGTCGAGGCGATGACCCTGGCCGACCGCATCGTCGTGCTGAACGCCGGGCGGGTCGAGCAGGTCGGTACGCCGCTCGAGTTGTATCGTCGGCCGGACACATTGTTCGTCGCAGGATTCATCGGATCGCCGCGAATGAATTTCTTCGGTGGCGCGGAGGCATCCGCGTATGGTGCAGCAACCATCGGTGTGCGGCCCGAGCACATCGCCTTGTCCAGAACCGAAGGCAAATGGCGCGGCCGTGTGATCGTGGCAGAGCATCTCGGCTCCGACACGTTCGTGCACGTCGAGGTCGAGGCAGTCGGCACGGTCACGGCGCGCGTATCCGGCGAGTTGGACGTGGCACAGGGCGATTCGCTCTGGCTGTCCCCGAACGAGGCGGGCCTGCATCGTTTCGACGAGCGGGGCCGGGCGATCCGCCAGAGCGCGGTACCAACCTGAAATTTCTTTCCTTTTTGCGAGGTGTGAGCCCCAGTGATCCATTTCCGCGGTAAACCTATCGAGAGCGCCATCTTCGACATGGATGGCACGATGTTCGACACGGAGCGCCTGCGCTTCCAGACGATCAGGCAGGCGTCACTGGAGGTGAGCGGGCGCCCGATCGAAGACCGGACGCTGTTCGGTTCCCTGGGACTGAGCGCGGCGCGAGCTGAAGCACTCGCCAAGGAGCACTACGGAGACGATTACCCGTATCGGGAGATACGCAAACGTGCGGACGAGCTGGAGCTGCAGCACGTGCGCACCCATGGCATACCCGTAAAAGCCGGGCTGTTGCAGGTTCTGGAACGGCTTCGACGCAGCGGGCTCACCATGGCCGTCGCCACCTCCAGCCGGCGCAGCATCGCCGAGGAATACCTGATCAATGCGAATGTGCTGAAGTACTTCGACATCACGGTGTGTGGTGATGAAGTGCAGCGGGGCAAGCCGCATCCGGAGATCTTTCTGCGCGCCGCTGCGGAGCTGAACCGCTCGCCCGAACACTGCCTGATGGTGGAAGACTCGGAGAACGGCCTGCTCGCTGCCAGCGACGCCGGCGGGCAACCGATTCTCATCCACGACATCAAGGCGCCGCGGCCGCAGATCGAGGCGCGGGCCTTTCAAAGTTATCCCAGCATGCTCCAGTTCCTGGAGGATCTCGCGGACTGCGTGCCGAAGCTCGGCGTACCGGCCGTGACGGATCCCTTTCCGCAGGCGATGAGCCAGGTGCGCGTGGGGATTCACGGTTTCGGTGCGATGGGCGGCGGCTACCTGACACAGGTGTTTTCGCATTGGGACGGCTACACGCGGCCATGCGAGATCGTTGGCGTCACCGGCGACCGGCTGCTGCGTGAGGCAGTGAATGCCTTCGGCAAGTTCAGCGTTCGCTACAGCAAATATGCTTTCGATCAGATGATCGATAACCTGCGACTGGTGGACATCGCCGATGAGGACGCGGTCGTTGCGATGTACTGCGATTCGCTGATCGTCGGGCTCGCTTTGCCGGAGCAGGCGATTCGTCATCAGGCGCCGATCATCGCGCGGGGACTGCTGCGGCGGTATCAGCAGGGCGGCGGTAACCTCACCATCCTGGTGGTGCTCAACAAGGTCGGCGGTGCGGCTTACGTTCGCCGCCACGTTGAGACCGCGCTGCTCGGCATAAGCACTCCGCAGGAATGCGCAAACATTCTCGCGACGGTGCATTTCTCGGAGACGGTGGTCAGTCGCATCGTCACGCGGCTCGGCCGGGAAGCACTGCTGCGGCAGCTGCGCATCAAGTGTGAGCTCTTCGAGAAGAACCTTGCGGCGGTTCAGGATGCGCGTGAGCTCTCGACCGAGGTGAAGCGCGAAGAGCCGAATCCGGAGCTGGAGCGCCGCGTGAGCCTGATGCGGAACGCGGCCACGCCAGCGACAGCACTGAGCAAGCTGCATCTGATCCTGTTCTACAGCGAGCCGGACATGCTTCTGTATGCGCAGGATGGCGGCACGGTCCTGCGACACCTGCGGCAGGTGAAGACGGTCGAGGACATTGCCCAGATCCAGACGATCAAGAACCGTCTCTGGAACGGTACGCATGCGATCATCGCCTGGTACTCGAGTCTTCTCGGGTACCCGACCATTGGGCGCGGCATGGGGGATGCGCGCGTCGTGGCGCTGGTCCGGCAGCTGATCGAGAAGGAGATCCAGCCGGCGCTGCTGCGCGAGAGCCCGGAGCTCGAGGGGGTCATGACCACCTTGATGCGCCTCTTCGTCGAGCGTTGCCACGCATCCTTCAAGGACCCGTGCAAGCGCGTCGGTCGCGATCCGTTGCGCAAGCTGCAGCGTCGGGAGCGCATTCTCGGCAGCATTGCGCTCGCCCGAAAGCATGGCATTGCCACGCCGGCCCTGGAGTTCGCCATCGCGCTGGCCATTCGTTTTGCCCAGAGCGAGGCAGCGGCGCAGGATGCCGAGTGCGAGCGCATTCGAGCGATCCTCGACGCAAATGATCAGCGAGTCGAAGCCGTGCTCACTTATCGGGGCAGCTACAACGGGCATCCATATCAGTCGCTCGATCCGGTTGCCGACGCAGGTTTGATCGCCTCCGTGGCCGGGCACTTCGCGATGCTGGCCCAGCCCGATAGTCCCCATTGGGAGTGGCCACTCGGGATCGCCGCAGAAGCGAGCGAGGCGCACGTGGACGGTCGCGCGTCACACGGCAAGCAGTCCCTGGTCATCGAGCCCGGGTAAAGCGGGGGGCGCAGACCAGGCCCCAGGCTCACGATCGACGGTTCACGCGCTTTCGCCCCGCGTTCGTGATATCGTGCCTCCCGCTCGTGATCCTTTCGCCTTGCCCCCTTGGCCCAGCGCCGTCCCGGCGCATTTTCGAAAAAGCCCAGGTGCCATTTCAGAAGTCTCCCGAACCGCTGCAGCTTGCGCTTTGCACGCTGGCGTCTTTCCATTTTTCTGCGAGATATCCATGACCAAACTTTATGTCGGCAATCTTCCCTTCACCGCCACCGAAGAAGCGGTGCGCGAGTTGTTCGCGGCCCATGGGACGGTTGAGAAGCTGTCCCTGATCAACGACCGCGACACGGGCCAGCCGCGCGGCTTCGGCTTCGTCGAAATGTCGAGCGCGGACGCATCGCGTGCCATGCAGGCGCTCAACGGCACGGACTTTGGCGGTCGCCCGCTCAAGGTCAACGAGGCCCAGGACAAGGCCCGCTGGGGCGGCGGCGGGGGTCGGCCCCGCTACTGAGTGAGCTGTGCTGCCGGCGCTTGCGCGCCGGCAGCACCTTCGATCCGGCGGGGTTCCAGGCGACTGGAGCCCCGTTTTCCCGATGGCCCTGAATAAAGGAGTTCAACATGAGCTCGGTGATCACGTCGGCCCCGTTCGAGCGTCAACGATCGGGGTCCGCTGGGGATGAGATTCTGCTGGGCTACCGCGAGCGCCGCGCGATGGAGGAGCTCGAACGCGTGGCGATCAAGCAGCGGGATCATGCGGAGCAGTGCCTCGCGGAGAACTCCGCTGACATGCGCATCCGCGCGTGGGAAAAGGTGCATCAGCTGCGCATGCCCTCCGCGCCGTTTCACCCTGTGCTGCGAGTCATCGCAGCGGCGACGCAGCTGTCGCTGGCTGAGGTGCGGCATGAGCAGCAGTTGCGTGCCGCGCGCGGCGCATCGGCCCAATCCTGACTTCCTCACGACGAGATCTGCTGAATAGCGGCTCGAAGGCTCGGGTTTCGTCCTTGTCCGCGGCAATTTCCAACGGTCCCGAGACCGCCCGTCTCCTGGCCCACGTGCCGCAGGCGGCCCGCACCCTCAGCCAGAAGCTGGAGGAACCGCTGTTGTTCCAGCATTGGGACGACTCCACGGAGCGCGCCATCTGGATCGCGAGCGACGGAATCCACGTTCGCTGCGTAACAGTCTCCGGCCTTTCGGTGCTGGAGATGGCGGACATGTGGGTCAGCTTCGGCGAGCGAATCTCACGCGCAAGATTCAATCTCTCGCCCCAGTTGGTGCGCGAGATCATCGAAGCGGAGATCGATGTGTCGGTCGAGCTGGTGAACTGACGGCCTCTCGCGAGCGTCGCGAATGTTGCTCCGAGGCTCTTGTCAGTCAAGCCGGGGGCTCCGCGATCCCGACCCTGTAGCCGAACGGCCTGAACAGTTTGCCCAGCGTCTCGACGGTGGGGCTGCCGATGTCATTCTCGATATTCGCAAGCACCCGGGGCGACACCCCGCACATCCGCGCATACTCGGCCTGCGACTTGCGGGTAACCAGCCGCATCATGCGGAGCAAGTCAGGGATCCGCGCACTTTGCGGGGGCACGAGCGATGCGAGCCGATCGCGAAGCGCTTCGACCTCGGCGCGACTCAGATTTCGATGAACTCGCTTCACGTCGGCACCCGTACCGCCCGCAACTCGTTCCGTAACCGGGCAATAACGTCCATGCGTCGATCGATCACCAACCTGTCCACGCCGCAATCGGTCAACACCTGGGAGCCGAGCAAACCGCTGTCGGGATGCCAGCGACCCTCTTCATCCTCGACCACCCAGAACTTGGGCGCCTCGCCTTGCGTGTCGGTCGCCCCGGCAACCGTCGCTCCCAATCGATGTGCGTGATCAACGAATGCGTCACCGCGTGCGGTCATCTCCTCCAGCGCAAATCCAGAATGGTGTTGTTGAACAGATTGCTCGACCGGTCGCACCCGCAGATTGCCCACCGGATTGATTGCGCCGCGTTGGACCAACTCCCACTCGCTGAGGGGTTGGGCGGCTAATCTTTCGATGCGCCGGCGCGCGGCACCCTGCGGCAACAGGTCCATGAGAAAAGAGGGCCAGTGAGGCAGCGTCGTGTCACCGAAATCTATAGAGACTCGCACGCTCAGGGCCCGGTGGCCCGCTGCGCCGAAATGCTCGGCGGCGTAGTCGGCCTCATATCTGAGACGTACCGGCCCGTGCCGATTTGCGGGAGTAGCCCCCAGCAACTCGGCCACAGCGCAGGCGCGCCATGCCCCATCCAGGTGTATGTCCAGCTCCATAATATGCAGAAAAACGACACATTAGAGCGGTCAGTGCAATTTAACTTGCTGAAAAGTGCAAGTTAGATCCCAGAAGCGGGGGCGGAGGGCTGAGGATCTGCTGCCACCATCGGCCGCGCACGGGTCGTTCTGAGGAGTAGCAGCCGAGGCCTCAAAGCCTCTCCCGTTGCAGTGGGGACAGGCCCAGACTCCGCCGTTTCGGATGCTCAGCGCGAAGAAACGGGAAGAGGTTGTAACCACACGGTAGCGGCGAAGTGAGAGGCAGTAGCTCGAACTCGGGAGTGCTGCGCGACCTTGCAGCGGGAGTTGCAACGTCGGTGTCGTTCGCTCTAAACATGCCGGCAGGTTGATGGACCGGAGGTGCAGCATGGACCAATTCACTGGCGGGTGCCTGTGCGGCACTGTGCGAGTTGTCGCGTCGGGGCAGCCCTATCGCGTCGGCATCTGTCACTGTCTCGATTGCCGCAAGTATCACGGTGCGCTTTTTCATGCGTCGGCGATATTCCCGCAGGACGCGGTGAGGATCGAGGGCGAGACGCGCGACTACGCCGGGCGCTGCTTCTGCCCCCGTTGCGGCTCGTCCGTTTTCTCACGCAGCGGGGACGAGGTCGAAGTGAACCTCGGCGCGCTGGATGCGCCGGACCAGTTCAAGCCGTCCTACGAGCTGTGGACCATCCGTCGCGAATCCTGGCTGCCGCCGTTTCCGCTCGAGCGGCGCTATGAGCGCGACCGTGAGAGTACGGGGCGCGCTGAGGAGTAGGTTGCGGCTGGCGCATCACGGCCAATCAGGCGCGTAGGGCCAATCAGGTGCGGGGCGGGCGAGGCGTCGGTTAGTGCGACGGGCTGCAGTCGAATGGCAGCCAGCCGTGCAGCATCGGTGCGCTGGACACGAGCCACGGCGTGACGAGCGTCAGCAGCGCGCAGGCAACGAGCACCGTGCCCGCGATGCGCCTTCCTGCCGGGCGAGCAGTGAAACCCAGAAATCGATGCGCGCCAAACGCGGTGGCGAGCATCGCGGGCGCTGTTCCCAGGCCGAACGCCGCCATCGTCGCCGCGGCATCGAGCGCATTCACCTGCAGGCTCGCAATCAACAACACCGTGTAGACGATGCCACAGGGCATCCAGCCCCACACCATGCCGAACGCGATCGCGCGCGGCAGGCTGTTCACCGGCAGCAGGCGTCTGCCGAGCGGTGCGAGTTTCGACCAGAGCGCACGGCCCACGCCCGCGCCGGGATCGCGCACTCGACCGAAGACGACGAGCGCACCGAGCAGCAGCGCAACCGCCGACATGGCACGCAGAGTGCGGCGTACCGCTTCGATATCGAGCAGGCCCACCACGGCGCCGAACACGCCGCCGATGAGCAGGCCCGCGAGCGTATAGGAAAGGATTCGGCCGAGCTGGTACGCCACGAGTAGCCGCACCTGCGGGCGGCCATCGGCGCGCCTCGCCGTTGCGATGCCGAGTGCAGCCGAAATGCCGCCGCACATGACGATGCAGTGGCCGCTCGCCACTAGTCCGAGCAGCAGTGCCGCACCAATGGTCAGTGCGCCGGTCACGCAGACTCCGTTCGTTCGCTGGCGGCGGCTTGCGGCGGTTGGGGCGCTTCGACGACGTGCGTGCTCGAAGGGGTAAGCGGCAACGAGCGCGATCCTTCGCCCGCGCATCCCGGGAGTGCGTTGGCTGGCGCATCCGGGCTCGACAACGCCGTCGTGTCGCGCACCAGAGTAGGTTGCGGCGGCGGGTTGTCCAGCAGCGGCAGCAGACGCGGTGTCTCCATGTCGTCGAACTGATCGTGGTCCACCGCCCAGAAGAAGGCGATGCCCGCGCCCACGAGCAGCAGGATCGACAACGGAATCATCACAACGAGAATGTTCATGCTGCGACCTCCGCAGCCTTATCGGCAGCAGCCTTGCGGGGGGCAGGCTTGCCCGCGGAGGTTTCGACGCGACCCGTCTGCCGCCCTATGCGCATCGCATTGAGCACGACAATGAGCGAGCTCGCCGACATCCCGAGCGCCGCCAGCCATGGCGGCACGAACCCGAGCGCGGCCAACGGTACTGCGCACAGGTTGTACGTAAGCGCCCAACGCTGATTTTGTCGCAGTATCGCCAGCGTTCGACGCGCGATCGCGCGGGCTTCACCGAGCACACCCAGTTGCTCACCGGAGAGCACGATGTCACTGGATGCTCGCGCGAGTTCTGCGCCACTTGCGAAGGCCACGGCCACATCGGCGCCAGCGAGCACCGGCGCATCGTTGATGCCGTCACCTACGGCGATGACGCGAGCGCCCGATGCGCGCAGATCTTTGAGGCGCGCAAGCTTGTCTGCGGGTTTCAAGCGCGCACGCCACTCGGTAATGCCGAGGCGCGCGGCGATCGCGGCGACTTTGGCTGGCGCGTCGCCGCTCGCGATTTCGAGCTCCAGGCCGTCTGAACGGAGTGCGGCGAGCGCCGTTGGTGCGTCTGCGCGCAGGCGCTCGGAGAGGTGGAACGCGGCGATGGCGCCGGTTTCGTCGGCGAGCACCACGGCATCCTCCAGAGCCTGCGGCGCCGGGCCGTTTGCCAGCGCGGCGTTCGACGCGCACGCGAAGTCCGCGCGGCCAAGCCGCAAGCGCCGACCGTCCACCACACCTTCGAGTCCGGCACCCGCTTCGGCGCGAAGGCGTTCAACGACCAATGCTGGCTTCGCGTGGAGTGAGG
>JBDZVF010000431.1:0-5333 GCA_040255575.1 Pseudomonadota bacterium | reverse complement strand
AAGAAGCGTTGCCAGGGCGGGAAGTGCCAGCTGTCGAGCATGGCCCCGGTTGCCAGAACCAGAATCGCTGCGGGCAGCACGACTCCCGAGACGTTTCGGAACGCGGCCCGGCCGTTGTTGAAGCCAAGACCCAGCAGCGCGGGCGTTTCACGCCGGCGAGCGTGACGGAGCGCACCCAACCCGAAGTAGAAGACGACGACCAGCAACCCCGAGCCCGGAAAGCTCCCGTGCCAGCCCCAAATAAAGGACGCGAGCACGACCATCATGGCGGCGACCTCGCCGATCGCTGCTGCTCGCGATGTGCTTCGTGCAACTGCTACTACCGCCATAAGCGTTACCCAGGCAAGAGGGACGGATGGCGATCTGATTCATATTTTACGCGTGTACGAAGTTGTCGCACGTGTGGAGCGCGCGAAACAATTCTACGGCGTGGCGCTGAATTGGAAGGTCACGCGAACGTGAGACGGTCGGGCCTCGCCATCAATGCCCGCGGTTGTGCGAAAGACATTGATAGCGAGGGAAGCTCGATCGCGCTGCTGCGCTATTGATGCAGGCCCTGCAGCGGCTGCGCGGGTGCGCCCGCATCCGAGCCGGTCGGCTGCGGTGGCCGCACGCGTGGCGCGAACATCGCCTTCAGTGCTTCCGGATCTTTCTTCAGCTCGTTGGCAAGGTGCGTGACGTACGCGCGTATTGCCTCCGCATCCGCCGGTGTCAGCGTCTTGAAGGGAAGCATCCCGTTCTCGGTGAGCGCACCGCCGAGAACCACCGACTGGAAGCCGCCTTCGGTGTGAATGAAGCCGGAGAAGCGCAGGTCCGGGAAGCCACCCATGCGGCCCCCTTCGTGGCAGAGGGCGCAGTTCTGCGTGTACTGATCCTTGCCCAGGGCCAGCTGCGCGGGTGTACCGAATTCGGCCGGCGGATTGAGCGCCGGGATCGTCGGCGCCTCCGTTGGAGGCAGAGTCACGTTCCCGCCGAGCTTGTACACGAGCAGGCGATTGGGTGTCGTCGCGCCAGGGCCGCCCGCAACTACCGCAATGTATTGCACGCCGCCGATCTCATACGTGACCGACCCCGGCGTGATGGTGGCGCCGGCATCCACCGACCACAGCTTCTCACCCGTGTCCGCGCGGTACGCGGTAAAGTGATGGGGCGCGCTACCCTGGAACACGAGGTTGCCGGCCGTCGTCATGGTGCCGGAGTTGGCGATGCCATCCTTCGCGCGCCACACTTCCTTCTGCTGCACCGGGTCCCAGGCCGTGAGCCACATGCCCGCGCCGTCGAGCTTCGGCGGCGCCATCTGCGGGCGCTTCGCGACGTTGATCGACAGCAGCTGGTTGCCCATCTTGGCGCCGGCTTCCGCCACCATCCCGTACGTGGCATAGCGAACGCCGAAGTACATGAGACCGGTGTTCGGATTGAAGGACTGCGGATACCACACGTGCGTCTGGAACGGCACGATGTACCAGCCCTTGTTCGTCACGCCGATATTGGCATCGGGATTGATGAGCGGCTTCCAGTTGTTCTCCTTGTCGAAGCCGGTGAGCCAGTTCGCGAACGGCACGACCAGCTGCGCGCTCAGCACCTTGCCCGTGGCCGCCTCGATCACGTAGAAGAGCCCGTTCTTGGGCGCCTGCATCACCACGTGCTTCTTCTCGCCGTTGATGACGAGGTCGGCGGTGGTGAGGGGTGAGGTGTTGTCGAAGTCGAAGTTCTCGGCCGGCACCGTCTGGTAGTGCCAGCGGTAGTGCCCCGTCTTCGCATCGAGCGCGACGATGGAGGCGATGAAGAGGTTGTCACCACCGCCCGGCGAGCGCACCTCGGCGGGCCACGGCGCACCGTTGCCGGTGCCGAAGATCACAAGATCGGTCTGCGGGTCGTAGAGGATGCCGTCCCACGTGGTGCCGCCGCCGCCGAACTTCCACCATTCACCGTTCCAGGTCTTCGCGGCCATCGGCATCACGTTGTCGGAGGCCGCGCCATCCGGGCCGTCGGCTGGATTGCCGGGCACGGTATAGAACTTCCACAGGAATTTGCCGGTGTTCGCGTCCCACGCGGATAGATAACCGCGCTGATGATATTCACCACCGGCCTGCCCGATGAAGACGATGCCGTTGCCCACGCGCGGCGCGCCGGTAATCGACATGGCGTCGTTGGGATTGGTGGTCTCCGCCTCCCACACCTTCGTGCCTTGCACGGCATCGACGGCGATCAGTCGGCCATCGAGCGTGCCCCAGATGATCTTGCCGTTCCAGAACGTGGCCCCGCGGTTCGAGTTGTTGCAGCAGAGGCTCGTGGCCGCGAGTTGCCGCGGCACCTGCGGGTCATATTTCCACAGCGGCTTGCCGCTCACCGCGTCGAACGCGTAGAGCTTGCTCCAGGGCGTGGTGATGTAGATGCGGCCGTCGACCACGATGGGCGTGGACTGCCACTGGCCGCGCTCGGTCATGTCCGCGTACCAGGCGAGGCCGAGCTGGCTCACGTTCTCCGCGTTGATCTGCTTCAGCGGGCTGAAACGCTGCTCACTGTAGTCGCCGCCGTGCTGACTCCATTCCGAGGTGTTTGTGCCCGCTTCCTTACTGGCATCGTCCTGCGTGGTTGAACAAGCAATCGCGCCAAGCGTGCAAAGCATGGCGAGCACCAATCGTCGCATGGAAACCCCTCAAATCCCGGGCGAATGGCCTCCCGGATGGGGGCGGGAGGATAGCGGAATGCCACACGTCCGGCGGGCGCAGCGGCGCGATTCGGGGAAATTCAGGAGGCCCTGACCGCACGTTGAGCTGGCGGCCGCCGTCTCGTAGGCTTCCGCAGCCGATCGCACTTGTCTCATCGGGGGCACGCCGGGTGATGAAACGAACGAAATTCGCGACGACGACCGCCATCATGACGTTGCTGGCGCCGGTCTGTTTCGGGCAGGCCAAAACGCCACAGGTCGATGACGCGGCTCTCCGGGCCGCCCCCTGCGCACCCGAACAGTGGCTCACCATCGGTCGCGATTACGCGGAGACGCGGTTCAGCCCCCTGCGGCAGATAGACGACCGCAACGTCGATCGACTCGGGCTTGCGTGGTCTTATGACACCGGCTCTTTGCGTGGCCTCGAGGCGACGCCCCTGGTGGCTAACGGCGTGCTCTACGCAACTGGAGATTGGAGCAACGTCTTTGCGCTGGACGCGCGCAGCGGGCGTGAGCTTTGGCGTTGGGATGCGAAAGCAGATCGCATTCGAGGCTATCGCGCCTGTTGCGACGTGGTGAATCGCGGCGTCGCCTTGTACGAGGGCAAGGTTTACGTGGGCGTGATCGACGGGCGCCTCGCCGCGCTCGATGCCGCCACGGGCGCGCTTCGTTGGGAGGTGCAGACCACACCCGTCGACGAGCCTTACACCATCACCGGCGCGCCGCGCGTGGTGGAGGGCAAGGTGATCATCGGCAACGGCGGCGCCGAGCTCGGTGTGCGGGGATTCGTCTCCGCGTATGACGCCGAGACCGGCAAGCTCGTGTGGCGCTTCTACACCGTGCCCGGCGATCCGGCGAAAGGCTTCGAAAACGAAACGATGCGCAAGGCGGCGCAGACCTGGACGGGCGAGTGGTGGAAGAACGGGGGTGGCGGCGGCACCGCGTGGGATGCCTTCGCGTACGACCCGGAAGCGAAGCTGCTGTACGTCGGCGTGGGTAATGGCTCCGCGTGGGATCGGCAGCTGCGCAGCCCGGGCGGCGGTGACAATCTCTTTCTGTCATCCATCGTTGCGCTTCACGTCGAAACGGGCGAGCTCGCCTGGTACTACCAGACCACGCCCGGCGATCAGTGGGACTACACGGCCGTTCAGCAGATCACGCTGGCGGACCTGCAGATCGGTGGGCACACGCGCAAGGTGCTGATGCAGGCGCCGAAGAACGGATTCTTCTATGTGCTCGATCGACTCACGGGCGAGCTTCTCTCGGCTGAGCCGTATGCGAAAGTCACGTGGGCCAAGGGCGTCGACAAGAAAACCGGGCGACCCATCGAGACGCGGCAGGCGCGTTATGGGGACAAGGCGGTGACGTTATTCCCGGGGCCGGGTGGCGCGCACAACTGGCAGCCGATGTCGTTCAATCCCGGCACGGGGCTCGTGTACATCCCGGCTGTCGAGAGCAGCTTCGTTTACGCGCGCGAGCGGGATTTCAGGCGTGTGCCGGGGTTCTGGAACATGGGCATCGACCTTGCCGCGCGCGCCGGAGGCAAGGACGTCGTGATGCTGCCGGAGTCGGAGTACGAGCCGGGCACGGGTCCTGAGGTGGGCGCGGCGTCTTCGCTTCTGGCGTGGGATCCGGTCGCCGCGAAGCCGCGTTGGCGCATCAAGTATCCCGACGTTACCGGTGGCGGCACGCTGACCACCGCGGGCAATCTCGTTTTCCAGGGGTTGAGTGATGGGCGGCTGGTGGCGTACACGGCGGATGCGGGCAAGAAGGTCTGGGAAGCGCAACTCGGCAACGGCGTGATGGCTGCGCCAAGCACGTGGATGCTCGATGGCAAGCAGTACGTCGCGGTGCTGGTGGGGTGGGGCGGGGCGACCGGGCTCTACGTGCCGAACCCCACGGGGCAGTACAAGGCGCCGGGACGCGTGTTTACGTTCGTGCTCGATGGTCGCGCGAAACTGGAGCCGGTGCGCGGCATCCAGAAGAACCCGTTAACTGTGGTGGAGTTCAAAGCGACGCCCGCCGAAGTGGAGCACGGTGCCACGCTGTTCGGTCGACGTTGCCAGATGTGTCATGGCATCGCTGCCGTGAGCGCCGGCTCGATTGCGGACCTGCGTTACGCGTTGCCTGCAACGTATGACATGTTCGATCGCATCGTGCGGCAGGGGGCCTACCAGCAACTGGGCATGCCCAAGTTCGATTTCCTCAGCGAAGCGGATGTCGCCGCAGTGAAGAGCTACGTGCTGTCGCGTCGCAAGGAACTGACGGACGCCGCGCACTAGCCGATGCGGCTCGCCGATGTGCCGCTCGCGTCGTGAAGTCCGCCGGGTAACCGTGTGAGGTCGAATGTCCAGCTGTCACAGGCGGCTCTCGGCCGGAATCCGCGCTTCTACGGTGAATCCCGCGCCGGGGGCGGTATCGATGGTGAATGTGCCGCCGAGCATTTCCACGCGCTCGCGCATGCCGCTCAGTCCCATGCCCGTTCTTTTTGCGTGCGTGTCCATTCCCTTGCCATTGTCTGAAATGCTCACGACCACCTCGTTGGTGTCGGCAGAGCGGTTCAACACCACATCGACCCGGGCCGCCTCGGAATGCTTGAAGCTGTTCGTGAGCGCTTCCTGCACGAGGCGATAGATCGTGAGATTGACGTGCTCCGAAAGGC
>JBDZVF010000430.1:0-5365 GCA_040255575.1 Pseudomonadota bacterium | reverse complement strand
CTGGCGCGCGCGGACCGCGCTGGCGCTCATCGATGCGGAGCTGCCCGACCACACATTGACGGCAACCCGCGTGGCGCAGGCGCAAGGCATCAGCCGGCGCCGGCTCGACCAGATCGTGCTTTCGACGCTGGGTACCTCGGTCTCCGCCCAAATCTGGCTGCGGCGGCTGAATCAGGCGGCGTCAGACCTCCGTGACACGAGGCTCGCCAATCGCAGCGTCACGCAGATTGCCTACAGTGTCGGGTTCACGAGTGCCGCGCACTTCACGCGCACGTTCAAGCGGCACTATCACTGCACGCCGCTCGAATGGCGGCGAGCTACGTCGCCTCACGAGGAGGCGGCGGCGGCGAAGCAGCTTGGTGCACTCGCAACCGTGAGAAACTGAGTACCGAGCCGACCACCGAGAGTACTGTGGCGACGGTCAGCGCGGTCTTCGCGCCCCCTTCGGCATGGGCACGGAAGAAAATCGCGACGCCCGCCGCACCCACCGTCTGACCCAGCAGCCGCACCGTGCTCAGCATGCCGCCCGCGGCGCCGCTACGCGCACGGGGCACGGCGGACAACATCGCGCGATTGTTCGGTGCCTGGAAGAAGCCGAAGCCGAGGCCGCACAAGGCCATCCGCCACATCAGATTCACCGCGGAGCCGTCTTCAGGAAAAGTCGCGAGCAGCGCAAGCCCCGCGGACATTGTAATGAGCCCTGCCCCGCCGAGGATCGCAGCCGGGTAGCGGTCGGAAAGTCGGCCCGCGAAGGGCGCGACACATGCCACCGCAACAGGCCACGGCGTCATGAGCAGCCCGGTCTCGACGGCGCTCCGCCCCAGTCGCTGGATCTCGAACGGCAGCGCCACGTATGCCGACATCTGCGCAAAGAACGAACACAGTCCGGTGGCCAGCGAGAGTGAGAAGATAGGGATCCGCAGCAGATCGAAAGGGACCAGCGGCGCCGTGCGATCGAGCTCATGACGAACCAGCGCCGCGCCGAACCCGCAGCCGAATGCGAGCTGCAGGATGGCAGCGACTTTCCCATCCTCGTGCGCCAAGGACTGAAGGCCCGAGACGAGCAGTGCGAACGTCGCGACGTGCAGGAACGCGCCGACGTAGTTGAGCGGCCGGTGCATGCGCTCCGTGTGCGGCAATGTGAAAGCCGCGATGCTCGCGGCGATCAGGCCGAGCGGCACGTTCAGCACGAAGAGCCAACGCCAGTCCGCAATCGCCAGCACCGCGGAGCCCACCGTCGGGCCGACGGCTGCCGACGTGGCCACCACCAGCGCGTTGATGCCGACCGCGCGACCGAGCTGGCTCGAGGGATAGGTGAAGCGCACGAGCGCGGCGTTCACGCTCATTATTCCCGCCGCGCCGAAACCCTGAACGGCACGCGCGACAGTCAGCTCCACCAGCGAATTCGCGAACGCGCAGACGAGCGATGCGATGGTGAAGACGATGAGGCCCGCCTGATAGACACGGCGATAGCCGATGATCTCGCCCAGTGAAGCGAGCGGAATCAGCGAGACGAGCACCGCCATCTGGTATGCGTTGATCACCCAGATGGAGCTCGCCGCGCTGACCTCGAATTGCCGCGCGATCGACGGCAGCGCCACGTTGACGATCGTGGTGTCGAGCACCGACATCGCCATGGCCATGATGATGGTGGCCATGGACCAGTAGCGGCGGGGTACCGGGAGCCCATCCGGGAAAACGGTACTCACTCTATGCAGAAACTACTCCCGTCAGAGCGCCGCCCCCTCGCGCGAGTCGCGCGCGCGCTCGCACGAATGGATCATTGCCCGCGCGTTACTGGATCGCCGCCTGAATCTTCGCGGCGAGCGCCGCGCCGTCCTCGCCGAGCTTGCCGGCCGGCCAGCCGATGCCGAGCCCTTCCTGCGCGTTCGGCTTCGGGATGATGTGGAAGTGCACGTGGGGCACCACCTGGTGCGCACCGCGGCCGTTGTTCTCGAGCACGTTGTATTCCTTCACACCGGTTGCGGCGATGACCGCGCGGCAGATGCGCGGAAGCACGCGCCCGACGGCGGCGGCGGCGGCATCCGAGAGCTGGTCGAGCGTCTCGGCCGGCTCCTTCGGAATGACGAGCGTGTGGCCGCGACTCAGCGGATTGATATCGAGGAACGCGAGCACGTCGGCGTCCTCGTAAACCTTGTGACAGGGAAGCTCGCCCGCGATGATCTTGCCGAAAATAGAGTCGGCCATATCTAGTGTCTCCTGGGGTGGCGCGCGATCTTACCGCGACCGCGCGCGGCTGAGGCGCATGCCTGATCTCGACCTCGAGCGATTGTGCTGGATCTGGGGCGGGAACGCGTGCTGCTGAGGTCCCTTCCGGTTCGAGGTGGAGGCAATGCTCATGGCCAATGATCGCTGGGACGACGAGGATCCGTATCGTCCGCGCCGCTACGGCAACGATGAAGAGTACGAACGCAATTTCTGGCAGGACAACGAGTCGCGCGGGCGGCCGCGCCGCACGACCTATCCGATGCGCCGATACAAATCCATGCCGGTGCTGGGCATGGACATGGGCGGGCCACCGCGCGGCCCGGGTGACTGGCGCAATTTCGATGAGCGCGACGCGGACGGCCCGGGCGGGGGCTACGCGCGCGATACGGACTGGTCGAACCGCGGGGGCGCCCGCGGACTGGATTGGTCGGATCGGGACCCGCGCGAGGGGCGTGGCCGCGGGTCGAGCCAGCGCGCGGACCGCGATGACCCGTGGGGCCGCAGACGCGAACGGACCTGGTGGGATCGGACGCAGGACGAAGTGCGATCGTGGATGGGTGACCTCGATGCGGAGCGCCGGCGCGAGATCGATTACCGCGGCCGTGGGCCGCGCGGGTACACGCGATCCGACGAGCGCATTCGCGAGGACGTGAGCGATTGGCTGATGGAAGACCGATACATCGATGCGAGTGAGATCGATGTGACGGTGTCCAATGGTGAGGTCACGCTCGCTGGCACGGTGGACAGTCGGGAAGCGAAGCGCCGCGCCGAGGACATCGCCGCGAGCGCGATGGGGGTGAAGGATGTGCATAACACGCTGAGATTGCGTGGAGCGCGTACGGGCGCGGGCGCGATTGCGGGCGCATCGACCGGCGCGGGCGCGTCCAGCTCGGGATCGGAAGGCAACGAAACGGGTGGCGTGATTAGCGGGTCGAACGAGCCGCGCCACTGACGGTTTGCCTGCGCCCGCGCGCGTCTCTGGCCGGTTGGTGCCGAGGACGCCACCGGGGGTTGCGGCACGACTGCTGATATCCTGCGCGTGTGCTGGCCTCCGTGAAGAAAGTCGCGCTCCTCGCGCAAGTGACGTTGACCCTCGCGTCGTTACTAGTTGTCAGCTGCGCGCGCGAGCCTGAGTCTTCGCCCGCATCGACATCGACGCCCACATCGGCGTCGGCGCCCGCGCCCGCATCGGCGCCAACACCAGCATCGGCATCGCCGCCCGCACCGGCGTCAGCGCGTACCGATTCTGGCGCACCCGTCAGCCCGCCTGCGCCGGGCACTCCCGGCGGCTTGCCCGACGATCGCACGCCGGTGTCCGAAGCGCCCTTCACTCCCACCAGCGCGCAGGGTGCGGCGAACGTCGTGCAAACTTATTACGCACTGTTGGGCGCGCATCGATATGCCGAGGCCTGGAAACTCTGGACCCAAGGCGGCCAGGGCAGCGGCATGAACGCCGAAGCATTCGCGGCGAGCTTCGCCTCATACGACAGTTACAACGCCAACATCGGCGCGCCCGGCCGCATCGAAGGAGCCGCCGGCTCGCTGTTCGTGAGCGTGCCCGTGGTGATCTATGGTCGGAAAACCTCCGGCGAGGAACTGCACGAGAACGGTGAAGTCACGCTCCGCCGGGTCAACGACGTTCCCGGCTCCACGCCCGAACAGCGCGCCTGGCACATCTTCCGTATTGAGCTGAACGCGTCCCCTTCCGTGTCGAACTGAACGCATCCCCGAGCGACAGCCCACGCCAGAAGCACCTCCGCCCAGAGCATCTCCGCCAACAGCATCTCCGTAAGGAGCACCTCGGCAAGGAGCATCTCGGCAAGGGAGCATCTCCGCTCGCTCCATCCGCGCCGTGGCCAGCCGCCCGCTACAACTCCATTGCGCGCCTCCCTCACCGCAATGATAATAATTCTCGTTTGTAGCCCCTCCGATATCCCAAGGAAAACAGTAAGTGCCGACGGCTCCCAAGCCCTGGCTTGCCCTGCCCGCCGCGTGCGTGGCCGCCACACTGGCGCCCAACGCGGCGGGAGCGCAGCCCGATCTAGAAGAAGTAATGGTCACCGCCAGCCGCGTCGAAAGACCCCTGAGCACCATCCCGAACACCGTCACCGTCATCGACACCGCGGCGCTCGAAGAGCAGCTCGCGATCAACAACGACATCTCCACCGTGCTCGGCAATCTCATCCCGAGCTTCTCGCCGAGCCGGCAGAAGATGACGAACGCCGGTGAAAGCCTGCGCGGCAGGAAGCCGCTGTACATGATCGATGGCATCCCCCAGTCGAGCCCGCTGCGCGAGGGCGGCCGCGACGGGCACGTGATCGATTCGAACGTTCTCGCGCGAGTGGAAGTGCTGCACGGAGCGAACGCGATTCATGGGCTCGGCGCCTCGGGCGGCATCATCAATCTCATCACCAGACGCCCGACGGATGTGCTCCAGCAGAGCCTCGCCGTGGATGGCACCTTCCAGACGCACGACATCGGCGAGAGCGGCGATTATGGCCTCGGCTACAGCATCTCGAACCGCTTCGGCAATGCCGACGTGCTCGCAAGCGTCAGCCTGCGAAGCACCGGAATCGCCTACGACGCGAATGGCGATGTGATCGGCGCCGACAACACCCAGGGCGACACGATGGACTCGAAAACGCGCAACGCGTTTTTCAAGTCCGGCTATGAGTGGAGCGGCCAGCGCCTCGAGCTCATGTTCAACCTGTATGACATCGAGGGCGACAACGACTGGGTCTCCGTGCTGGGCGATGTGGCGCAAGGCATCCCCACCTCCGCCGTCAAAGGCAAGCTCCCGGGAGAAGGGGCGCGCAACAAGGTCACCAATGTCGGCCTGAGCTACTCCAACGAGGCCTTTCTCGGCCACAACCTGCGCGCGCAGCTCTATCGGCAGGACCTCGAATCCACCTATGGCGCGGAAGCCTCCCCACTCGCGACGTTCCAGGATCCGGCGTACGGCCCCAACCTCCTGGATCAATCCCAGAACAACTCGGAGAAGCTGGGCCTGAAACTCACGCTTGTGAAAGATCGCCTCGCGGGCCTGCCGCTGAACCTCGTGTATGGCCTCGATCTGCTTCGGGATGAAACGTGGCAATCGCTCATCCAGACCGGGCGCGTGTGGGTGCCCAAATCC
>JBDZVF010000019.1:0-29198 GCA_040255575.1 Pseudomonadota bacterium | reverse complement strand
AGGATCACGCGCCGACCGCGGACTACATCAAGCGCATGCGCGAAGTGTTGCCGCAGCAGTTCCCGGGCACTGCGTTCGCGTTCCTGCCGGCGGACATTGTCAGCCAGATTCTCAACTTCGGCCTGCCCTCGCCCATCGACATCCAGATCGTCGGCGCGAGCCCGAAGAACCGCGACCTCGCGAACGAGATGCTGGAAGAGCTGCGCCACGTGCCGGGGCTCGTGGATCTGCGCATCCAGCAGACCTTCAATCAGCCGGAGCTGCGCGTCGTCACCGACCGCAGCCGCGCGCAGGAGCTCGGGTTCAGCCAGAAGGATGTGGCGAACAACCTGCTGCTGACGCTCTCCGGCAGTGGGCAGATCTCGCCGACGTTCTGGCTGAACCCCGAAACGGGCGTGCAATACCCGATCGTCGCGCAGACTCCTCAATACCGCATGGATTCACTGGCGGACCTGCAGAACGTGCCGATCAACTCCGGCAACAGGACGCAGCTGCTCAGTGGCCTTGCCAGCATCCAGCGCGGATTCGGTGCGAGCATCGTCTCCCACTACGACGCACAACCGGTGATCGATGTCTTCGGAGCCGTGCAAGGCCGCGACCTCGGCGCCGTCGCCAAAGAGATCAACAAGACCATCGCGAGCTACGAAGGCAAGTTGCCGAAGGGCACGCGCATCGTCGCGCGCGGCCAGATGCAGACGATGGAAGCGTCGTACACCGGTCTTTTCGTGGGCCTCGCGGGCGCGATCCTGCTCGTGTACCTGCTCATCGTCATCAATTTCCAGTCCTGGCTGGACCCTTTCATCATCATTACCGCACTGCCGGCTGCGATCGCGGGCATCGCCTGGATGCTCCTCGTCACCGGCACCACGCTCAGCGTGCCGGCCCTCACGGGCGCCATCATGTGCATGGGTGTCGCTACGGCGAACAGCATCCTCATGGTGAGCTTCGCGCGCGAGCGAATGGCAGAAGGTGCGACCGCTCAGCAGGCCGCGACCGAGGCGGGATTCACTCGCTTCCGTCCGGTCTTGATGACCGCGCTGGCCATGATCATCGGCATGTTGCCGATGGCCCTTGGGCTGGGCGAAGGCGGCGAGCAGAACGCGCCGCTGGGTCGCGCCGTCATCGGCGGCCTGCTGTTTGCCACCGTCGCCACGTTGTTCTTCGTGCCCGCCGTGTTCGCAGCCATTCATGGCCGCCACAGGAAGGCGAGCCTGGTGAGCACAACGCGGACTGAAAGACCTTCAACGGAAACCTGATATGAACCAGACGCATGTGACCCAAACCCCCGCCGCAAAATCGCTGGGCATCGCGAAGATCGGCGCAGTCGCCGGCGTGGTCGCTATTGGCGTAGTCGCGTGGGGCATCCTGGCCTCGCAGCGCGCCGAGGCGGAGCTGAAGACGAGCACCGAGTCGAACGCGCTCATTACCGTGGCGACCACGAAGCCCGTGTCGCAAGGTGGTGAGGCCGAGCTGTCCTTGCCGGGCAACGTGCAGGCGAACACGGATGCGCCGATCTACGCCCGCACGAGTGGCTATCTCAAGCGCTGGCTCGTCGACATCGGCACGGCGGTGAAGGCTGGCCAGCTGCTCGCCGAAATCGATGCACCTGAAGTCGACCAGCAGCTGCGCCAGGCGGAGGCGGATCTGCTCGATGCGCAAGCGTCGTATCAAATCGCCAGGATCACCGCCGATCGCTGGCGCGGTCTTCAGCAGACCGATTCCGTTTCCAAGCAGGAAGCGGACGAGAAGATCAGCCTTGCCGAAACGGCCCAGGCCAAAGTGCAGGCGGCGCAGGCCAATGTGCAACGGCTGCGTGAGCTCTCGGGATTCAAGAAGATCGTCGCGCCGTTCGATGGCATCGTGACCGCGCGCAATACGGACGTGGGTCAGCTCATCAATGCGGGAGGCGGCGCAGGACCGGAGCTCTTCCGGATAGCGGATGTGCACCAGCTGCGGCTCTATGTGCACGTTCCGCAGGCCTACGCAGCAGCGATGGAGCCAAACCTCGTGGCGGAAGTGCAGTTTCCGGACCGCCCGGGCTTCGTCTACAAAGCGAAGCTCGAGCGCACCTCCAGCGCTCTGGATGCGTCCAGCGCTCTGGATGCGTCCCGCACGTTGCTCGCGCAACTGATCGTGGACAACGCGAAGAACGAGTTGCTGCCCGGCGCGTATGCCGAGGTGAGCTTCAAGTTGCCGGCGAGCGCGAGCACGGCGTTCAAGCTTCCGGCGAACGTGCTGCTGTTCCGGGGCGACGGGTTACAGGTGGCCACGGTGGATGCATCGGGCCACGTGGTCCTGAAGCCCGTGACGATCGGGCGGGACTACGGCAGTGACATCGAGATCGTTCATGGCCTGACGGCCGATGACAACGTGATCCTGAGCCCGCCCGATTCACTGACGGACAAGGCGGAAGTGCGCGTGTCGCAGCCCACCGGCGTGGATGGCTCGGCTGCGAAGGTGGCGAAGTCATGAAGGTCTGGATCGAGGGCTCGCTGCTTTCCTTGTTCGCGGCCTCGGTGCTGAGCGGCTGCTCCCTCGCGCCGAAATACGAAGTGCCGCAGACCGAGGACGTCACCACCTACAAGGAAGCCGGCGAATGGGCGCAGGCAACGCCGGCGGATACCCAGTCTCGCGGTGAGTGGTGGAAGGCCTTTGGCGACCCGAAGCTGGACGAGCTTCAATCCCAGCTCCGCGACGGCAGCCAGGATCTGCGCGCCGCCATCGCGCGATTCGATCAGGCCCGCGCCCTGTCGATCGGCGCCCGCTCGAACCTCTTCCCCGCCATCAACGCGAATGTCTCGGCGACGCGCGGCCGCACTTCCGGTAACGCTCCGGCCTCGGCCGGGATCGCGACGGGCAACGATTTCCTCGCGAGCCTCGACTTCGCATGGGAGATCGACCTCTTCGGCCGCCTGCGAAATGCCGCAGCCGCTGCGGGCAATCGCGCCCAGGCGAGCGCCGCCGATCTCGCGGCGGTGGACCTTGCGCTGCGCGCGGAGCTGGCGACGGACTACTTCTCGTTACGTGGCGCCGACGCGAACGTTCAGCTGCTCGAAGACACCGTGAGAGCGTTCGATCGCGCCTACGAGCTCACAAAGAATCGCTACGACGGCGGGATCGCCGCAGCCACCGACGTGGACCAGGCCGAAACTCAACGCCAGAACGCGCGCGCGCAGCTGGCCGGCGTTCGCTTGCAGCGCGCTCAGCTGGAGCACGCCATTGCGGTGCTGCTGGGCCAGGCCCCCTCGCGGTTCACGCTCGAGCCGGCTGCGCTCGCAAGCAACCCGCCCCCGATCGACATCGGGCTGCCCTCATCGCTACTGCTTCGCCGGCCCGACGTCGCGAGCGCCGAGCGTGCCGTCGCCGCGGCGAACGCCGAGATCGGCGTTGCGCGCGCCGCATGGTTCCCGGTGTTCACGCTCGATGGCCCGGGGGGCTACGAGAGCGCGCGGCACGCCACCTGGTTCGACGCCCCGAGCAAGTTCTGGGCTGCGGGGCCGGCGGCGGCCCTGCCTCTGGTCGATGTGGGCGGGCGGTACGCGCTGAACAAGCAGGCGCGCGGGGCCTACGACGAAGCTGTCGCGAACTACCGGAAGGCCGCGCTCGTCGCGTACCAGGAAGTGGAAGATAACCTCGCCGCGCTCCGTCACCTTGCGGACGAGCTGGCCGCGGACGAGGCGGCTGCAGCCTCGGCGCAGCGTTCCGCGTATCATGCCGACCGACGATACGCCTCGGGCGTGGCGGACTATCTGGAGGTCACCAGTACACAAACCGCCGCCCTTGAGGCCCAGCGTTCTGCGCTGGAGGCGCGGGTTCGCCGCTTGAATGCGGCGGTCGGGCTCGTGCGAGCATTGGGGGGCGGGTGGAGCCGGGAAGAGCTCGACCATCCGACGCTATGACGACGGTGAATGCGTTGATTGAAGACCTGAAAAAGACGTCGAAGACGGCGGGCGCGCCGTCCGTGAAGCGCGTCTGCATGCGCGACCATATTCGAGACGTGCTGGTCGCGCGGATTCTCGATGGCACTTATCCCGCGGGCATGCAGCTGAAGGAGCTGAGCCTGGCGCGCGAGTTCAACGTGAGCCAGGCGCCGATCCGCGAAGCCCTGCGCGAGCTCGAAGGCTCCGGCCTGGTCACGAGCGAGCGTTATCGCGGCACCCGCGTGCGCGGCGCGGATTCGCGGGAAATGCGCGAATCCTACGAGCTGCGGGCGACTCTGGAGGTGCGGGCGGTCGAGCTCGCCAACCCCTGCTCGCCCGAAGTGCTGGCCGCGATGGAGAACTGCCTGCGGCTCATGAAGGCGGCCGTGAAGGACAGCGATGTCGAGACATACATCGTGGAGGCGCTGCGGCTGCACCGCCATCTGATCGTCGCCAGCGACAATCGCACGTTCCTCGATGTTTGGGATTCCCTGCACTGGGACGTGCGCGGACGCATCGCCGTCGAGCGCCTCGCGCGCAAGGGCGGCGGCTTCATCGCGCTCATCGACCTGCACGAACAGCTGCTCGAGAAGATTCGCGCGCAGGATGTGGCGGCCTCGACGGGGCTGGTGCGGCAGATCTTCACGCGGATATCCGACGTCTTCTGATCTTGGTGGGCCCGCTGGGATTCGAACCCAGGACCAAGGGATTCACTCTGCCCCGATGTTTCCACCGGGAGTGGACTATCTCATCACCCGCGTGATCGCTCGATCACGGGAGGGTGCGGGAGGCTCGAGCCTGTTATCAAGGGCACTGTAGCCCTCAGGTAGTCTCTGCACCTTCCGGCGGTGCACCGCCGGCTCGGCTCAGGGTTGCCATGGGCACATCGCCCGAAGGGTCCCCTGAATTCTTCCCGTTCACATCACGCGTTACCGCGCGAAGGCACCGTTTTCGATGAGTCCCCTGCACTAACCGCTGTGCTACAGGCCCAACGGCGCGAATTGTATCAATCGCACGGGATTTCGCACTCGCTGGCGCTCGTGAGCGGGGCCACCACGCAGAACCATTGCGCCGGCGAGCGCGGTTTGTATCAGTCCGGAGCGGGCGTGATGCCGGGGTGGGCGGTAAGATCGCGGGCGATCGGGCGGTCTCTTCGGATCATATGAAAAATCCAATGCGGACATCGATGGGCCCGCTGTTGGCGGCGGCAATTCTGTTCTTTGGTGGAGCGACGACCGTGAACGCGCAAACGACTCAGAAGCAGTGGCAGCTGTACAAAGACGGGGAGGCCCCGACCTTCAAGCTGCGGCTGGCGGAGGTGCCCGTGCCGACGCCGGGCGCACACGAGGTGCAGATCAAGATCCATGCGGCTTCGATGAACCGGCGCGACATCGCCGTGATGCAAGGGAATTACCCGATGCCGCCGCGCGGCCAGATCGTGCCCCTGTCCGACGGGGCCGGTGTGGTGTCCGCGGTGGGTCCGGGTGTCACGCGCTTCAAGGTCGGCGACAAGGTGCTGCCCATCTTCTTCCCGAACTGGATCAAGGGTCGCCCCACCGGTAACGCCACGGACGTGTCACTGGGCGGTGCCGTGGATGGCGTGCTCTCCGAGTACGTGGTGCTGAACGAGCAGAGCATGGTCCCCATGCCAGCCGGCCTTTCGTTCGAAGAGGCCGCAACGCTCGCGTGCGCGGGCGTGACCGCTTACAACGGCCTCTTCACGCGCGGGCATCTGCAGCCGGGCGACTACGTGCTGCTCGAGGGCACCGGTGGCGTCTCGATCTTCGGGCTGCAGTTCGCAGTGGCGGCGGGGGCTAAGCCCATCATCACGAGCTCGAGCGACGAGAAACTGAAGCGCGCGAAGTCCCTCGGCGCCTTTGGCGTCGTGAACTACAAGACCAACGAAAACTGGGAGAAGACCGTGCGCGAGCTCACCGGCGGCGGTGGCGTGCAGCACGTTCTGGAAGTGGGCGGCAAGGACACGCTCGCCAAAGCGCTCTCGGCGGTCGGCCCCGGCGGGCAGATCGCGCTCATCGGCGGGCTCGGAGGTTTTGGAGGCACGATTCAGGCGCCCTCGCTCCTCGGCGGGAACATCACCGTGAACGGGATGTATGTCGGGTCGCGCGAGAACTTCGAGGCGATGAACGCTTTCGTCGTCCAACACAAGATCAAGCCGGTGATCGACAAGGTGGTCGATTTCAAGAACGCCGACACGGCGTATCAGCTGATGGAGTCGGGAGAGTTCCTCGGCAAGATCGTGATCCGCATGTGATGTATCAGGGGCCCCAGCGCGCCGGGGGTTTGACTACGCTCGCGTGAGGCCTGACAGGTCGACTGTCAGGCCCAGCGAGGACACCGGCAGGACGCCGGGATTCTTCGTGGTGATCTCCTCGCGATAACCGACTTCGGTTCTCGATCGGAAGAGATGCAGCGTGTCCGCCTGCACGTCGAGGACCCACACTTCCTGGATACCGTGGCGTGCGTAGAGCTTGAGCTTCCTGCCGAGATCGTAGTCGGCGGAGCTGTCCGTCACCTCCACGACGAGCAGTACGTCCGCGGGCATGGGGTGATTCGTCGCGTAGTGATCCTGCTGATACTTCACCACTGCAATATCCGGTTGCGGCATGGTGGTGTCACTCAGCTGCACCGGACTCTGCGCACGCACGATCGCCTGCCCATGCGCGGCGAGAATAAGACGCTCCGCGATGATCGCCACATCCCTGGCATGCATCGGCCCGATCGGTGCCATGTCGACGATCACTCCTTCGATCAACTCGACACGCGCTTCGGGTGCGAGCAGCCCGAGCTCGTCCATCCGAATGAACTCGGCGACGGTGATCCGGTGCGGTCGCGGCCCCTGCTCCATGGCGTAACTCATGATTTCCCCTGGATGGCGCGAGTCTAATGCCAAAAATTCACGCCACAAATGCTATCGATCCGTCGCTCGAAAGGCTTCGTGCAAATGTGGCGGATTCGCGCAGTAATGGCCGCACCGCACGCACGGCTTGCGAACGAGCGTGAGGTCGCTAGCATGCCGGTACGGGAAACACCGCTGATGGGAGATCGCCATGAAACTGTATTACCTGAAGGGCGCCTGCTCGCTCGCCTCCTACATTGCCCTTTGCGAGGTGGGCGTGAAGTTCGAAGCGACCGGGATCGATCGCGTCACCAAGAAGACGAGCACCGGCGAAGACTTCAACCAGGTGAACAGCAAGGGCTATGTGCCGGCACTGCGGCTCGATGACGGGCAGGTGCTCACGGAGAACGTGGCCGTGCTTCAGTACATCGCGGATCTCAAGCCGGAAGCGAAACTGGCGCCGCCCGCGGGCACGCTCGAGCGCTCGCGACTGGTCGAGTGGCTCGCGTTCGTGAACTCGGAGATTCACAAGAACGTCTCGCCGCTCTTCGGGCCGAACAACCCCGAGGAAGTGAAGAGCTTCGCCCGCGCGAATCTCACGCGGCGACTCGACTGGCTGGAGAATGCGCTCGGCTCGCGCAGCTACCTCATGGGCGAGCAGTTCACGGTTGCGGACGCGTACCTGTTCGTGATCCTTGGCTGGTTCGGTCATCTGAAGATCGATCTGGGTAAGTGGCCGAAGCTGCAGGCGCTGCATCAGCGCGTGGGCGCGCGCCCGTCGGTCGACCAGGCGTTGCGGGGGGAAGGGTTGAAGTAATAGCGTCGCCCGCCCGGTCAGTGTGACCGGCCTGCCATGCGCGCGCATGCTGCCAGCGCGGCGCGGTCGGTAGGAAGTTAGTACTCTACGAAGCGGAAACAGGCTGCTTGCGAGACCGTTGGTAAGCAGCCCTCGCAATAGCGACCGCGCAAACCAGCGCTCAACTCACAACTCACGGCCATAAAAGAAGCCCGGCTCGCGCCGGGCTTCTTCATTCATCGCAGCGCGCTCGAGAGCTCGAACGCCCGGCGGTGGCGCATTCAGCGCTGCTTCACTTCCAACTGGTTGTCCACTTCCTTCACACCGGCAACGCGGCGAGTCACTTCGCTCGCTTTCGACTTCTGCGCGCTGCTGTCGACGAAGCCCGCCAACTGCACCACGCCTTCGCGCGTCTCGACGTTCACATCACGCGCGGCGACGTTTGGATCGGAGACGAGCGCGGCTTTCACTTTGGCGGTGATGACGCCGTCATCCACGGCTTCACCGGCCGAGCGCTCGCCGGAGCTCACTTCCAGGTTGTTCGACACCTTCTTCACCCCGTCCACGGATTTCGCAACGCGTGTCGCCGCGGATTTCATGTCAGCCGTTTCGACGAAGCCGTTGAGCTGCACTTCGCCACGATAGGAGTCGACATTGATGCGGAAGGCACTCGTGGCCGGATCACGCGCCAGGGCCGTCTTCACTTTCGCCGTGATTGTCGCATCGTCCAGGGTTTCGCCCGTGCTGCGCGATGTGCGCGTCGCCGAGCACGCGGCCATGGCGAGCATCGCCACGGTCGCCACGATCAGGGTCAGGAGTCTGCTTTTCATACTTGCCTACCTCCGCTCGAGTTTCGGTTGAATCAGGTGCAGCCGCGGATCAGGAACAGGATGATGAGGATCGGAATGGGCACGCCCAGTAGCCACAAGAGGATCCAACCTACTTTTCCCGCCTGCTCTTTCAAACGCGCAGCCACGATGGAATCTCCCGCTGAATCTGTTCAGTAGCACAGCCAAAGCAATCGGCATGCCCATCCGGCGGCGATGGCCGGAGCGCGGGAATACTTATTTTTCAGGCATTCCGGAACCGGAAGCCCGCTCGATCATTACGCTCGGCTGGGTCTGCGGGTGAAGCTCACGAAGAGCGCCAGCAACCCCGCGAGCAACACGGCGGCGGCGAGCGAGAGGGAATAATGCACGCCGATCAGCGAGCCGATGACCCCGACGGTCACGCCGCTGAATGTGCGCATGCCCAGAGCGGACATCACGAATACACCCACGATGCGTCCGCGCATCTGCAGTGGCGCGTTTAACTGCACGAGGGCTTGCGCCATGGAGTTGAAGGACAATTCCATGAAACCGGCCACCACCAGCAGCGCAACTGCGAGCGGGTAAAAAGTCGACATCGCAAAACCCGCGAGTGCGCAACACCACACCATCGCGAGAACGAGCGCCGTGCGCGGCGTGAGCGGCAGAAAACCCCGCGACTCCAGCACTACCGCCGCGAGGATCGCCCCGAGCGCATCCGCACCGATCAGCAGCGTGTACATGTAGTTCGCCTGGCCTTGCCCGAGATCGTGCGCAAGCTCCGGCATCTGAGCCTGATACGCGTTGCCGATGAACAGCGACGCGCCGCCGGCGAGCAGCGTCATCGACAGGAGCGTGCGATTCGACGCCACGGTGCGCAGCGTATCGACGATGTCTGCGATGCCCTTGATCGGGCGAACGGGCGCGGACGCGTCCTTGCGGAAACGGGGGCCGTATGGTGCCTTCCACAGCCACAGGATCATGGGCAGGTAAATGAGGGCGTTAAGGAAGATGCCCGTCGAGGGGCCGAGATGCAGCAGCCCCGTTCCCACCGCCGGCCCAGCCAGCATGCCGAGGTTTCGCGCCGTCGCGACCAGCCGCACGGCGCTCGGAAGCTGCGACGGTCCGACCATGTCGTACAGCAGAAGCTGCGTCGCCGGGTTCCAAAGCACGCCCGCCATGCCGTGCACGACCAGAAGCACGCACGCGTGCCACATCTGCAGCTTGCCGGTGAGAAACAGCACGCCCCACGCGATCGACACACTCGCAAACACCACCATGCCAATCTGGATGATTCGCCGTGTATCGAAACGATCACCCAGCGCTCCCGACGGAATCGACAGCAGCAGGAAGGGAAGCCAGTGTGAGATCACCGCGAAGCCCGCGAGCCACGTGGACTGAAACTTCTCGTACAGCACCCAGTAGCTGATCACGTGCTCGCAGAAATCCGCCGTCATGACGGCAGCGACGCAGAAGAAAAAAATGCGAAAGCCGGGGTGGCTCAGCGCGCTGGCGGGACGCGCGGCGGGCACAGCGGATTCAGACAAGGGCGCAAGACCTGATGGCGCGAAAGAGGACCATCATAAATGAGTTGGGGCCGCTTTCGCGGCCCCGGTAGTAGTGCGAGCGCCTGCTGTTGGGACAAGTGCTTGCTCTACGGTTGTGACTCTGCGCGCGCGGCGAGCTTGCGGGTAGCGGCGAACCGCCCGTTGTGGCGTCGGTGTTGTCCTACGTTCAGGTCCCGCTCGGCTTGCGGCGGACGCCTCGGACCGGCTCCGCTTCCAGCGGATTCTCTGGCCAGTAGTGCTTGGGATAGCGGCCGCGCATGTCCTTGCGAACGTCTGCATAGCTGCCGCGCCAGAAGCCGGCGAGATCCCGCGTCACCTGCACGGGCCGCTGCGCGGGTGAAAGCAACTTGAAAGTAATCGGCACGCGGCCGCCGGCGATCATCGGTGTTGTCTCGAGGCCGAACACTTCCTGCAGCCGCACGGCGACGACCGGGGCGCTCTCATCGAGATAGTCGATACGGATGTTGGAACCGGTGGGTACTCGCAGGTGCGTTGGAGCCAGCTCATCGAGCTTGCGTTGCTGATCCCACGGGAGCAGGGCCCGCAGCGCTTCGGTGAGGGAGATTCGCGAGAGGTGTTCCTTGCGGGTGATGCCGTCGAGCCAGGGGGCGAGCCATTCGTCGAAAGATGCGGCGAGTGAGGCGTCGTCGACCGCGGGCCAGGCGCTGGCGTCTGCGGCGTGTTTGCGTGCGAACTCGATGCGGGCCTGGAGGTCGCGCGCATCGCGCGTCCAGTTGAATGCAGCGATGCCGAGCTCGCGGGCGCCCGCGAGCATGGCGGCGCGCGCGGCCTCGGTGGGGATTTCGGGTAGTGGCTGCTCCTCGAGAATGGCGGCGCCCAGGCGTACGACGCGGCGGGCGATCACAGCCTGATCGCGCGAGCTCCATTCGACGGATTCGGTGCGTTCGAGCCGATCGGCGAAGTGCTTTTCCAGATCCGCACGAGCGAGCGGCGCGGCGAGCAGGATGCGCGCGTCCCGCTCGCGATCATCGAGGTCGACCGCGACGATGAGATCCTGGCGGCCGAGGCTTTGCGAATCGGCGAAATGCGCGCCCCGGCCATTGGCGAGCGTGTAACGCGCCTCGCCCCCGGCGCGGCGGCGGCCGATGCGATCGGGGTAGGCGAGCGCGAGCAGCACCCCGGCGTCGACCTCATCACCGCGCCGGCGCGAGCCCGTGCCTGCATGGTTGGCGCCGGGTCCACCCGAGGCTGCGCGAGCATCCATAGCGCCATCGCGTCGGTCAGATAGGCGGCGGTACAGATCGCGCGACATTTTCTTCGCGCGCTGAAACGCGCCCCCATCCACTCCGGGCGGGGCGCGCTCGGTGCGGAAGACATCCAGGCGCGAACGCACGTCGGTATCGCGCGAGCCGGGGGCGCCGCGTAGCAGGTCGCGCTCGGAAAGCAGTGCTGCGAGATCCGCAGCCATCCGCAATGCGCCGAACTGCAGCGCTCGAAGCAGCATATGCGCGAGCCTTGGGTGAACGCCGAGCGCCGCCATCTCCCGACCATGCGGCGTGATGCGCCCCTGGTGATCGAGCGCCCCGAGATGGGCTAGCAGATCTCGCGCGCTCGCCAGCATGGCGGTGGGCGGAACGTCCAGCCAGCGCAGCTCGGACGCATCGCGCACGCCCCAGTTCGCAAGGTCCAGCGCTAGCGGGGTGAGATCGGCATCCGTGATCTCCGGCGGTGAAAACGGAGCGAGGCTGCGTTGCGCACCCTCGCTCCAGGCGCGATAGCAAACGCCCGACTCGACGCGGCCGGCGCGGCCCTGCCGCTGATCGGCCGAAGCGCGCGAGATCCGCTGTGTTTCCAGCCGACTCATGCCAGTCGATGGATCGAAGACCGAGCGTCGCACGAGCCCCGAATCGACGACGATGCGCACGCCCGGAATGGTGAGGCTCGTTTCGGCGATGTTCGTCGCGAGCACAACCTTGCGAGTGCCACTCGCCGCGGGCGCGAGCGCCGCATCCTGCTCGCTCGCCGAGAGATCGCCGAACAGCGGCAACACCGTCACGCGGGTGACCGCCCGCGGCGCGCCGGCAGATTCGCTGCCCGAGCGGCCGCCGCCGGCGGAAAGCCGCTCTTCGAGCAACGACTGCACCCGCCGGATCTCACGCGCACCTGGCAGGAACACCAGCACGTCGCCGGGCTCCTCGTCGAGCGCCTTCAGAACGATCTGCGCGACTACACGCTCGGGTGACTCCTGCGTGCCGCGCGGCGCGGTGGCATCCGGCAGCAGCGGCGCACTCTTCCCCGCAAAACGTGTTTCCACCGGGAACATGCGCCCCTGCGCGCTGACGATCGGCGCATCGCCGAGCAACGCCGCGACACGCTCGCCATCGAGCGTCGCGGACATCACGATCAGCTTGAGATCCGGCGCCAGCGTGTCGCGCGCATCGAGCGCGAGCGCGAGGCCCAGATCCGCCTGCAGGCTTCGCTCGTGAAATTCATCGAAGAGGACGGCCGCGACACCTTCGAGCGATGGATCGCTCTGGAGCATCCGCGTGAGCACCCCCTCCGTCACGACTTCGATACGGGTGCTCTTCGACACCTGCGTGTCGAGCCGCATGCGGTAACCGACCGTCTGCCCCACGCTCTCGCGTAGCGACGTCGCCATTCTCTGCGCGACCGCCCGCGCGGCGAGTCGCCGCGGCTCCAGCATGATCAAGCGCTTGCCGCGCACCCAAGGCTCATCGAGCAGCGCGAGCGGAACCACGGTACTCTTGCCGGCGCCGGGCGGCGCCTGCAGGACCACGCTTCGGTGACTCCCCAGCGCCGCTCGTAACTGCGGCAACACCTCATCGATTGGTAAACCGGACTCGCGCATCGGGCGCGCAGGATACTGCATCGAGCAGGAACACAGCCGCGGCGCCCCCGTTTCCTTTGCTGGAGCACGCCCGGGGAGAAGCAAAATGCGTTGGCAAGGCGGTCGCAGAAGCGACAACGTTGAAGACTATCGCGGCAGCCGCTTCGGCGGGGGCGGGCTCAAACTGGGCGTCGGCGGCACGCTCCTGGCGCTGGTCGCGGCGTACTTCCTCGGGATCGATCCGCGCGTGATCCTCGGGCTCACCCAGTCCACGGGCGGTTCCGGTCCCGACCAGCCTCCGCAGATCGGGGCTCCGTCGGACGAGGTGGGGCAGTTCGTGTCCGTCGTGCTCGCCGACACTGAAGATACCTGGAGCGCGATCTTCCAGGCCGCGGGCCGCGAATACGTTCCGCCGAAGCTCGATCTGTTCACGAGCCAGATCAACACAGGCTGCGGCTTTGCCGATTCGGGCGTCGGGCCGTTCTATTGCCCCGCTGACAGCAGGGTCTACCTGGACCCGAGTTTCTTCCAGGAGCTGCAGAGTCGCTTCCAGGCGCCGGGGGATTTCGCGCAGGCCTATGTCATCGCGCATGAAGTGGGGCATCACGTGCAGAACCTGCTGGGCACGGAGCGCAAGGTGCGCGCCGCGCAGGAGAACTCATCCGAGGTTGAGCGCAATCAGTTGCAGGTGCGGATGGAGCTTCAGGCGGATTGCTACGCGGGGGTGTGGGCGCACAACGCTGATCGGGCGCGGCAGATCATTGAGCAAGGGGATGTGGAAGAAGCGCTTGGCGCGGCGTCGGCTGTGGGGGACGACACTATTCAGCGTCGCACACAGGGGCATGTGGTGCCGGACTCGTTTACGCACGGGTCGGCGAAACAGCGCATGGAGTGGTTTCAGCGGGGGCTCGATTCGGGGGATGCGGGGAGCTGCGATACGTTCGCGCGTTGATACGTTCGCGCGTTGGCTGGAAGGCCTCAGGTGCTGACGCGAAGTCACACCAGAAGCCCTCAATCGCCGGGCGGCTAAGAGCGGGAGCTGCCGCGCAGCCGCTCGCCCGCAGCCCCTCGCCGCTCTCCCGCTGCCGCCAGCTCCTGGCTATTCCGCGCGCCCGCTACCAGATGTGCACGCGCTGCTCCGGCGGCAGATACAGCTGGTCGCCCGGCTGAATGCCGAACGCCGTGTACCACGCGTCCATGTTGCGCACCACGCCGTTCACGCGGAACTTGGCCGGGCTGTGCGGATCGCTCATCACCTGCACGCGCAGCCGCTCGTCTCGCGTGAGATTGCGCCAGGCCTGCGCCCATGAGAGGAAGAAGCGCTGCTCGCCCGTGAGCCCATCGAGCACCGGCGCCGGCTTGCCGTTCAGCGAAAGCCGATACGCCTCGAGCGCAACGCTGAGCCCACCGAGATCGCCAATGTTCTCGCCGAGCGTCAGGCGCCCGTTCAGGTTCAACCCCGGCAGCGCCGTGTAGCCATCGTACTGAACCGCGAGATTGTCGACGAGCTTCTTGAACGCGGCTTCATCCTCCGGCGCCCACCACGTGCGCAGGATGCCACGCGCATCGGACTTCGATCCCTGGTCGTCGAAGCCGTGCCCCATCTCGTGCCCGATCACGCCGCCGATGGCACCGTAGTTCACGGCCGCATCGGCGTTCGGATCGAAGTACGGCGGCTGCAGAATGCCAGCCGGGAACACGATCTCGTTGAACGTCGGGTTGTAATAGGCGTTCACCGTCTGCGGCGTCATGCCCCACTCGTCGCGATCCGTCGGCTTGCCAAGCCGGTTCACGTCCCGGTTCCAGTCGAACACCGCCGCCCGAATCGAGTTGCCGTAAGCATCGCCGGCGCGCACTTCAAGCGCGGAATAGTCGCGCCACTTGTCCGGGTATCCGATCTTGGGACGGAAGGTGGCGAGCTTCTCCAGCGCCGACTTCTTCGTCGGTTCGCTCATCCAGGTGAGCTGCTTCACACGCTCCGAGTATGCCGCGCGCAGGTTCTCGACAAGCGAGAGCATCTTCTCCTTCGACTCCGGCGGGAAATACCTCGCCACATACAGCTGCCCGAGCGCTTCACCAAGGCTGCCATCCAATGCACCGATACCGCGCTTCCAGCGATCACGCTGTTGCGGCTGGCCGTTCAGCGTGCGCCCATAGAAGGCGAAGCGCTCGTCGTCGAACGCTTTGGGCAGCGTGTCCGCGACCGTCGCGAGCAAGTGGTACGTGAGATAGCTGCGCCAGGTGGCCACCGGCACCTGCGTGAACATCTTGGCGAGCCCTTCCACCGCATCGAGCTCGCGCACGACGAACTCGCGCTGATCTGCGATGCCGGCGGCCGCAAGCTGCGCCTGCCAAGGGAATGACGGCGCGAGTTGCTCCAGCTCCTCCCGCGTGCGCAGGTTGTATGTGAGGTCCCGTTCGCGTCGCTTCGCGATGGGCCAGTGAATCTTCGCGATCTGCGTTTCGAGATCGAGGATCGCCTTCGCCTGCTCCGCGCCGTTCTTTTCGCCGCCCAGCGTGAGCATCCGCTCGATGTGCGCCTTGTACTGCGCGCGAATCTCGACGAGCTTCGGGTCGTCCTTCAGGTAGTAATCGCGCTCCGGCAAGCCGAGGCCGCTTTGCGTGACGGCGACGATGTACCGATCGGGATTCTTCTGGTCGACGGTGATGCCTTCGCGCACCGGCGTGCGCACCGGCATGTCTGGCCGGCCCATGAGGCGCGCCACGTCTTCATGCGTGCGCAGGGCCGCAATGGCATCGAGAGCCGGCTTCACCGGCGCGAGGCCGAGCTTCTCGATCGCATTCGTATCGAGATAGGCGCGATAGAAATCGCCCACCTTCTGCTCGTTCGTGCCCGCTGCCGCATCGGTGGGCAGCCCTTCGACGATCTGCCGGAGCTGCTTCTCGGCTTCATCCGCGAGCACCACGAAAGTGCTCCAGGACGTGCGATCCGCCGGAATCTTGTTCGAGGCGAGCCAGCTGCCGATGGCGTACTGGTAGAAGTCGTCGCCCGGCTTCACAGTGCTATCGCCATCCGCGAGGTTGATTCCCCAGGAGCCAATGCGCGCGGGCTTCGAGGGCAGGTTTGCGGCATGCGATTGCATTGTGGAGGCCTCCGGTTGTGCGCCCTTCGTAGGCGAGCTCGAGGAGCAGGCAGTCACGAGAAGTGTCGTGACGAGTGCGGCAGACACCGCCGTTCCGGCGGCGATGAAGTGTTTCGACATGGGATTTACGGTTCCTTCGCGGCCTATCCTGTGATTCTGTAGGGTTTACCCGGGCACACGCCAGATCGCCACGGCGAACAGAATCCAACCTGCGATCAATGCCATTCCCCCGAACGGCGGCAGCACGTGAATGAAACGCGGAGCCCCCAGCGAGGCCGCGTACAGCGAGCCGGAGAACAGCACAATCCCCACCACGATGAGCCCCGCCGACCAGCGCAGCAGCGGCGGCGTAGCACTGAGCGCGACGGCGCCGATGATGAGCAGACCGAGCGCGTTGTATATGTGGTATCGGACAGCCGTTTCAAAGATTCCCAGGTCATCCGGTGACAAACGCGCTCGCATGGCATGCGTGCCCACCGCACCCAGAACGACGCCGAGCGCCATCAGCAGACCGCCGGTAACGAGAATGTTTCTGGCCAGTGCGTTCATCTTTGCAGGAACGATTTGATGATATCCAGGGGCAACGGAAACACGATGGTGGATGACTTGTCCGTGGTGATGTCCGCGAGCGTCTGCAGATAGCGCAGCTGCATCGCGCCGGGCTCGCGCGCGAGGGACGTGGCCGCCTCCACCAGCATCTGGGCCGCCTGCTTCTCACCTTCCGCATGGATGATCTTCGCGCGGCGCGTGCGCTCGGCTTCCGCCTGCTTCGCCATCGCGCGAATCATGCTTTCATCGAGATCCACCTGCTTGATCTCGACGTTGGACACCTTGATGCCCCACTGCTCGGTGCTCTGGTCGAGAATGCGCTGGATGTCGGCATTCAGCTTGTCGCGCTGGGAGAGAAGGTCGTCCATCTCGTGTTGCCCCAGCACGGAACGAAGCGTCGTCTGTGCGAGCTGGCTCGTCGCCTGGAACACGCTCTCTACCTGGATGATCGACTTGCCGGGATCGAC
Organism: Pseudomonadota bacterium; assembly: GCA_040255575.1. Classification (GTDB taxonomy): domain Bacteria; phylum Pseudomonadota; class Gammaproteobacteria; order Steroidobacterales; family Steroidobacteraceae; genus JADGHX01. The sequence continues at coordinate 12,322 of JBDZVF010000019.1, read as the reverse complement.
GATGCGGAAATACACCACCGCATTCACCTTCACCGAGACGTTGTCGCGCAGGATCACGTCCTGCTTCGGCACGTCGAGCACGATCACGCGCAGGTCCACCTTGGTCATCTTCTGCACCACCGGCCAGAGAATGACGAGGCCCGGCCCCTTTATGCCGGTGAAACGGCCGAGTGTGAACACGACGCCGCGCTCGTATTCGTTCAGCACCCGGACCGAGAGCGCCAGCAGGATCAGCAGCAGAACGACCAGGACGATGATGAAATTCATGTTGGCTCCACCCATAGCTCGAGGCCTTCGACCTTCAGGATGCGCACGGATTGCCCGGCGCTCACCGGCGCGCGCGTGCGCGCCTTCCAGATCTCGCCGCCGTATTGCACGGTTCCCCGATCGGAGAAACTGTCGATCGCTTCGGCCCGTGCGCCGATCATGCCCTGCGCGCCGGTGACCACCGGCTGCTTCATGGACCGGCGCGCGAGGTACCCGGTCCCGATGACCACGAGCCCGCCGATGACGGCGAGACCCGCCACCAGCGGCAGCACGATTTCCATGCCCGGCACCGAAGCGCTGTGAATCACGACAGCGGAAATAATGACCGTGACGATGCCCAGCACGCCGAGCACCCCCACCGTGGGCAGGATGATTTCGGCAACGATGAGCGCGATGCCAAGGATCAGCAGCAGGAATCCCAGCAGCGCTGTGGATTCGGTCATGCGCGCGACTCCGTATCTCTTGATCAGTGCGAAGGGCCCGCGCTCTGCGCCGAACCGGTTTCGCCAGACCCTGTGCGTCGAGTGCGGCTGGAACGCGCGGGTGCTTGCCCGCCGCCTGCCCGCATGGCGCTACGCGCCCCGCTTCTTCGGTCGACTCCGCTGTGACGGTAGCGAAGGCGTCTTCGGTAATCCAGTGTGTTGGGTGCGGAAAGGCCGGTGCACGCTGCCGCCGCGCCGACCCTCGGCCGATTCACCGGTGCCGGCCGGCTGGTACGCCGGCACGAGCTGGTGTTTGCCGTTGCCGATGAGGTCGGCCCGGCCCATGCGACGCAGGGCCTCGCGCAGGATCGGCCAGTTGTTCGCATCGTGATACCTGAGAAACGCCTTGTGCAGGCGTCGCACCTTCAGGCCCTTGGGGATGCGAACCTCATCGCTGGTGCGGGTGACTCGATGCAGGGGATTCTTGCCGCTGTGGTACATGGCCGTTGCGGTCGCCATGGGCGAGGGCAGGAAGGCCTGCACCTGGTCCGCACGGAAGCCGTTCTTCTTGAGCCACAGGGCGAGATCGAGCATGTCTTCGTCGCTCGTGCCCGGGTGCGCGGCGATGAAGTACGGAATGAGGTATTGCTCCTTGCCGGCTTCCTTCGAGTAGCGATCGAAGAGCTCCTTGAATCGGTAGTACGTGCCGACTCCCGGCTTCATCATCTTCGAAAGCGGGCCTTCGGCCAGCGCTTCGGGGGCGATCTTGAGGTAGCCGCCGACGTGGTGCTGAGCGAGCTCCTTCACGTACTCCGGCGACTCCGCCGCGAGGTCGTAGCGAACGCCGGATGCGATCAGCACCTTCTTGATCCCCGGCAGCGAGCGCGCACGGCGGTACAGCTTGATGAGCGAGCTGTGGTCGGTGTTGAGATTCGGGCAGATCCCCGGATACACGCAGGATGGCCGGCGGCAGGCGCTTTCGATCTGGCGGCTCTTGCATGCGAGGCGATACATGTTCGCCGTGGGGCCGCCGAGGTCGGAGATCACGCCGGTGAAGCCGGGCACGTTGTCGCGAATCTGCTCGACTTCCTTGAGGATCGAGTCTTCCGAGCGGCTCTGGATGACGCGGCCCTCGTGCTCGGTGATGGAGCAGAAGGTGCAGCCGCCGAAGCAGCCTCTCTGTATCGCCACGGAGAAGCGGATCATCTTGTAGGCGGGGATCTGCGCCTGGCCGTATGTCGGATGGGGTTGGCGCTGGTAGGGGCGCTCGTACACCCAGTCCATTTCCTTCGTGGTGAGCGGAATGGGCGGGGGGTTCAGCCAGACATCCACATTGCCGTGACGCTGCACGAGGGCTCTTGCGTTACCGGGGTTCGCTTCGAGGTGAAGGATCCTCGAGGCATGCGCGTAGAGAATGGGGTCCTCGCTGACCTGCTCGAACGAGGGCATGCGAATGCAGCTGTGGTCGCGGCTGACGGTTTTGACGCGCCTGACGAAGCGGACCACTTTTTCGTTCGGCGCACCGGGTTCGGCCGGCCCTGCCGCAGCACCCTGGTCCGCGCCTTGGCCCGCGCCATGGCCGGCGCCCGCGCCTGCGCTGGTAGGCGCCATGGCGTAAGGGTCGACGGGTGGATTGAGCGGGCCCGGCGTGTCGAGGTGGGTGGAGTCGATTTCGACCCAGCCCTCCGGAGTTGCCTTGCGCGTGAAGGCCGTGCCGCGCAGGTCGGTGATCGTGCCAATGGGCTCGCCGGCGGCGAGCCGGTGCGCGAGCTCCACGATCTGGCGCTCGGCGTTGCCGTACAGAAGCATGTCCGCCTTCGCGTCGAGCAGCACCGAGCGGCGTACTTTCTCCGACCAGTAATCGAAGTGCGCGATGCGCCGGAGCGAGGCCTCGATGCCACCGATGACGATCGGCACGTCAGCGAACGCTTCCCGCGCGCGCTGCGCGTAAACGATGACGCTGCGGTCAGGCCGCTTGCCGCCCTCGCCGTTCGGCGTGTACGCGTCGTCGCTCCGCATGCGCCGATCGGAGGTGTAGCGGTTCACCATCGAATCCATGTTCCCGCCCGTGATGCCGAAGAACAGGTTCGGGCGGCCGAGCGCGCGGAACGGCTCGGCGCTCTGCCAGTCGGGCTGCGCGATGATCCCCACGCGGAACCCCTGCGCCTCGAGCACCCGGCCGACGATGGCCATGCCGAAGCTTGGGTGATCGACGTAAGCGTCACCGGTCACGATGATGATGTCGCAGCTGTCCCAGCCGAGCGCATCCATCTCCTCCCGGGACATGGGCAGGAACGGAGCGGTGCCGAAGCGGGCAGCCCAGTGGCGGCGATACGCCGTTATGTCGCGTGCGGTTTTCATGAGGGGGCGCGAGTGTACCGCGACCCTGCGTGGGGTCCGAATCGGGAAAAACCAGTTACTGCCGCGCGTCCTTCGTTTCGCGTTCCTTCATGGCCTCAGCGAGGCCGGGAACGATCGAGGCGCCCTCGGGCACCGTGATGCTCGAGCCGTCGAAATCCCGCCCGATCGGCTCGAACTGCCCGCCCAGGCACTGATGCAGGAAGCCCTCGGCCACCGCGTAGAACGAAAGCCGGTTCTGCGGCCGGGCGAAGCCGTGGCCTTCGTCGGGATACAGCAGGTACGTGACTGGCAGCTTTTTCGCCTTCATCGCTGAGACGATCTGGTCCGCCTCGGCCTGCTTCACCCGCGGATCGTTGGCGCCCTGCGCGATGAGCAGCGGGCGCTGGATGCGATCCGCGTAGGTCAGCGGTGAACGCTCCTTGAGCAGCTTGCGCCCTTCTTCCGTGCGGGGATCCCCAACGCGGCGGGCCAGGTCCTCGAAAAAGGCCTTCCAGTACGCTGGAATCGACGCGAGCAGCGTTTCGAGATTCGACGGCCCGACCACATCGAGCCCGCAGGCGAACTTGTCCGGCGTCATCGTGAGCGCGGCGAGCGTGGCGTATCCGCCATAGGACCCACCGTAAATCGCGACCTTGTCGGGGATCGCGATCTTCTCGCGAATGGCCCAGTCGACCGCATCGATGAGGTCATCGTGCATCTTGCGGCCCCACTCCTTGTCGCCGGCATTGGTGAAGGCTTTGCCGAACCCCGTGGAGCCCCGGAAGTTCACCGCCAGGACCGCGTAGCCGCGATTCGCGAGCCACTGATGCTCGCCATCGAAGCCGTATTGATCGCGCGCCCACGGGCCCCCGTGCACCACCAGCACCATGGGAACGGGCTCCTTCGGGCGCCCGGTTTGCCCCTGCTCCACTCCGCGCGGCAGCGTGAGATAGGACACCAGCGTCTTGCCGTCGCGCGCCTTGATTTCGATACCGTGCATCGGCCGCAGCGGCGCGCCGGCAAGGTCCGGGCGCTGGTCGAAGAGCTTCGTGATCTCACCGCTGTCCCGGTCGTAGAGATAGGTGGAGAGCACGTGCACCGGATCGTCGACCACGACGATCCACTTGCGATCGTCGAGCGTGCGGCTCGGCACTTCGTAACCCGGACCGAGCTTCGCCTGCAGGCGCTCGATGTCCTTGCCTGCCTCGGGCGTCAGGGGCGTGATCTGCGGCTGCAGATAATTCACCACGTACGCTTGCGGCTGATGGGTGCGCGGCTCGATCCACACATCCGACAGATCCGCCTTGTCGCTCTGGCCGATCACGGAGAGCTTGCCGGTCGTGAGCTCCGCGCGCACGAGGGCGGCCTTGTCGCGGCCCACGGCGCTCATGAGCAGCGCGGTACGTCCATCGGCCTCGATGGTGAGCGGCGCGGTGGTGAGGCTGTCTTCCTGGCCGTATTCGAGCAGCTTTTCCCACCCTTGATCGACGCGGCGGTAGATCTCGCCGCCGCTCGCCAGGGGCTTCACGGCCATGCGCGGCTTCAGGTCGAAATCCGCGATGTAGCCGCCGAACTCCTGCTCGTTCTTCTCGACGAGCGTGCGCTTGGCGGTGGCGATGTCGATCTCGTAGAGATCGTGCCACTCGGGCACACGGTCATTCAGCGCGATGAGCGCGACGCCCGGGCGCTTGTAGGAGACGCCGACGATCTGCGCCTGCACGTCCTTGTACGGCGTGAGATCCACCTGCTCACCTGTCTGAACATCGACGCTGTAGACGCGCCAGTTCTCGTCACCGCCCTCGTCCTGCAGGAACAGGATGTGTCGATTGTCCTGGGCCCACAGGTGCTCGCGAATGCCGCGCTTCTTGTCCGCGGTCACGGGCTTTGCGCTGCCAAGCTTGCCGAAGGGCGCGACCCACACGTTCAGCACACCCTCTCTCGGCGCGAGAAAGGAAATGGAGCTGCCATCCGGACTCAGGCGCGCCTGAGCCTTCACCGGATTGCCGAACAGCGCGGTACGCGGGATGAGAGAGGGGGCGCTGGCCGTCTGGGCAGTCGATGTCATGGTTGAAAACGCTCCGGCAATGGCGAGCGCCGCGCAGGCCCCGCCGATCCATCTGATATTCATGGTGTGCACCAACGACGTTACTGCACATGAACGGACCCGAGGTGTCGAGGTTTCCTCGCCTAGTAGATCAGATGCGGTTGACGCTCGTCTTCCCAGGATTTTTCGTCGGGCGCGGTCAGCGCGTCGAGATCGGCGGGCGTGGTCTTCGGATCGTCGATCCATTCGCGCAGGAGGGTGCTGCCATTGATCACGTCGAAGGCCAGCTTGCCGCGTTCGTACTCGTAATCGAAGTGACGCCAGATGCCGTAATCCGGGCGCTGCCGGCGCAGCGCTTTCAGCGCGAGCGAGACGAGCCGCCAGGGCTTGAAGGCGTTGGGGTCATAGGCGGGATCGTCAACGTGGATCTGCAGCCCCGAGCACAGCTTGCCCACATGCTTGTGGAACGTCGGCTCAAACCAGCATGGGCGCAGGCGGCAACCTTTCAGCCAATGCGGCGCCAGAGATTGCATCTCTTTCAGCAAAGCCGCGGCGTCGATATCCGAGGCGCCGAGCATTTCCAGCGGTCGCGTGGTGCCGCGCCCTTCCGACAGCGTGGTGCCTTCGATCATCACCGTGCCGGCGTACGCGCGCGCCATCCACAGATTGGCCGCATTCGGGCTCGGGTTCACCCAGCTGCGCTCGCCGAGCGGCCAGCCGTAACCGGGAGCGCTTTGCGGCTCGTAGCCCTCCATCGGGATGACCTGATACTCGACGTCGAGCTTCAGCGTGCGCACGAACCAGTGCGCGAGCTCACCGAGCGTGAGGCCATGGCGCATCGGAAGCGGGCCCGCGCCGACAAAGCTTTCCCAGCCCTTGCGCAGTCGCAGCCCTTCGATGGGCCGGCCGGCGGGGTTGGGCCGATCGAGGATCCAAACGGCCTTGCGGTGCTTCGCGCCTTCCTGAAGCACATACAACAGCGTGGTGATGAACGTGTAGATGCGGCAGCCCACGTCCTGCAGATCGACGAGCAGCACGTCGAAGCTCTCCATCATCGCGGGCGTGGGGCGGCGCACCTGACCGTAAAGGCTGAACACCGGAATGCCCAACGCCGGATCCTGAAAATCCGGCGATTCGATCATGTTGTCCTGCTTGTCGCCGCGCAGGCCGTGCTGCGGGCCGAAGGCGGCGCTCAGTTTCACGTCGCCAAGCGCGGCCAGCGCGTCGAGCGAATGCGTGAGATCCGCGGTGACGGATGCCGGATGGGCGAGAAGCCCCACGCGCTTGCCCGCGAGCGGTTTGCGAAGGGATGGATCCTTTAGCAGCCGATCAATTCCAGTCTTCATGCGAATGTCAGACCTCGAGGGTGAAGCCGGCGGTGTGGTGGAAGTCCGGCTTGTCGGGCGCATGCTTCAGCGCCCAGTACGTGATGCGGCCGCTCGCGTCTTCGATGACAGCCGACAAGGCGATTCGCAGTTTCGAGCCGCGCGCGAGCCAGGGTTCCGGCAGCACGCCCTGCATGTTTACGCGCGCGTCGAGCTCGAGCTGGGAGGCAGATCGCGTCACTTCGATGTGAGGCGCCGAATGGAGTGTCATCGCGTACATCCCGTGACGATACCTTTCGAATGAGTACGCGGCCCACTGCGTCGACGGCGAGAAGTTGAGCTCGCGGTATCCGTCGTCACCCGACGCGGCGGCGATGAATGCTTCGAAGCACGTGTGCTTCCAGAGATCATTCGCCTGATGTGGCGAGCGGACTGCGGGAATGCGGACCGCCCTCAGATCTGCAGCCACAACATACCGGAAGCGTAGATGGGCTTCGCCGTCGCGCTCCGCCGACGCATGCAGCGTGCGCACGGGTGCGTCGCTCGATGGAGCGAAGGGCTGCAGTGGAAGGGCGATCCCAGGCGAGGCAGGCACGCTTTCATTCTAGCGTCGGCTTGCCCGGCGGCGCGTACAATCCTGCGAAACTTGTGAGCAGGTGCAGATGAAGTCGGCCTTCGATGGGGTGGTGATTGGCGCGGGCGCGGCCGGGCTCGCCGCCGCGGCCCGGCTGGTCGAAGCCGGCCGCTCGGTTCTCGTGCTCGAAGCGCGCGACCGCGTGGGTGGGCGCATCCATACCCGCCACGAGCCGGGCCTGATGGCGCCGGTCGAGCTTGGGGCGGAGTTCGTGCACGGGCAAGCGCCGATCATTCACGAGTGGATGCAGGGCACCGGCCGGCGCGTCATCGACATTCCCGACGAGCATTGGCGGCCCGTGAACGGGCGGCTCGATCGATACGACGGGTTCTTTTCCCGCGTGCAGGAGGCGTTCCGGCGCAAGAAGCAGCAGGCCTCCTACGATGTGTCGTTCGCCGATTTTCTGGATGTGGCGTTGAAGGATGAGCTGCCGCCCCAGGCGCGGGACGCGGCCCGGGCGATGGCGGAGGGTTTCGATGCGGCGGACACCGCGCTCGCGAGTGCGTTGCCCCTCGTCGAAGAGTGGACGAACGAGTCGTTCATCGATGCGCCTCAGGGGCGCATCGAAGGGGGCTACAGCACGCTGGTCGGCGAGTTGATGCGCGCGATTCCGGCGAAACTCTGCAAGATGCAGCTCGAGACGGTCGTGCACAAGGTGACATGGAGACCGGGGTCGGTCGAGATCGAGGGCAAATTCGTCGGGCGGCCGTTCAGGGTGAGCGCGCCGCGCGCCATCATCGCGGTGCCACTGGGTGTTCTGCAGACGCGCGCGGGCGATGTCGGGCACATCGCGTTCGAGCCTCCGCTCTCGATGAAGGACGATGCGCTCCAGAAGCTGAAGTCCGGGCCGGCGATCAAGCTCATGCTGCGATTCCGCTCTGCGTTCTGGGAGCAGCTCGATGAGGTGCACAGTCGCAACGCATCGTTCTTTCATGCGCAGAATCAACCTTTCCAGGTGTTCTGGACGCAGATTCCCGCGCAAGCGCCGCTGTTGGCGGCCTGGGCCGGTGGGCCGCGAGTGGGCGTGGCCGATCCGCAGGGCGACCTGACCTATCTCGCGAATGAAGCGGTGGAGAGTCTCGAGGCGCTGCTCGGCAAAGAGTGTGGTGTCGGCGACGAGCTTGAAGCCGTGTATTGCCATGACTGGCAGCGCGATCCGTTCGCGCGTGGTGCGTACAGCTATGTGGGCATCGGTGGCCGCACAGCGCGCCAGGAACTCGCCGCGCCTGTCGACGGCACGCTCTTCTTTGCCGGCGAGGCGACGAACACTGAAGGCGAGGCTGCCACTGTGACGGGCGCGCTTCAGTCAGGCGAGCGCGCTGCGAATGAGGTCATCGCAGCCTCGTCCTGACTGCTGCCTGCGGTGAGCACCATGGGGCCAATCCTGCGGGTTTACTCCTGCGGGTTTACTCCTGCGGGCTACTCTGCAAAGAACACCACGAAAACTCCGCCAGCGGCTCAACGCTGAAGAATGCGAGATCGCATAGTCTCGTCGCGACGCTTATTCGACGCGATCTGACGCTCGATGAGCGATCAGACGAGCTCGATTGGGACGACGGTGTCTGGAACGAGATCATCGACTCAACGCAGGATGACGTCGATGCCGGGCGTTACGCCTTCAGCACTGAGGACTATCCCACTCACGAAGAGGGGATGGCAGCACTTTGGAGATGGATGCGCTCCCTGGGACAAGGAGGTTCCGATGAAGCGAGTGATTCTGCGCCTGACCCCGCGGGCGCTTAAGGACATTGAGAAGCGCGTCGCTATCAGGGACGTATTCCTGGGAGTCCGCGAGAACACGCAACTGTCCGGCTCGGAGCCGCTGCAGCTGCATTGACCTGACACGCGCTGCCAGTCTCCGCGCTGCTTACCTCACGGTGTAGCGCGAGGCGCGGCTGCGGACGACGTTGTGGCGCACGTATTCCAGCAGCTCTTCCATCTCGATCAGCGCCAGGCCCTTGTTCACGGGGCATATGCGGATGTTTTCGTGGGGGATGCTCACTTCGTACAGATGATCGCGGAACGTGAAGCGCGAGGGGCGGCGAAACCAGCTGTGCGGATTGTGTTCGGGGAACTCGACACCCGGCATGCGGGCGAGTGCACCACAGAGCACGCCGAACGTCGTCTGGCCGTGGCAGACCTCGAACGCCTGAAGCACTCCGCTTGAATTGCGAAACTCGGACAGCAGGCTCGTGCGCACGGCGAGACTGAGTGGCTCCGGCCGATCGACTGACGCGGCGGTCGCCGTAGCGGCAGAGCCGGCCGCGGAGGTAGCCGCATTCGCGCCCGCCGCGCCGGCCGCCTCCCTGACAGCACGCTCCGCGCGCTCCGCATCCATGGCTGCCTGCATTTCGATCGCGGCCCGCTCGTCGGCAGACATGCCGTCCTGGGATTGCGCGTCGCTGGCTCTCTGAAGCTCGTCCATGGCATCGAGCTCGGCCCGCGCGCTAAGCGCTGCCGCGCTCACGAGTACACCTCGCAAGCGTCGACGCGTCGATCAAATCCAGCGAATTTCCAAGCGACCCAATGCATCACGGCCAGCAGGCACCCAAAGTTGCCGTGAATGTATGCGAACCGCCGGAAATTTTCGGGTTGCGCATCACCAAAATCCGACGATGACACGCGGGCGCGCAGCGCAGTTCATTCGAACAGGCACCGCGGGCGCGACATAAGACTGCCGTGATGTGAACCCCGTCACGCCGACGCGGGAACCGCAGGCAGCGCGTACGTTCAGCCCAGCGCGTCGTTCAGCCCAGCGCGTCGTTCAGCCCAACGCGTCTTTCAGCCCAACGCGTCTTTCAGCCCAACGCGTCGTTCAGCCCAACGCGTCGTTCAGCTCCGCGATCAGGTCATCGACCGATTCGACGCCCACCGACAGCCGCACGAGACTGTCACTGATGCCGAGCTTCGCGCGCATGGCCGCGGGCAGCGACGCATGCGTCATCAACGCGGGATGCTCGATGAGGCTCTCCACACCACCGAGGCTCTCCGCGAGCGCGAACAGGTGACAGCGCTCGAGGAACTTGCGTGCATCCTCCAGCCCACCGCACAGCACGGCGCTGATGATGCCGCCGAACCCGCCATGCATCTGCCGCTTGGCGAGCTCGTGATGCGGATGACTCGCGAGCCCCGGATAGATCACGCGCTCCACCTTCGGATGCGACTCGAGGAATTGCGCAATCGCCATCGCGTTGGAGCAATGCCGCTCCATGCGCAGCGCGAGCGTCTTGATCCCGCGCAACGTCAGGAACGAATCGAACGGACCCGGCACGGCACCCACCGCGTTCTGCAGATACGCGAGCTTCTCACGCAACTCATCCGCGCCGTGCCGGATGACCGCGGCGCCGCCAATCGCATCCGAGTGACCGTTGAGAAACTTCGTGGTGGAGTGCACGACCAGATCGAAGCCGTATTCCAGCGGATTCTGCAGATACGGCGTGGCGAACGTGTTATCGCACACCGTCATGATGCCGCGCTTCTTCGCCACCGCAGCAACGGCCCGCAGATCCACCACTTTAAGCAGCGGATTGGTCGGCGTTTCCACCCAGATCATCCGCGTGTTCGGCTTGAGCGCTGCTTCGAGCGCGGCCGCATCGGTGAGATCGACGAACGACACCTCGTGCCCGGCCGAGCGCTTGCGCACGTTCTCGAAGAGCCGATAGCTGCCGCCATACAGGTCATGCATAGCGACGATGTGCGAGCCACTGTCGAGCAGATCCACAACGGTCGCGGAGGCTGCGAGCCCCGACGCGAACGCGAAGCCCGCCGCGCCACCTTCGAGGTTCGCGAGGCTCGCCTGAAGCGCGTCGCGCGTCGGATTGGCCGTGCGGGAATATTCGTAACCCTTGTGCACGCCGGGGCTCGACTGCACGAATGTGGAGGTCGCGTAGATCGGCGGCATCACTGCGCCGGTCAAGGGATCGGGCTGCTGGCCGCCGTGGATTACTCGTGTGCCGAAGCCATGCTTTGTGTTGTTGGTCATGCAGCTAGTCTATCAGGCGACGGCGCAGCCAGTTCAGAAGGTCGATGCGCGTGATGATGCCGAGAAACTTCTCGCCTTCGGTCACGATCGCGACCATGCCGCCGCGGAATATCACCATGAGCTGCGACAGCGGCGCATCGACCGGCACGGTCACGAGGTGGCTCTCCATCGCCTTCGTCACAGGTTCATTGAAGTGCTGTGGGTTCGAGAACACTTCCATGAGGATGTCTTCCTCATCGACGATGCCCACGATGCTCCCGTTGTCGAGCACCGGAATCTGCGACACATCGTAGAGCTTCATGCGGCGATACGCCGCCAGCACGGTCTCGGTCGAGTTGACTGTGACTGCGGCATGTTCCCAGTGCCGACGCGCGATGAGGTCGCGCAGGTCGCCGTATTTCTCGCGTTCGAGGAAGCCTTGGTCGAGCATCCAATAGTCGTTGTAGACCTTGGAGAGATACTTGTTGCCGCTGTCGCAGACGAATGTGACCACACGCTTGGGCGTGGTTTGCTCACGGCAATAGCGGAGCGCGGCTGCGAGCAAAGTGCCCGTGGAGGTGCCCGCGATGATGCCTTCTTTCTTCAGCAGCTCCCGGCACGTGTGGAATGCTTCCGCGTCAGGGATGGTGTAGGCCTTCTTCACTCGTGAAAGATCCGACACGGCCGGCACGGAGTCTCCGCCAATGCCTTCAACGAGCCACGAGCGCTCGCCATGGCCTGGCTGGCCGGTGCGCACGTATTCCGCGAGAACGGAGCCGGCTGGATCCGCGAGCACCAGCTCGACGTTTGGCGCGGTACGCGCGAAGAAGCGAGACAGGCCGGTCAGGGTGCCGCCGGTGCCTACGCCTGCCACTACCGCGTCGAGCTTGTGCTCCATTTGCTGCCAGATTTCGGGCGCGGTCGTTTCTTCGTGTGCTTTCGGGTTGGCATCGTTGCCGAACTGGTTCACGTAGTACGAGTTCGGGATTTCGGTGGCGAGGCGGGCGGCGTAGTCCTGGTAGTACTCGGGGTGGCCTTTGTGCACGTCGGAGCGGGTGAGCACTACTTCGGCGCCCATTGCGCGCAGGTGGAAGATTTTTTCCTGGCTCATCTTGTCTGGGATGACGAGCAGGAGGCGGTAGCCTTTCTGGCCTGCAACCAGGGCCAGGCCGAGGCCGGTGTTGCCTGCGGTCGCTTCTATGAGAGTGCCGCCGGGTTTGAGTTTGCCTTCGCGTTCCGCGGCTTCGATCAGGTAGAGGCCTACGCGGTCTTTGATGGAGCCGCCGGGGTTTTGGTTTTCGAGCTTCAGGAAGAGTTGGCACGGGCCGG
>JBDZVF010000018.1:0-29201 GCA_040255575.1 Pseudomonadota bacterium | reverse complement strand
TGCAGGTGTATTGGCTCGCGGGCCGCGCACCCGGGCTGCCGCTGGAAAATCCGCGGCAGGTGAGTGCGTATCGCTATCCGCGCGAATATGGCCCGACGCCACCGAGCTTCTCGCGCGCGATGCTGGCGTCCGATCGGTTGGTGATGATCTCGGGAACCGCGAGTATCGTCGGCCATGCGTCACGCCATCGAGGTAACGTGCGCGCCCAGCTCGATGAGACGTTCACGAATCTCGCGAACGTTCTGCAACGCGCGGCCGGCGCCGCGCCCGGCATCACGACCAAGCTCGGTCCGCAGTCGCTGCTGAAGATCTATCTGCGGGACGAGTCCCTGCTCGCGGATGTGCACGAGTTCCTGCGGGAGCGCGTGCCCTCACAAACCCACTACATCGTGCTGCACGCGGACGTGTGCCGATCCGAGCTTCTCGTGGAGATCGATTGCCTGCACGGCGAAGCGTAGGAAGCGCGCCCGCATTCTGGGTGAGACCAGGATGAAGAGGACGACGGGCAAGGTGTAGAGGATCAGCCCACCGTTGTTGATCACGATGGCGCGGATGGCAATGCGCAGGCTTCGGGCCCGGATGCTCCGGACCTCGGGGATGTGGCACTGACCGAGTGTTACCGCGCGTGTGGCGGCCGCGGCCCGCGCCCAGGGGTGGCGTCGCGACTCGCGCTCGCTCAGGAGCAACGCGACGACCCCGACGCGATCGAGAGCCGCCAGCAGGCCATCGAGCGATTCCCGCAATTCCGTGAAGCATCGCCGGTTCGCGGGCTCCGGATGCCTGCGCTCCAGGAGGTGCAACTCGTCCAGGAGATTCTGAAGCCCGGAACGCAGGTCCATGCGCAACGAAGGGGCGAGGCCGGACTCGTAGATGAAATGGACGGTGGCGCCCAATGCCAGGCCCAGGAGCAGGTCCGCGAGAAATTCAACGCTCATCGGGACACCTCTTTCACTTTCCTTGTTCCGACACCGCCGACTGCCGTTGCCGGCGCCAGCGGCAGAACCCGATCACGGCCAACACGGCCGCCATGACGTAGCCCCAGATACACGCGCGCTCGAGCGAATCCAGGACCCTCACGATCAACGTGATCATGGCTTCGGCGGGCAGCTTCAACACCAGAATCGTGGTGACGAGACTGATCGTGGCGATGAGAACTGCCCTCGTTCAATCGAGGCAACGAGCACGTCTCTCAGCATCTCCGCGTAACCGAAGCGATGCGGTCGCTCCGACGCATGGCCTCCGCTCTTCTCCACTCTTATTCCCTGACAGATCTGCACGTCCTTGCACGACGTGCCGGAATCTACGCCTTTTCATCCATGCTGCAGAGAAAATTTTTCTGAAAATCGAAGGGAAGAAATCGAGGAAACGCAGTAGAGAATTACAGCGAGCGAACGCTGGACGCATGCGCTGGGATCGCGCGTAATGCGTCCCGCGTGGACGGGAGCAGGAGAGGAAAACTCTACGTGAGTTCGAAGCCGCATCTTGAAAGAGGCAGGGCGCACTTTCACGTCTGGCATCTGGTGCATGCGCACGACGGGATAATCGTGGAAGCTAGCGCGGACGGGCGGCAGGACTATCCGTCTCGGATGGGCTCTTGGGCAGCGCGAGAAACACCGTGCTCCACAGCTGCGCGGCGTTGGATTCATCTACATCCGCGCGGCGCACGCCGAACGGTTGCGCGCGGTAACGGCCGTCGGCGAACGACCAGGACCACAGCTCAGACGAACGCAGTTCGCCCACCGCATCGATCGCCGACCAGAGCTGCGCTCGGGCGGCGGCCAGTCGTTCACGCAGCTCGTTTGGCAGATCCTCTCGCGCGAGCTGCCGATCGAGCCCCGCAACCATCAGCGCCTGCTGCCAGGACCAGACAACCGTGCCGTGATAGGCGTTATTGGTGAATCGCGCCTGGACCTCCGGGCCTGCGAACGCAGGGTTTGCGACCAACATTCCAATGGGCGTGGCCAATCCCGCCGGGAATGGGCGCGTGAGTGTCGCGACGGCGCGCTCGAGACGATCCGGCGGTGGCTCGTCCAGGAGCAACGCGAAGCCGTCGTCGGAGTGCATGACCGGCACCGGATGACCCTGCTCGTCCAGGGAAAGCGCATTGAACGTGACGTCGCCTTCAATCGCCTCCAGCGCCGGGCGCGATGGCACGCCGGCCGCCGCGGCGTAACGGCTGATGCTCGCCCGCGCGCGTTCCGCGGGAATAGACAACACGAAGAGTGGGGCAGCCCAGTCTGACCACACCTGCCATTGCTCCCGCGCGCGCATCAGCGTTCGTCGGCGCGCTTCGTTCAGGTATGGGTCGAGCAGCCTGCTGACGAGAAGACGGTCGATCGCATCGAGGGCAGCTGGAACGAGCGCGACGTTGATGTCGTAGGGGTAGACCCCGCGGCCCAGCCCTTCCTCGCTGTCGCGCCACTGCCCGGAGCGGCGGCCCGGCTTGATGCGAACCAGATGGGTCGCGGTCGGATCCGACGCGAAGGCCGACGTTCGCTCGATCACCCATTCGAAGTTTCGCACCAGCGCATCGCCAGCCCGGCCGGTCGCGGCATCCCGACTCGCGAGAAAGGCTTGCGCGGCCCGATGCGTCGTGTCGCCGCTCAGCAGCCAGCGCGCGGCAAGAGGCGCGAGCATGAAGTCGTCGTCCACCATGCCGTAGTCGTAGATCGGGCGGTCGATGCGACCTTTGCCCTCCTTCACGTTGCGCAGTATCGCGAACTCGCCGATGTCTTCCTCGTGCGCCACTTCGCCGTTGGGGGCGAGGCGATCGAGCACCGAGTCGAGGCCGCTCGCGATGGCGGTGGGTTGCAGGGCTGGCGCGAGCAGTGTCAGCGCCATGAGGGTATCGCGACCGAAGTAGGTGTCGAAGCGCCAGGAGCCGGCGAGATATTTCTCGCGGTAGCTCAGGAAGCTGAGCACGTTGCGTGTGCGCGCGTCGCTTGCGGCCTTTGCGGTGAACAGTTGCGCGCCGCCGAGCGGCGTGAGGGGACGCTCGCCGGTGAGGGCGAGCACCTTCAGGCGTATGGGTTCGGTGCCGTTGCTGGTGATCGCGTCCGGTGTGATTTTCGTGCTGCCGATGGCTTCCAGGGAAAGGCGATAGCCGGGCGCGCCGTCGAGGCGGTTGCGGGCCCACGTGAGGCGGTGGCGTTCCAGTCGGGGAGCGACCAGGAGTTCGTTTGGCACGGTGCCGAGCGATTCGTAGTCGCGTAGGACTCGGACTGAGGAGAGCACGACGCGGGCGGGGTGGAGTGTCGGGACATTGGCGGCGGCGGAGGCTTTCGGCGGAGCGTTGCTCGGGCGCTTCGGCGCGGCGTTGGTCGGGCGCTTCGGCGCGGCGTTGGTCGGGGCCTGCGTTGAGTCATCGGGCGACTCATGAGCCGAGTCGTCTTGCGCATCCGCCCTGGACTCCAGAGCCGACCCGGCTTGCACACGCGCCCTGACTCCCAGAGTCGACCTGTCTCGCACATCCGCCCTGACCTCCGCTTCCATGCCACGCAGCGGGCGCCCTGCGCCATCCGTCAGAGTCACGGCGCGCGGTGACCCGACCAGCGTCCAGGTAATCGGCTGCTCCGTCCGCTCGAACCAGAGACCCACTCCGCTATCCCCCGCCGGGAAAGCCACGAGCACCCGCGGCTGAGTGCCTGATCGCAGCACCAGGTGCGCGGCCACGGCGCCCTCGCGAAGGAAGCTGTTGATGTTGTTCCCTTCATCGAGCCGGAAGCTCAACGGGGGCGCGACAGGCTCGGTCCGCGCATCGCGTGCCGGCGCATCCCGCACCTGCGCGTCGCGTGCCTGGGCATCCCACGCCTGCGCATTACGCGCCAGCGCGTGCGGCGCCTGCGGATCCTGTGCGGGAGCGACGATGGGTGCGCCCCACGCGGCGGGCGCAACCGCGCCTGCAGTTTCCTCGGCGCCAGGCGCCAGCAGCGCCAACGGCGCCTGAGCCTCCATGCTCATCGTCACGAGCGCGGCCACCGCGACGAACGCGGCAACTCTGCGCGTGCGGCTCAGATCGTGCCTGAGCATATGAGATACCTGCTCGCGGGAGAGTCCAGCCCGACCCCCAGCAAGCGGAGATCCTTAGCACCATGCGGTCGGAACGGCTTTAAAACGACTCGAAGACGACTCGGCACGAAGTGGGTCGAAGACCTCCGCGAACCGGCTCAACCGCGATCACCGTCGCGCCAGTTGCGAGCAGCAGCTGAGTGAATTTGCCGGTGCCCGCGCCGAGCTCGACCACTGTGCTGCCGGCGCCGAGGCCGAGCGCGTTGCGCAGCCAATCGAGCGCCTCGGGGGGATAGTCGGGCCTGCCGCGCGCGTAGGTGTCCGCGGCCGACGAGAAACCCTCAGCTGCCGCTCGATGCACCGAAGGGCTTTGGCTCATGATGAACTCGCCTCCGTTCGCCGTGAGGCTTCAACCGTCTCGAGGTTGCGCCAGGCATGAACTCGTTCCGAGCTTGGACCGTGCACCAACTCACCTCGACTCGCGAGGCGTGAACCGGCCTCAACGTTCTCCACGAAGCGCGGCGAGCAGGCGCTCCCTGGGAAGCTTGCCCACTTCGTTTCGAGGCAAAGATGCCACCTTCAGCAGCGGTCGCGGAATGAACGCGGGGTCGACGCTACGCGCGAGCTGCTCGAGAACGGCCTCGGGCGTGAGCGTCGGCGCCACCACGAGCGCAGCCACCCGCCGCACCACGCCGCTTCCGGCAGCGTCCGGCTGGAACACCACCGCATCTTCCACGCCCGGAATCGCGAGCAATCGCCGCGTGAGATCGCCGAGCGAGGCGCGCTTGCCGGCCACATCCACCATATCGGCGTTCCGGCCGCGCACGACGAAGCGATTGCCGGGCTGGCGCTCGATCACATCCTGCAGCCGCATCTGTGTCGCGAACCATGGCGCGTTGACGTTCACGCCTTCGGCATCGGGCTCCAGCATCACTTCGGGATAGAGATGCCAGGACTGCTCATTTGACGTGCGGCGCGTGGCAATCACACACGTCTCCGTCGAGCCGAACATCTCCAGCACCGTGGTATCGAGCTGCGACTCGATCTGCTTCGCGAGCGCCGCATCGAGCGGCGCCGTTGCCGACAGCACCAGCGCAACGCGTGGAAACTTCTGCCCCGACGCCGCGATCGCACGCATGTGCACCGGCGTCGTCACGAGCACACGCGGCTCTGGCACCTGTTCGAGCGCCGCGGCGATGTCCGCGGGGAAGAGCGGCCGCCCGCCGTGCACGGCCATATCCGACAGCAACGCGAGCAACACGGATGTCTCCAGTCCATACATGTGCTGCGGCGGAACCGTCGCGACGATCCACGGCCGCGCCGATCCGTACACCGGCTCCAGACATTCACGCATGCGCATTGCATTGAGCGCGGAGCTGCGCGAGAAGCTGCGCCACAGCTTCGTGTGAGCCTGCGGCGCGCCGGTGCTGCCCGATGTGTAAGCCTTCACGGCAACGTGATCGCCCGGAAGCTCAAAGGCACAGTAGGTCGCACCCACGTCCTTGCGCTCCTCGCTGTCCGCATCACCAGCCCTGCGCACGAACTCATCGTCACATCGGTAGCTGCCGGGGTTCAGCGCCGCGACTTCTTCCACCACGCCGTCCGCCCGCGAGGACGGCAGCAGGTTGGTGTGCCCACGCACGAGCGCCGCGCAGCAGGCGATCAGAAAGCTGTCCCGATGCTCACACAGGTTGATGAGGTGGCGCCCCTCGGGCAGCGCGCGCGCAACGGCCGCCACCTGCCGCATGAGCTCCCCCGCGGTCACGACCTGCCCCTGTGACCAGAGCACCGGCCGCTCGGGATCCGCCGACCGAAGCAGCGGCAGTTTCAAGCTGCGCCCTGTTGCCAGCGGCTGAACACCAGCGAGGTATTCACGCCGCCGAAGGCGAAGTTGTTGCTCACCACGTATTCCGTATCGAGCGCGCGACCTTCGCCCACGATGTAATCGAGCTCGCCACAGCGCGGATCGAGATGCTCGAGGTTGATCGTCGGCGCGAACCAGCCGCCGTTCATCATCTCGATGCTGAACCAGGATTCGAGCGCCCCGCAGGCGCCGAGCGTATGACCGAGATAGCTCTTCTGCGTGCTGATCGGAGTGCGCGAGCCGAACACAACGGCCGTCGCGCGGGATTCAGCGATATCCCCCTGCTCCGTCGCCGTGCCGTGCCCGTTGATGTACCCGATGGCGGATGGCGGCAAGCCCGCATCGGCGAGGGCGAGCTCCATCACCGCCCGCATGGTGTCTTCTTCGGGCTTGGTGGCGTGCACGCCGTCGGAGTTCGTGGCGAACCCTTTGATCTCCGCGTAGATCGTCGCGCCGCGCGCCCGCGCATGCTCGAGCTCTTCGAGAATGAGCGCGCCGGCGCCTTCACCTACGACGAGACCGTCGCGATCCCGATCGTACGGACGCGGCGTGCCGGACGGCGATTCGTTCTTGCGGCTCGTGGCATACAGCACATCGAACGCCATCGCTTCGCTCGGGCACAGCTCTTCGGCGCCGGCGGCCACCATAACCGTCTGCTTGCCGTTCTTGATCGCTTCATATGCATAGCCGATCGCCTGGCTGCCGGAAGTACATGCGCTCGACGTCGGGATGATGCGACCCCGAAGCCCGAAGAACATGCCGATATTCGCGGCGGCGGTGTGCGGCATCATCCGCACGTAGGAGTTGGCGCTCAGCCCGGTGGATCTGCCTTCGAGCAGCATCACCACGAAATCCTTGATATCCGGCGTGCTGCCGACGCAAGAGCCGCAGGCCACACCCACAGCCCCGCTCTTCAATAACGGGTCGCCGAGGAGCCCGGCCCGCTCCAGCGCCGCCTCGGTGGCGCGCACCGCGAGCTGCGACACGCGACCCATGCCGCGCAGCTGCTTGCGCGTCCAGTGCGCGGGGGGCTCGAAATCCGGCAGGGGGGCCCCGAGCTTCGTGCCCATGTCGGCGAAGCGATCCCACTCGACCATGCGGCGCGTGGCGTTCCGCCGGGCACGCAGACCTTCGAGAATCTGCGGCCAGGTGTTGCCGAGCGCGGTGACGCCCGCCATTCCCGTGACGACGACGCGCCTCATGTCAGCAAAGCCCGCCGTTCACCGCGAGCACCTGGCGCGTGATGTACGCCGCATCGTCGGACATGAGGAACGAAACGACGCCGGCGACTTCCTCGGCCGTGCCGCTTCGCTGCATGGGAATCATCTTCAGGATCTCTTCCTGTGGCACGTGCTCGCTCAGCATGTCGGTATCGATGAGGCCGGGCGCCACGCAGTTCACGGTGATGTGGCGCTTGGCAAGCTCGATGGCGAGGGCCTTGGTCGCACCGATCACGCCCGCCTTGGCGGCGCTGTAGTTTACCTGCCCGCGATTGCCGATGAGTCCGGAAACGGACGACATCGTCACGATGCGTCCCGGTGCCCGCCGTCGCACCATCGGCATGATGAGCGGCTGGAGCACGTTGTAAAACGCGTCGAGGTTGCTGCGGATGATGCTGTCCCACTGCTCGCCCGTCATCGCGGGAAACGCAGTGTCGTACGCGAGCCCGGCGTTGCAGACGACGCCGTAATACGCACCGTGCGCTTCGATGTCTTTGGTGATGAGGTCAGCGCAGAGCGCGCGATCGACGACATCGAACTGGAGCACGCGCGAAGCGCGGCCCAGCTCCGCGATCTCGGCGGCGACGGCGTCCGCCTCGGCGCGCTTCGACCGGCAATGAACGACGACGTCGAAGCCGTCGCGCGCAAGGCGCAGGGCGATGGCGCGCCCGATGCCACGGCTGGAGCCGGTCACGAGAACCGTGCGCTCGCCTGCACGAGCCTTCGCGGCCGAACCCAAAGCGCTTTCCGAGCTCAGGCCCCTGACCTCGCCCGCACTCGCACTCGCACTCCCGCCCGCGCCCGCGCCCGCGCCCGAAGACCCTGCCCCGCCAGTCGATTCGCTGCTCATCCGCCCACCCAGGCGACCACGCTATTCAGCCGCCGCTGCGGGTCCGAAACGAACGGGTTGCGCTCATCCCACGCATAGCCGGCCAGCACCGAGGAAATCATCCGCCGAATCTCGGGGGTCTGCCCCTTGCTGAACACCACCTTCTGGAAGCGCCCGTCGTACCAGGCTTCGACGTACGCCCGGAAGCAATCCACGCCCTTGCGCAGCGGCTCCTCGAACTCCCGCTTCCAGTCGACCGTCTCGCCCGAGAACTGCCGATGAAGCGAAGCGGCCGCCATGCTGGCGGAGCGCATCGCGATGGTCACGCCGGACGAGAACACGGGATCGAGGAACTCCGCCGCGTTCCCGAGCAGCGCGAAGCCGGGGCCTGACATGCCCTTCACGTTAGCGGAATAGCCGTGCAGCTCGCGCACCGGCGTGTCCCACACCGCTTCCGCCAGCAGCGAGGCGAGCCCGCGATCCTCCGCCACGAGCGTGCGCAGCTTCTGGTCCGCGGGGCCCGCGTAGCCATCGAGGAATTCCTTCGCCGCGACGATGCCGAGCGACGTGCGCCCGTGCGAGAACGGGATGAGCCAGAACCACACGTCATCGTGGCTCGGGTGAACCGTGACGCGAATCTTCTTCCGGTCGAAGGCACCCTCGGGGATGTGGTCCGCGACGTGCGTGAAGATCGCCTGCCGCGTCGGAAACTGCGATGGCTCCTCGAGCTTCAGGAGCTTCGGCAGGGTTCGCCCGAAGCCGCTCGCGTCGAGGACGAACTCGGCCTCGATGGAGCGCACTTCGCCACTCTTGAGATCCCGCGCGGTGAGCGTGCGGCGACCGGCCGCATCCGGCTCGCTGACGGCGGTGATCTCCACTTCGTAGCGGATCTCGACGCCCTGCTTCTGCGCCTCGTCGGCGAGGATCTTGTCGAACACGGCGCGTTCCACCTGGAAGGTGGTCGGCCGGCCGAGGCCGGGCGTGAAGCGATCGCCAAAGTCGTAGTCCGCGTACTCATCCTGGCGCGCGAAGGCCGCGCCGTCCTTGTTCTGGAAGCCCGCGGCCTCCACGGCGGGCAGCATCCCGGCTTCCTCGACGAAGTCGAGACAATGCACGAGCAGGCTCTCGCCGATCGAGAAGCGCGGGAACTTCTGCCGCTCGAGCACCAGCACGTCGTAACCCCGACGCTTCAGCAGCGCCGAAGAAATCGACCCCGACGGTCCCGCGCCGACCACCACCACTTTTCTTCGTTCTGTCGTCATTTCGCCTCTCTGAGCGCAGCCCGCACGCGGTCGGTGAGACACGCGGGAGACACGAGCTGCAATGTGCCTGTTGCGCGATCCACGGCCACCTGGGTGGTTTGCGCGCGGCCGATGCGGGAGTTCTCGTCCTGCGCATCCACCATCAAATAGTTCAGGACGAGCTTCGCGTCCCATTCCACGATCGACGCCTGCACGCGCAACCGCTCCCCGTAGCGGGCGGCGCGAATGTACTTCACTTCCAGCCCGATCACCGGCCAGACGTAGCCCGACTCGAGCATCGCGTCCAGACCAAAGCCGACGCGGCTCATCAACGCCCAGCGCGCATTCTCCAGATACTTCATGTAATGGCCGTGCCAGACGACGCCGGCGAGATCCACGTCGTGAAACGGTACCTCGACTTCGACCTCGGCCCGCAGGACGCCCTGTTTACGCACTTCAGGAGCCCGCACGCCAGAAGGGATAGAAGTTGAACCACTGGAGCGGCGCCAGGCGCAGGTAGTGCTCCAGCCTGGCCGCGTAGCGCTGGGCATGGGCGGCGAGCACGGCATCACGCGTCTGCCGGGTCCACTTGATCTCTTCCGCGAAGGATTCGAAGTAGACATGGTTACGGCCCTGCTGCCGCAGGCAGAAGAGCAGATGCACGGGGCACTCGAGCAATCCCGCGATGATGTACGGGCCAATCGGCAGCGGCGCCCGCGCGCCCAGGAAGTCCACCTCGACCGTGCGGCCGCCGTGCACGGGAACGCGATCCCCGGTGATCACGACCCACTCGCCGCGATCCACCCGCTGGCGCAGGGCGAACGCGGTTGTGGGGTCGAAGGACGTCACTTGTACCAGCTCGACATCCGAGGCGCCGGAGAGCTGCAGGATGCGGTTGAAGTAATCGGCATGCCGGGTGTGCACGAGCACGTTCAGCTTCACGCGAGAGCCGAGCGTGCCGAGCGCGCGGAGCACTTCCAGGTTGCCTAGGTGGGAGCCGAAGACCACGACGCCCCGCGGGCCGGCGCGGGCGCGATTCATTTCAGCGCGCTGCTCGAAGACGACGTCGTCGTAGCGCATGCGGCCGGACCAGGTGTCGATCTTGTCGAGGATGGCCGTGGCGAAGGCGCGGAAGTGGCGGTACGCGTGCCGCCAGGTCGGCGCGAGATGCGCCTCGGGCACCTGCGCCTGCACGCGTCGCAGATAGTCGAGCGAGGCGTCGCGCGCGCGGCGCCCGAAAAGAAAGAAGTAGAGCGCGACGAGATGCACGATGGGCAGCATCACCGGCCGGCCGAGCACCCTGATGCCAAGCCAGGTGAGGCGCATGAAAAAGAAGACGCCGCGCTCGCGGGTGCTCGCCCAGGTTGTCGCCGCGGGCGGTGGCGGCCGGGCGGATGGCGGCGGCGCAGCCTTCGCCGGTGCCGCCTCGCGCCCCGGGGCGCTCACGAAACCTTCCTCCACAACAGCAGCGGCAGTCGCACCAGCATTCCGAGAAAGAGCTTCAGCTGCAGGCGAACCATGAGCACGTTGTCCCACACCATCCTGAAATGCGAGACGCCATCCAGGGGATAGGAAACGCGCGTGGGCAGCCAGCGCATCCGCAGGCCGCGCCAGTGCAGGCGCACGAGCACCTCGACATCGAAATCCATACGCGAGCCGAGCCGCGCGCTATCGAGCAGCTCGATCACGGGCGCGAGCGGGTAGACACGGAAGCCGCACATGCTGTCCGGAATATCGAAGGAGAGCGTGTTGAGCCACACGAACACGTGCGTGAGATAGCGACCGTAGAAGCGGCCCTTCGGCATCGCTTCATCAAACACGGGCCGACCGCAAACCATCTGGTCCGGATGCGCGCCCGCCTCCGCGAGGAAGCGCCCGACATCGCCGAGCGCATGCTGCCCATCCGCATCGATCTGAAGCGCATGCGTGAAGCCCCGCGCGCGCGCCGCGCGAAGGCCCGCCATCACCGCCCCGCCCTTGCCGAGGTTGCGAGGCAGCCGCACCAGGGAAATGTCCGGCCCGAGTCCGGCCAGCCGATCCAGCTCGCGCGCGCATTCCGGGCTCGAAGCGTCGTCGACCAGCACGCACGGCAAACCGGCCGCGCGCACGGCATCCACCACACGCCCCACCGCATGTTCGTGGTTGTAGACCGGGATGACCGCGCACGGCACGAAAGCACCAGGCGCCAGCACGAAGCGTCAGCCCTGCTGGAGGCGCTCGATGGCCGCGACCAGATCGCCGACCGTGCGCACGGAGCGAAAGTCTTCGGGGCTCACCTTGCGGCCGATCACGCGCCGCACGCGCTCGATCAGGTCGACGGCATCGATGCTGTCGATCTCCAGGTCCTCACCCAGGCGGGCGGCTGGCACGACCCGCGCGGGATCGATCTCGAACAGCTCGGCAAAAGACGAGCGCAGCAGCTCTAGTATTTGTTCGGAGCTCAACATCCATCGATCCGTCGGGCGCGTACGGCGCGCCGCATATGTGTTGTTGGTCACGCCGTGCGGCGTGGACCCACCCTTAATTGAACCGGCCGGCATTATCGCCGGTCCGCAAGCTTCCGGCCTCGGTGCCTGTCTCAGTCCCGAGTTGCCTGACGCCCGGCGTCGACTCGCCTGCCGGGGCCTTCAGCTCATCCGCAAAGACCTTCAACAGGTGCGCGTTGAAGGCCCTCGAAGCGATCGGCACCGGCGCCACGCGGAACGGCGCCAGGTCGATATCCCGCCCGACGCGGAACGAGATCCGCACCCGGCGATCGGGGATCCGGTACCAGGGCATGTTCTTGGCCAGCGTCGTCGGTACGCAACGAATGAAAACCGGTGTGACCACCTTCGCGGCCCTCACCGCGATGCTCGCGGCGCCCCGGTGAAACTGCATCGGTTGCCCGGGCGTCGTGCGCGTACCTTCCGGGAATACTATTACATTTTCGCCGTTCTGAAGGGCCTCCGAGGCGCGCTCGATCATCGCATGCGTCGGGGTGTTGCTCACGTAGCCGGCGGCCGACACCGGCCAGCGCGTGAAGGGGTGACGCACCAGTGCATCCTTGACGATGCAGGTGGCCTGCGGCGTGAAGGCGATCAGGAACACCACGTCGATGAGCGAAGGATGGTTGGCGAGGATGATCTGGCCCGGTCGCCCGAGCCGCTCGGCCCCTTCGAACTCGAAGCGCAGCACGCCGACCGCGCTCATGAGCGCGACGAACGAGCGCATGTACGCGCGGCAGGTGGCGCGCACTCGGCGCCGGTGCGCGCCGGGCGAGCCCGGCACGAGTCGCATGATCGGGAACACGACCAGGCCGAAGAACACCGCGCTCACTCCGAACACCGCGAAGCACAGGCCGGTGGCGAAGAGGCGCCAGTAGTAGGAAATCGCTTTGATCATCATCCCCCGCGGGATCCCCTCGTCCTGCTGCGCGAAGCATAATCCCTTGCCTGTGTCCGCACCGAGTTGGAGCGACGGGGGCCATTTCCGGATGGCTCGCCGACGCGGCATGCGCCTCACTCCCGCGTCGCTCCGCGCCCGCACGCGACGTGTGTCACTCCGGCGTGCTGCCCCGTCGCGGCATGCGCTATGTCCCATGTCGGCCGCAGCCACGCGACATACGCAGAAGTCACATCGCTTGCCGGGATTGCCGGTGACTGTGCGACGCGCGGCGGGCAACTTCTCAATCCTGTAGCGCAATCCGACGCTGCTCCGGCTCAGTCGCCGCGGTGGTTTGACATCTTTTTCCGCGCGCAGCGGCGGTGCGAACTGCTTCTCGCCTTGCACACGAGGGTGAGCGAACGCGCGCGCCGGAAAAAACTTCGCGGCGACTCGTGATTTTTTATTTGCACCTATTGCAAGGACGGGTCTTGAGGTCCAACATCCGCGCCGCGTTGCGAGGTGTGGTACCGCTCGTGACGTCCAGAACATCTGGTCGTCTGGACCCTTGGAGGTGTGGCACGCCAAGATGAAGAATCCCAAAGGCTCGACTGACGATCCTGGGCCCCGTCTTCAGAAGCTGAACGCTTACCTGGAGAAGAACTTTCCCGACTTTTTCGCCGAAGCGCGATTCCAGGTTGGGGAAGACGACTACTTCCTCTACGCCCGCTTCGGGCAATACCTCGCCCGTGTTATCGAAAAACACCGGGCTCCCCGTAACAAGATCAATCGCGGCTTCACGGTGCTGAACAAGATGGCCCGTGCGTCCGCCAAGGATCCGGGCATCCGGCAGATGCTCGTGACGGGGCCACTCGAGCACATTGTGGATGCGCCCAAGGCGCGTGCGCTGGCTCGCAAGCGGTTGTCGCCGGTGGCGCAGAGTTACATGGAAGGGCTTTGCGAGTAGGGGTGTCGCTGGGATTTGAGAATTCGAAGCTGACAGGCTGCAGGGGGTAAGCGACTCTCTCGGCTTGTGATGACCTGAGGGGTCAGCCTGGGTGGCTGGCCCCTTTTTTATTTCCGGATGGGGTTCGGCTGGGCTTTGAGAACCCGGCGCTGTGCGGTTGGGGTCGCGTGTGCGCGAGCGCGGCGGCTGGCGATGTGCCATTCGGCCCGCTTTGTTCATGAACGAGGTGGGGCGTGCGGTGGCGGCGGCATGCGTGAAGGGGCCTCGGCGGGGGACGCTGCGAGCCATCCCTGGGCGCTCTTCAAAATGCGTCCCTGCATTTTGAAGCCCCCGCCGAGGCCCCTTCACGCATGCCACCGCTTTTGGGTGGGTGGCGTTCATGAACAAAGCTCTCGCGGCGGGGGTCAGCGTGTGTGGAGCGGTGGAAGCGGGTCGGGATGCGGCTCGGGATCAGGTGAGTTCGCGGGGGGTGAGTTCGATCGTTAGGTGTTGGGTGCGGCGGACTACGCCCAGGGTCAGGGCGGTGCCGACGGGCCAGCGGCTGACGTGGCGGAATAGCGCGTCCATGCCGTCGATGGGTTTGTCGTTCACGGCGACGATCAGGTCGCCCGGGCGCAGGTCCGACTGCGCGGCGGGGCCTTCGCTGTCTCGGGACATCACTTCCACCGCGCGCATTTGGGAAAGGCCGAGCGCGCGCACGAGGCGCTTGTCGAGCGGGCGGTCTCGGCCGGCGATGCCGAGGTAGGCGCGGCGCACGCGGCCTTGTGTGAGCAGCTCGGTCAACACCCATTGGGCTGTGGTCGCGGGAACGGCGAAGCCGATGCCTTGTGCCTGCGCGATGATCGCTGTGTTGATGCCGACCACGCCGCCGCGCGCGTTCACGAGCGGGCCACCGGAATTGCCCGGATTCAGCGCTGCCGTGTGCTGAACGATGCCTTCGATCAGCCGGCCTTGCCGGCTGCGAAGCGCGCGGCCGAGCGCGCTGACGACACCCGCCGACACCGTGGATTCGAAACCGAACGGATTGCCGACGGCGACGACCAGCTGACCCACGCGCGGTGGCGTGCCGAGAAGCTGCGCATGCGGCAGGCCGGTCGAGTGAGCGCGAAGCACGGCGAGGTCCGTCGCGGGATCGCGGCCGACGACGGCGGCGGGCACGCTGCGGCCGTCGACGAATGCCACGCGAGCGGATTGCGTCCGCTGGACGACGTGTTCGTTGGTCAGGATGTAGCCGTCCGGCGTAACGACGACGCCAGAGCCGGCGCCGCCTCGCGCGCGAGCCGCGTCATCTTCGCTGCCGCCGCCGACATACACGCTGACGACCGCCGGGCCGACGGAGTCGACCGCGCCGACCACTGCGGCCGAGTAGGCGTCGAGAGCGGGGCTATCTGTTTCTGCCGGAAGTTCTATACCGGCGCTGCTGGTGAGTTCGTCGAGCATAGGTGGCGAGCGATTGGGGCGTGGCGATTGCGCTTCAAGCAGTGCTACCCGTTCGGGCAGGCAGTGGCGGGCGAGCCTGTCGAACCATGGCAGGAGGAAGCGGACAGGCCGACGCAAACGAGTGTCGCCATCTTGCGAGCAGCGCTTGCGGGCCGGGAAGGCACGTTGGGGCGTGCTGTTATGCTCCGGCGAATGGATGACGCGCGCAAAGTGCGGGACTTCTGGTTTGGCAAGAGCCCGCTCTCACCCGAGCAGCTCCCCCGCCGTTTGAAGCTGTGGTTCGGCGACGTGCCTGCGGAAACGCGGCAGCAGGTCGATGACGCGATCCGCGCTCGCTTCGCGCCGCTCGTCGAGCGCGCTCTCGCGGGCGAGCTGGTGCAGTGGGCCGATGGGCCGCGGCGGCGGCTGAGCCTGATCCTGCTGCTGGACCAGTTTCCCCGGAACATTTACCGGGGCACCGCGAAGGCGTTCGCCGGTGATGAGCAGGCGTTGCAGCTCGCGCTCACGGGAATGCAGTCAGTGGCGGATGCCGCGCTCAATCTCGTGGAGCGCATCTTCTTCTACATGCCGCTGCAACATGCGGAGTCGGCGGAAGTGCAGGAGGAGTCGGTGGCCGCTTACAAGCGGCTGCTCGGGGAGGCTCCGGCGGACGTGCGCGGGGTGTTCGAGGAATGCTTCGTGTACGCCGAGAAGCATCGCGACGTGATTCGGAAGTTTGGGCGGTTCCCTCATCGCAACGCTGCGCTGGGGCGTGCAACGACGGCGGAAGAGAGTGCCTGGCTGGAGGCTGGGGGCGAAACGTTCAGCTAGCCGCTGTGGGTGGCGCCCAGCCCTCAAGCGCCGGGCGGCTCAAAGCGCTCAGTCGCCGCGTGGCTAAAGAGGACGCTCTGTTACCGCGCTCCAGCTATTACCCGCTCCAGCATTTCGGGGATCAGCTCACGTCCGCCGATCTCTGCCGCGCATCGAACGGCAGCTCGCGCTTCATCTGCTCGTAGAGCTCCCGCGCCTTGGGTGAATCCGCCGGCGGCAGCACGACTTTCAGCTGCACGAACTGATCCCCCGGAGGGTTGCCGGGCAAGCCGCGCCCCCGAAGCCGCAGCTTCTGGCCCGACTGCGAGCCGGCCGGAATGCGCATTTCCACCTCGCCACCGAGCGTCGGCACCGGCACCGTCGCGCCCAGCGCCGCTTCCCACGGCGCGAGCGGCAAGGTCGTGGTCACATCCTTGCCGTCGATCTCGAAATTCTTGTGCGGACGGATGTGCACTTCGAGGAACAGGTCCCCCGGCTCACCGCCGTGCGGAGACTCCTCACCCTGCCGGGCAAGCCGCAGCTGCTGGCCCTGCGTGATCCCCGGCGGAATGGTCACCTTCACGGTGTGTTTTCGCATCTGCAGGAGCCCGTCGCTATCCACCTGCGGACGCTTCAGCTCGAACGTGCGATTGCCGCCGCGAAAGGCTTCCTCCAGGTCGATGTCGATGCGCGCGTGATGATCGCGCCCGCGCGGTGGCGCGCCGCGCCGCCGGCCCATGCCGGCACTGCCCGGACCGGCGCCAAAGGGCGGCTGCTCGAACGGGTTGCCCCCCGCCGCACCCCCGCCAAAGAGCGACGAGAAGAAATCGCTGAAGCTGTCGTAGCCGCCCGCCCCAGCGCCCGGCCGGCCGCGAAACTCGAACCCGCCGCCAAAATCCGGTGGCGGCCGAAAGTCCTGGCCGGCCTTCCAGTTGCTGCCGAGCTGATCGTAGGCGGCGCGCTTCTCGGGATCCTTCAGGACCTCATACGCCTCCTGCACCTGCTTGAACTTCGCCTCGGCGTTCTTTTCCTTGCTGACATCGGGGTGAAATTTTCTCGCCAGGCGGCGATAGGCCTTCTTGATGTCATCCGCGGACGCAGTCCGCGGCACGCCAAGCGTTTCGTAATAGTCCTGGTATTCCATGCGCCTCCAAATGGGGACGACGGGCCGGCAGGCAAGAGCTTTGAGCCCGCCGCCCCGCTTGAACTCACGGGGTCAGACCCCAGCTCATGCCCCACTATGCCAGACACCGCCAGCTCAAATAACGTGGTCGTCGCCTGCCCCCACTGCCACACCCTCGTTCGGGTGCCGGCGGGTCGACTGGCAGACAACCCGACGTGCGCCCGTTGCAAGTCGGCCGTCGTCACCGGCCAGCCGGTGAAGCTGGACACCGCGGCGTTCCAGACCCACACCGGCCGCAGCGACCTGCCGGTGCTCGTGGACTTCTGGGCCGAGTGGTGCGGGCCCTGTCATGCCATGGCTCCGGTGCTCGACCGTTTCGCCGCCGAGCGACGCACGCAGCTGCAGGTCGGCAAAGTGAACACGGACGAGAACCAGCAGCTTGCCGGGCAACTCGGCATCCGCAGCATCCCGACGCTCATCCTCTTCAAGGGCGGCAAGGAGGTCGCGCGCCGCGCCGGCGCGAGCGATCTCGGTTCCCTGAATCGCTGGGTCGATCAGTCGCTGGCCAGCCAAACCCAAGGGCACTGATAGCGTGCCGTATGCGCACGAGGCGCGCTGGTACGGTGCGCGCATGCCTGACAATCAGGTGAAAGATGCTCACCGGCGCGTGCGAAGGCTCGTTGCATGTCATCCGGAGCACGGCATGCAATTTGCAAAATCAGCGCATGCTCTCCGCACCTCCCGTCAGACCCATGCGTCTGTCCCGTCCACCGCCATTGCGGAACCTGCGGGCGTTCTGCATCGCTGCCCGTCACTGCAGCTTCAAAGTGGCTGCGGATGAGCTGTTTCTCACGCCATCCGCCGTGAGCCACCAGATGAAAGAGCTCGAGGACGCGCTCGGCGTGCGACTCTTCGAGCGCAAGACGCGTGCGCTCGAGCTGACCACCGCCGGCCGTACGCTGCGCGATGAAGTTGCGCCTCTTCTCGACGCGCTCGACCGCAGCCTCGCGCAGTTCACGCGCCGGAATCGCCGCAAGAGCCTGCGTGTGCTGCTGCCACCGTTCTTCGCGAGCGAGCTGTTCGTGCCGCGACTCGCGACGTTCTGTGATGCGCATCCGGACATCGATATCCAGATCGACACCAGCGATCCGCATCCAACGCTGCATCCACCGACGTCGGACGTGTCGATCATCTTCGGCGAAATACCGCCGCCCGGCGTGACAGCCTTTAAGCTGTTCTCGCTGAAACTCGCGGCGGTCTGCGCCAGGGAACGCGCCGCGGACGTCGTGCGCCTCGGCCGTGACGTGTTTCGCGAAACCGCGCTGATCGTGCACCGGCCGCGCCCGCTCGCCTGGGCGAGCTGGGCGCAGGAAGTGGGCCTCGACGCGCCCGAACCGAAAAACGTCATCGAGCTCGACTCGATGTTCGCTGTGGTGCGCGCAGCGGAGCGCGGCATCGGTGTCGCGCTCGTGCCCACGGCACTGTGTAGTGCGTGGTTCGACACCGGCGCACTGGTTCGCATCTTTTCCATCGAGCTCGCTACGCCGGATACCTACTACCTGGTGACGCGCCCCAGGGATGCGGAAAAGCCTGAAGTGACGGCGCTCACGGAATGGGCTTTGGAAGAGTTCCGCTCACTCGATGAGCGCTGATCAACCGTCCCGCCAAATCTCTTCGTTTGTCGCTCGCATCTGCCGAACCCTATCGTCGCTCCCGCTGACAGACGATTTCTCTTTCGACAGGAGCAACGAACATGTTCAAGAAATCCGCCACCACTCTCGCCGCCGCATGCATTCTCTCTGCCGTGGCGGCACAAGCCACGGAAGCGACCGCGCCGAAGCTGGTGCTGACCGCTTACATCAATGGCGCCGGCGGCGAGAAAGTGCTCGCTGGCCAGTTTGCCGACGCACTGAGCGAGATCGAACGCGCTCGTCACGTGAGCTCGGACGAGTACACCGCCAAGGTCACCAACCAGTGCGTCGCTTACGCGGCGACGAAACAAGTGGCGCAAGCCATGAGCGCATGCGAGGAAGCCTTGCGCGCGGCCAAGCACGATCGCATGGGCGCGCTTCGCCTCTCGTCAGGCTCCAGCGTTCAAAACGGATACCTCGCCATCGCGTATGCGAATCGCGCCGTTGTGCAAATGATGGAGAAGAACCCTGACGGCGCGAAGCGCGACATGGCGCACGCGAGGTCGCTCGCGCCCGACGCGGAGTTCGTGTCGAGGAACCTGCTCGCGATGGGAACCTCGGCGAGCCAGATCGCGCAAGTGAATGCCGGGCCGGCGCGCTGAACCTTGGAAGTGGCAATGGTGTAGTGAGGGGGCGAGGCACACTGGGCAACCGCCTCGCTCCCTCAGAGCGCGCAGTCCGCGCTCGTGATCAGCGCGCAAGCGGACTGACTCACATTCGCTCGAGCTCGTCGATGCTCTTCGGCCAATCGCTCTTCAACAGCCTCGATAGCGCGCGATCCGCAAGAAGCCTGCCGCCGGTCTGGCAGCGCGGGCAGTAGTTGGTTTCGTTCTCCGCATAGCGAATGCGCTGCACGCTCGTGCCGCACACCGGGCACGGCTTGCCGAATTTGCCATGTACGGCCATCTCTTTCCGGAACGCGGTGACCCCTTCGGGGAACTCCCCTTTTGCTTCGTCGCGCAGGCGCTGAGTCCACTCGGGCAGCACGGCGCGAATCGCGTCGTAGAGCTTGCGAATCGCGGCTTCATCCATCTTCTGCGTGAGCATCACGGGCGAGAGACCGGCCCGGTGCAGGATCTCATCCGAATACGCATTGCCGATGCCGCTGAAGGCGCGCGGATCGGTGAGCGCGCGCTTCAACGTGTGATTCTCCTGGGTCAGGCGCGCACGAAAGGCTTCGAACGGCGCATCGAGCACTTCGAGCCCACCGGGATCGTGTTGCTTCAACGCGGACTCATCGCGGAACACGAACAGGGACGCTCGCCGCTTCGTGCCCGCCTCCGTCAAGGTGAGCGTGCCGGTGTCGAAGACGAACGCCGCGAGCACCGCCCGCGCGCTTTTCTTGCCGCCGGCCGCAAACCAATGGAGCCGCCCCGCGATCATGAGATGAATCACGAGCCAGTAGCCGCTCTCGAAGCCGAACGCGATCCGCTTGCCCACGCGGCGAATCTGCTCGACGCGCAGCCCGTTCAGCTCGCTGATGGGCGGATCGAACGTTCGCAACAGGAACGGATGCGCAAGGCGCACCGACTGCAGGCGGGCGCCACGCACGCGCGCGTCGAGCGCTTCGATGTAGACGCTGATGTCCGGGAGCTCGGGCACGTCCGAACCGTACTTGCTGCCATCACATGCAGCAAGACAGTGCTTACTGCTGCGGCAGTGGCGCCGAGCGCCGCGCGCGCGGGCCTGGGACGAACTCCGGTTGCGTGATCGACATGACCGTGACCGGCCCATAGCGACGCGCGACCCGGCGGATCTTCTTGGCGTCGCCCACGAGCACGACCGTGAGGTCATCGGGATGCGGGAACGCGTCGTCGATCACGAGCCGGGCATCCTGAAGGGAGACGGCGCGGAGCATGGCGTCGTAATGATCGATGTAGCGGGCGTCGAGGCCGTAGAACTCGAGCTCCGCCAGCGCCCCAGCCCAATCGGCGGCGGTTTCGAAGCCGAGCGGATACTGGCCGAGGACGTAGGCGCGCGCGGAGTCCAGCATGTCGTTCGTCACGCCGTCCTGCTTCAGGCGCGCGAGCGTATCGAGGGACAGATCGAGCGCCTTGCGCGTGTTCGCCGTGTCCGTGAATGAGCGGATCGCAAACTCGCCCGCGACCGTGCCTCGCGAGAACCCAGCGCGCGCGCTGTAGGAGAGACCGGACTTGATGCGCAACTCCGTGTTGAGCATTGAAGTGAAGCGACCGCCATACAACGTGTTCACGAGATCAAGCGCGGCATGCTGCCGATAGCGCTTACTCACGCCGACGTTCGCGAGCCAGAAATAGGTCTGCGCCGACTCCGGCGAATCCACGAGGAGCACTCGACGCCCTTGTGCCCGCAGCGGCTCCATCAGGCGAATGAGCGGAACACCGGCGGGACGCCAGCCGCCGAACGCGTCCTCCACCTGGCGACGAAGCGAAGGCACGTCGAGATCGCCCGCGACGACGAGGATGAGCCGGTCGGCGCCGAAATGATCGGCGTAGTACGTCAGCACGTGCTCGTGCGTCACGGCGGCGAGTGACGCCTCGCTCCCGCCGATGGGATGCCCGAAGGGATGCTGCGATCCGAAGAGCTGTGCGCGCCCGTATATGCCGATGAGGTCGGCGGGGTCGGAGTCCTTGGTCGCCTTGATCAGCTCGATGCGCCGGGCACGCAGCTTCTCGAGCTCGCCGGCATCGAACCGCGGCCGGAGAAGCGCGTCGGCGAGAAGCTCGATCATGAGGTGCTGGTCGCGCGCCAGGTACTGCCCGCTGATGGACAGCGCTTCGGACCCGGGTGTTACGCTGAAGTTGCCACCGGCGCCTTCCACGGCATCGGCGAATGCGAAGGCATCGCGATCGCCCGCGCCCTTTTCCAGCAGGCCCGCGACGAGCGAAGCGACGCCGGCCAGACATCCCGATTCATCGGCGACGAGCGGGTCGCAAACGGGCCCCCCGCGCAGCACCGCCTGGAAGGCGACGAGGGGCACGTCGCGCCTCGGCACGACGATCAGCGTCGCGCCGTTGGGGAGCACGATGCGCTCATGCGGCGGAACCTGTACGGCGCCGCTGGCAGGATGAGTTAAGGCGTATGCGGTGCTCATGCTTCTTCGAGCTCCGCGTTGTCTTCGGCCGGTTCACCCTCAGCCTGCGGATCGGGGATGAGGACGCCAACCGTGCGGCGATTCACCGCGAGCACGTCGCGCGCGACCGCATTCACGTCTGCGGCTGTCACGCGCTCGAGCTCCTCCGGCGCGGAGAAGAGCTTCGCCCAATCCCCATGGAAGATCTCGTATTCGCCGAGGAGCTGCGCCTTGCCATCGATGGTGGAGAGCTTCTTCCAGAAAGCGACCGCCGCCATGCTCTTCGCGCGCCGCAGCTCTTCGGCGGTGACACCGTCGCGCGCGACACGCGCCAGCTCCGCATCGATGATGGGTTGCACGAGGTCCGGGTCCCCTCCTTCCGGCAGCGTGAAATAAAGCCAGAACAAGGCAGGGTCGAAGCCCTCGTGCCAGTGGCCGCCGAGATCCACGATGACCTTGCGGTTCTCGACGAGCTCGCGATACAGCCGCGAGGCATCGCCATCGACGAGGATGGAAATCAGCAGATTCAGCGCGGGCGCGCGCGCATCGGCCGCGGCGGGCGCCTTGTATGCATACTGAAGCAACGGGGTTTGCCCGTTCCGCCGGACGAGCACGCGCCGTTCGGCGGCCTGCTCCGGCTCGCGAGCCCGCACGGGATCGGGCGCGGCCTGGCGCGGAATGGGCTCGAGATACTTGCGCGCGAGCGCGAACACTTCCTCGGGCGACACATCGCCTGCCACCACGAACGTCTGGTTGTTGGGCGCGTAGTAGGTGCGAAAGAACTTCTGCAGATCGGCGAGCGTCCAGGACTGGATGTCCGCCGGCCAGCCGATGGTCGGAAACTGATACGGATGGGCGAGGAACGCCGCGGCCTGCACCTGCTCGGCGAGATGGCCGTGATTGTTGTCATCGACGCAGAGGCGCCGCTCGGAGGCGACCACGCCACGCTCGCTCTCGATGACCTCGGGATCGAAGGCGAGATTGGCGATGCGATCGGCCTCGAGATCGAAGATCAGCTCCAGCGCATCGCGCGGGAACCAATCCTGATACACCGTGACATCGTCGCTGGTGAAGGCGTTGTTCGCGCCCCCACGCGCCTCCATCAGCCGATCGAAGTCGCCGGCCACGCGCCGCGCGGTGCCGTTGAACATCATGTGCTCGAAGAAATGCGCAAGCCCGGTGATGCCGGGCGCCTCGTTGCGGCTGCCCGCGCGCACCCAGTTGTAGAGCGCCACGTTCGGGATGTTCCGCACCGGCCAGACGATGATCTTGAGACCGTTCGCCAGCGTGAGGCTGCGGATGATTTCGCGGCCGGGGGCGGTGGTCGGGGAGCTCGGAGTGGCTGAGGCTATGGCGTTCATCGGGTCCTGATCAGCATATTGGCGGCCCGGGGGCGGGCCTCGCCTCCCGCTCGCACGTTTCGGCCCGCTCGACAGGGGGAGCGCACGGCAAAGCTTGTGCTGACGGGGGGCTGGACTTCCGATGTCAGGCCCAGGGAGGTCATTTCAAGTTAAAAAAACGCCGCGGGCGGGGGAAATCGCGCGCGGCGTTTGAAAAGCGAACACCGGGGAAGTTGTTCGCAATCCTGTGGGCTTCCAAACCAGCGTGGCCGGGGGAACGGCCATGCCTTGCAAACCTCGCCGGGGCACCACCCCCGGCGCAGGAGCTTTAGAGCAAAGGCTGTGCCAGCCAAGCTGATGCTTGTAGAACAAGCACTTAGGCGCGAATTGAGACTCCCGTCGGTGTGACGAGAATTGTCACCTTTGGACGAGCGCTTTCGAAGGCTGACGATTCCGTGCGCGCATTGGCAGCTGAGGGCCGCCGTCGGCTGCCTGGGGTTTGAGCCGGGCGGTAAGCCGTTTCGCCTGGGGTTTAAGCGGGGGCGGTAAGGCGTTACCTGCCCGCCGTGACCTGAGGCTGAGGCAGCACGACGACGCACGGCTGGGATTTTCGGCTGAGTGAGGCGCAGATCGCCCGGGCGCGGGACTCTTCCCCCACGGGCGCCTGCAGCCTGAAAAGCTGGCCAGAGGTTTGCTTGACCGGCACGGCGTGCGCGAAGAGACCATGCAAATCCGCGTCGTATTTGACCCGCAGCTGCTTCCAGTTTTTCAACGCGGCGTCCTGGGTACGGAAGGCGCCGAGCTGGATACCGAAGGAACCCGATGACGCGGCCGCTGGCGCAGCGGTGGCCGCGGGTTTGGGCGCTACGGCCGCGGACGCGGCGGTTGAGGGTGTCGGAACGGCGCCCGCAGGTGCGGCGGCTGAGCCTGTCGGAACGGCCACCCGAGCTGCGGCGGTTGAACCTATCGGAACGGCGCCCGCGGATGCGACGGCTGAGCCTGTGGGAACGGCGGCCTTCGCGGGCGAACTGGTGGCTGCGAGGTGCCTCTGTGCCGGCGCCGACGACGTAGCGCTTGCGGCGGCCGCGGGCGCTGCCGGGATCGCTGCAGCGACGTCGGGCGTCTCGATCAGGGGGCGCGCCGGGCCGGTCGCCGTGCCATCGAGCGCGAAATTCTCGATCCGGATGCGCGCCTCTTCCGCCCACTTCCCGCTCTCGTGCTGAGCGAGGAACTGCTGATACCCATCCGCCGTGTCGGTTGCCGTGGCTCTTTTCCAGTCCCGGTCTTCGTTGAGCTGCGCCACGCGCGTGCGCGCCTGCGTGACGAGCGCGCTATCCGGATGGCGCTCGATGAAATGATCGTAGCCTTCCACCGTGTCCGCGGCTTCCGCCGATTTCCAGTCGATCTTTTCGCGGCTGCAGCCCGCCAGGGTTGCGAGCACGAACAGGCTTGCGAGCGTCGCAGTAGCGATCGAGGCATTTCTTCTCATGTGATCCCCTTCGAACCAGAGCGGAATGCGGCACACGTCACGAGCATTCTAGCGGGCGATGTCATAATCCACCCGACCTGTTCAGGAAGTCGTATGAACCAACCCAAGCGCCGGCTGCTGGATGAAATCGGCACCTCGCCCACTTTCGTGGCCGACGGCTGCGTGCTCACGGGGGATCTCGAGACCAACGGAGCGATCGTGGTCTGCGGGTCCGTGCGGGGCGATGGGCGCATCGGCGGCGCGCTGCGCATGGCGGCGAATGCCTCGTGGACCGGCGAAGTGCACGCCCGCCACGGCATCATCGCCGGCAAGATCAGCGGCAAGCTCGTCATCTCGGAAAAGCTCGAAATCGGCGCCACTGCCGTCATCCGGGCGGATGTCGTCGCGCGCAGCATCGCGGTGGCCAAGGGCGCCGTCATCGAAGGCCAGGTCACCATCACCAGCGGCGAAGCGGTGGTCGAGTTCGAAGAGAAGCGCCAGGCACGCCTCGCGGCCGGCTGAATCCCCCGGGCGCATGGCACGCGTCCGCCCGTGTCATAAGTGATACACGCCACATAACCAGAGCGCCCGCCATACATCCTTGTGAAGCGGGTCCCGTCGCCGTGCGATGGCTGATGGACTCGCGGCGCGTCAACCCCTAGAGTTGACCGCAAGCTGACACAAGGATGTGCGCGTCGGCATGTTTGCTACCGGCGACAACACCCACTCTGCATGAGATCGACCCGCTTCCTTCACCTCGTCGCCCGCGGCGGCGAAGCGGCCGGACATCCGGAAAACACGCTGCCGGCGTTCCAGGCGGCACTGGATCTCGGCATCCGTTTCATGGAAGTGGATGTGCAGCTCTCCTCGAACGGCGTGCCCATGGCCGTGCGCGGCGACGATGTGATGATGGACGGCGTGCTGCTCTCGGTGAGCGATCTCACGGCCGCGGAACTCGCCCTCGTCGACGCGAGCGAATCGCACCGATTCGGGCAGCGATTCAGCGGCACCTGCATCCCGCGGCTGGTGGACGTGCTGAGTCTCATCACGAAGCGGGCGGAAACCACTGTGTTCATCAACCTGTGCCGGGCGAGCCTCGGGCGCTTCGGTCACGACCAGGTGGTGGCGCAGGTGGTGGAGACGGTGAAGCCCTTTCGCTCCCGGTGCATCGTCGTGTCGTCGGATCTCCCGGCGATTCACCGCTCGCGCAGGCTCACCGGCTTGCAGATCGGCTGGGAGATCCAGGCGTACGACAATCACACGCGCCTCAAATACGAGGCACTGCAGCCCGACTACATTTTTTGCGATCTCGCGATGCTGCCGCCGAAGGGCACGCTGTGGCGCGGCCCGTGGCGCTGGGCCATTCGCGCGGCGGCCACCATCGATGATGCGGTCGATCTCGCTTCGCGCGGGGCGGATTTCGTTTCGACCCGGGACCCCCGCTCACTCGGCGATGCGATGAAGACTCACGCCGCCGCACAGGCGCGCCTTCACGACGCGAGCGTGAGCAGCGAGGCATCGACAGTGGTCAATCCGGAGACGTTGATGCGGTGAAGCTGTCTCGTGAAATCGAGACGCTTGGATGCGGTGAAGACGAGCTCGCGTAAAAACGAGACGCTGTTGGCGCGCTGGCGGCGCGCCGGGTCGTCAGGCCCGGCCGGGCGGGACGCTCGTCGTCTCCTGTCCAGCGGTGGCTCGTAGAGCCTGAGCGCGCAGTCGGCGTTGGGGGGCGCTCTGGTCGCGCCCAGGCGGCTCTCGTCAAACCCGCGAGGCGGTTGGCGCGCCGAGCGCCTGGCCGTCGCCGGAGTACGCCGACTCCCCTTTGAGCTCCGCCACCAGCCGCCGCTCGAGCCAGGTTTCGCCCGACAGCGTGTCGAAGAACCCGCAATGCCCGCCGTGCCGGGTCAACGTGACCTTCAGGTAAGGCGACTTGCTCAAGCGCTCCAGCCCGCCGTGCGGAATGATCGGATCATCCAGTGAAGTAATGATCGTCGCGGGCGACGAGAGCGTCGCGAGGAAGTCACCCGTGATCGCGTAGCCATTGAGGTAATCGTTGAGGCTGGCGAACTGCGTGTACTTCGCCACCATTTCAGCGGTCTTGTCCCGCAGGCTCGAGAGCCGGATGAACTCCTCGAAGTTGTGATGATCCGGCCAGGCCGCCTGCTTCTTCACGAGGGACCGATTCCACTTGCGGATGAAGTACCAGTGGTAAAGCTCGTGCCGGTGCTCCAGCGCGTGCAGCGTCTCGATCGGATCCAGCACCGGCGAGATCGCGACCACCTTGGCGAGACGCAACCCGGCTTCCCGCGCCTTCGCGGCCACGCGAAGCATGAAGTTGCCGCCGAGCGAAATCCCCGCGAGCGAGAGCGGCTGCGCCGGAAACATTTCCTGCAATCGTTTGACCGCCCCCACCACCTCGGGCAACAGGCAGGAGTGGAAGATGTCCCGGTTGAGATGGTGGGTTTCGCCGTGATCGCGCAAGTTCAGCCGCACGATGTCGAAGCCGGCATTGAAGAGCGACTGGGCCAGCGACAGCATGTAAAGCGACGCAGAGCTGCCTTCCCACCCATGCACCAGCACGACGAGACCAGCGCTTTCCCGCGTCGTCGCCACGCCCGTGGATTCGCGCTCCGCCGCCTGCGGCGGGCTCGAATGGAAGCACTGGAGCTTCACCCCGTCGCCACAATCGAGCAGATGCTCATGGCTCGCCGCCAGAAGCGCAGCCGCGCGCCGCTCCACGAACGTGCGCCGCACCGGAAGACTGACGAGCGAAGACTGCACGTGGGGATTCTTCAACCACCACGGCGGATTGAAACTGTCGTCGAGGATCACCGCAAACGTATTTCCACTCGATTGTTTGCAGCGGCCGCCCTGTTCCACTCGCCTGCCGTGAGGGTCGACGACACGAGTGGATAGGCCACGGCCGTGGTGGCCACATCGCCCTGGATCAGGCGCACGTCGAGCGCGCCCTGCGTGACGCTCCGAAACTCGCCCACGAGGTTCGCGAACCCGAGCGACTCGCGTTGCGACGGCTCGAGCGTGTCCTCATGAGGATTGCCTACTGAGTTGCAGCGGGAGAAGGCGAGCTCGTCCGGCGCGACCGAAAAGCCTTCGACAGCGTTGCCTACCAGGCAGAACCGACCGGGGAAGGTGCGTACCTCAACGACGCCTGCATGGTTTCGGGACACAAGCCGCATGAGCACCTGGCGGAGCGCGTCGAGCCGGGGACCCGCGAGCATGTGTTCCCCATAGGGAACCTGTACAACGGTCGGCCTGGTGTCCATGGGCGGGCTCGGTGGCGCATTGCTTGCGCTTCCGGCGGCGCTCACTGCAGCAGCCGATTCATCCTCACCGCCGCGAACGACCCCGCTGTTATCCGATGCGGCGGGAGTTGCTGCCGCGGCAACCGCGGCGGCCTGAGCACTCTTGAGTGCCGCGAGCTCGTTGACGAGGCCCTGGCGCAGATTCGCCTCGCGCCACCACAACGCACCGCTGACGAGCGCGATCGCCAGCGCAAGGCTTGCGACGATC
Source organism: Pseudomonadota bacterium (assembly GCA_040255575.1). GTDB lineage: Bacteria > Pseudomonadota > Gammaproteobacteria > Steroidobacterales > Steroidobacteraceae > JADGHX01. The sequence continues at coordinate 1,278 of JBDZVF010000018.1, read as the reverse complement.
CACGCGGCGCGCCCTTCACGCGAGGGCCCCTCCGACGTTGGCGCGGAGAGTTGCGCGTCCCGAATGAGCATGCGCACATCGGAGGTGATGCGCTCGGACTGCGTATCGATGCTCGCCATGAGCGCGCGACGCAGCTCGGCGAACAGATCGCGGAGCGAGGAGTCCGTCAGCTGGCGGGACGCCGGGATGGGCGCGCCGTCCTCAGGCGACTCGACGGACTCGAGCGTCACCGGCTTGAAAGACGTCTGCTCGTTGGTGCGGCGATCCGTCACGAGATGCAGCTGGTAGAGCACCTTGGAAACGTCCGCCGGCTTGATCTGCTTCGGCAGCACGCCGACCGCGCCGAGCGCGCGCGCCTGACCGAGGTACAGCTCACCTTCCTGCGAGGTGTACATCATGATCGGGATGGTGGCGGTGCGCGGGTTGTTCTTGATGGCCTGCACGGCCTGGAAGCCATCCATGCCGGGCATCATGTGATCCATGAAAATGACGTCCGGACGGTGCGAGCCGAGATATTCGATCGCGCTTTCCGCGTTCTCGGCGCTGTCGACGTCGATCTCGTATTTCTCGAGGATGCGGGACAGAAACACGCGCGCCGACTTCGAGTCGTCAACGATCAAAGCGCGTTTGGCTCCCATGCGTGCTCCGCGGATTCGGTACGCCGGCAGTGTAGCGCAGATAAACCTGCGTTCCAGCTCTCGCAGGTGCATGTGTCCGGGGGGATTTCGAGTGTCGCACGCCGACGACGGCCGCTGGTGGCGGGAAGTGCTGGATGAACGTTAAACCCGTGGTGGCGAGACCCGTACCAATCGCCGCGCCGGCGATCACGTCCGTGGGGTAAGCAGACCGAGCACCACGCGGAAAGCCGCAGTGCCCGTGCCTGTAAGGATCGACTGGCGGCATGGCCAGCGAGATCGCGCTGATACGCAATGAATGGACGCTCCCGAATGCAAACCCTTTGAGCACTTTGATCGGCACGATGACTGCTACGTGAATGTTTTGCTGGCACGTGCGGTTACAATGCGCTTCGCGTGAATCGCCTCACGTTTACCCGACACGGATCCCTGGATTCGCGATGGCTGGCCGCCCCCGAAGCGGTCGGCCGCGCCCTCATGACACTGAGCTAGATGACACCTTCTGTTGAATGCGGATCGCGTCGAACGCAGCGCCTCACCGAGAGGGCGCGCTGGCCGCATCTTTTCGCAGTCGGGGTGTTGCTGTGGGTCGCGATGCTCGCAAGCCCGGCGAGCTTTGCCGTGGAGCGCATCGTGCTCGAAG
>JBDZVF010000429.1:0-5420 GCA_040255575.1 Pseudomonadota bacterium | reverse complement strand
CGAACAGCCGCCTCCGTCGTGGCGCTGAGGCCAAGACGCTTGAGCTCGTCATAGGGCGTGTAGGTGAACACCGTTTGCAGCGTGCCGCGCGAAGGCGTCTTGCCCTGCTGAATCAGCTCCAGAGCGCGCTTCACTCGCCCGAGCGGCAGATAGAAGCTCGACGCTGCGCCATTCGCGCCACCCGCGTTGAGCGCCACGACGCGGCCGCGAATGTCCACCACCGGGGAACCCGAAGAGCCACCCGACGTGCCCGATGCCGCCTGCAGGTAGAAAGTGTTGAAGTCGTTGTACTTGCCGATGCCGTACGAGGGCGCCGCGCGGTCGAGCCTCGCGAGCGTGCCCGCGAGAATCGATAGCTGCTCACCGGCGTTGTTGCCGATGACGCGGATCTCCCGCCCGATCTGCGCACCTTCCGGATACAGCGGCAGCGCCTTCGGCTTGATGAAGCGCAGCTTCGACGGATCGTAGCGATAGATGCCGAAATCGTGGATCGGATCGCGGTACACCGGATAGAGCTGCACTTCCTCGCGATTGAGGAACGTCGCTTCGGACGTGACCGGCCCGGGCGTCACGACGTGACGATTCGTGAGAATGAGCCCGCGCTCCGCGTCGACGACGAAACCCGTCGCCTGCGCGGAGGTGTTCCACTCCGTATCGAACGCGCGCGTCGCGTCGATCTCGATCGACACCACACTGCTGGCAATGCGTTCCAGCGTGACGGCCCAGTCCGGATCTTCTTCGACGGCCGAGGCCTGCTGCGTGATCTCCGGCTGCATCGCACTGCCGTTCGGCAGTGGCGGCCCGGGCGGCGGCACCGGCTGCGGCGGCGTGCCCGGCATTGCAGGTTGCGTCGGCCCCTGCGACGGCGGCAGAGGACTCTGCTGCGGAGAGGCCGTGGGCTTGCTCGGCTGGGTCGGGGGTGACGTCGTCGTCTGAGCCAGAAGAATGAGCGGCGTGAGAAGGAGAGCAATCAGCAGAGAGGCACGTCGCATAGGCATCCTGTATTCGAACAGACGAGGCGTCGGGCGATTGTCGCCGTTGAGAGACCGGCCGACACCCTGCCGGCAGACCAAAAGAGGCCGATTCTAGCGGCCCAAAAGCACCAGCAGCCACACGGCGGCCAACAGAATGAAAGACATGAGAACTGCGGCAGATCCTATGTCTTTGGCGAGGCCGGCCAGCCGATGACGTTCGAGCCCGATGCGGTCCACCGTGGCTTCGATCGCGCTGTTCAGGAGCTCCACGATCAGCACCAGCAGCATCGGCGCGATGAGCAGCGCGCGTTCCACGCCGTCATGCCCGAGCCACAAGCCGAGAGGTATGACGACGAGCGCCAACGCGAGTTCCTGCCGGAAGGCGGCCTCTCCACGGAAACAGCCAACGAGCCCCTGCCAGCTCGCGCGCGCGGCGCGCAACACGCGCCCCACGCCGCGAGGCTTGGGGCGATCCGGCGGAGTTACCCCGGCAGGGGCTGCGCGCTCACCTGAGCTTGCGGAGTTGCTGTCGGCTTCCACGTGAGATCCAGTTGTTTGGCCGCTCGCACGTCATCGAGGCGGCGAACCGGCATGGTATGCGGAGCCGTCTTCACGTGCTCGGGTTCCTCTTCGGCCTCTTTCAGGATGTGAACCATGGCCGAGATGAAGGCGTCGAGCACTTGCCGGCTCTCGGTTTCGGTGGGCTCGATCAGGAGACATTCGGGCACGAGCAGCGGGAAATAGGTGGTGGGCGCGTGGAAGCCGTGGTCGAGCAGCCGTTTGGCGAAGTCCATCGCGGTGACGTTGAGCTCACGCGCCTGCTTCTTCAGCGTGATGATGAACTCGTGGCTCGCGCGGCGCTCGGGGTACGCGGGGTCGAACCCTGCGGCGCGCAGGCGCGCGAGCAGGTAGTTGGCGTTCAGCGTGGCGAAGTCCCCGACTTGTGACATGCCTTCGCGGCCCAGCAGGCGCATGTAGATGTAGGCACGCAGCAGCACGCCTGCGTTGCCCATGAACGCGGAGAGGCGGCCGATCGATTGCGGCACATCGGCTTCGGTCAGCCAGCGATATTTGTCGTTGTCCTTGCTGACTATCGGGATGGGGAGGAAGGGGGCGAGCCTCGCGTTCACGCCGACTGCTCCTGCGCCGGGGCCGCCACCACCGTGCGGGGTGGAGAATGTCTTGTGCAGGTTCATGTGGATGACGTCGAAGCCCATGTCGCCGGGGCGCACTTTCCCCAGGATCGCGTTGAGGTTGGCGCCGTCGTAATAGAGAAGACCGCCGGCGGTGTGGACGATCTTTGCAACCTCTTCTATCCGGCGTTCGAAGACGCCGAGGGTTGAGGGGTTGGTCAGCATGATGCCGGCGGTTTTGGGGCCGACCGCTGCTTTCAAGGCCTGAAGGTCTACGTCGCCGTCATCGCCGATCGGGATTTCGCGGACGGTGCAGCCACACATGGTGGCGCTTGCGGGGTTGGTGCCGTGGGCGGCTTCGGGGACGATGATTTCGGTTCTGGCGAGGTCGCCGCGGGCGCGGTGGTAGGCGCGGATCATGGCGACTCCGGCGAACTCGCCGTGGGCGCCGGCCATGGGGGTGAGGGAGACGGCTTGCATGCCGGTGACTTCTTTTAGCAGTTCCTGCAGTTCGTACAGGCAGGTGAGGAAGCCTTGGCTGTGGGAGTCGGGGGCCAGGGGGTGTCTGGCCAGGAACTCCGGGAGCATGGCGTACTGATTACACGCCTTGGGGTTGTACTTCATCGTGCAGGAGCCCAGGGGGTAGAAGTGGGTGTCTATCGAGAAGTTCAGCTGGGAGAGGCGGGTGAAGTGGCGGACTGCTTCCAGTTCGCTGACTTCGGGGAGCATGGGGGGTGTGTTTCTGCGTAGGGATGCGGGGATGTCTGTGGGTTCCGCTGTGGCGGGTGGCCACTGGTCTGTCGCGCCTCTGCCGGGGGTTGAGTATTCGAAGATTACTTTTTCGTGCATGGGGGAGATCTCTTCGCTCTGGGGGCGGTGTCACGTCGCGTGAGGCCGCGCCATTCGCGCGGGTGTCGCTTCGCCTGGGTATCGCTTTGTGGGGGTGTCGCTTCGTGGGCGCGCGGTTCTTCGGTTGGAGCGCCGCGTCCCTTCGTTCGGGGCGGAGCCTGCCGCGCGCTTCATGTGCCCGCCGGGGACCGGCCGTAAGAGCGATCCCTCGGAGCCTCCCCTGGCCGGGCGCGTCCAAATGTATCCCTACATTTGGACGTCCCCGTCGGGCACATGAAGCGCACGTCAGTCTCCGCGTGCCACATTTAGGCGGCCTTCGCTGCCTTTAGGGCTTCTGAGAGGGCTTTCGCGTACGTTTCGATGTCTTCGGGTGTCTTTGTTTCTGTTGCGCAGACGAGTAGTGCGTTGCCGAGTTCGGGGTAGTGGTCTGCGAGGTTGAAGCCGCCGAGGATTCCTCTTGATTCGAGTGCCTTCAGTACGGGTGCTACCGGGCGGTCGAGTACGACTGCTGCTTCGTGGAAGTACGGTGTGTTGAAGGCTGCGCGCACGCCTTTTATGCGTGTGAGAGATGTCACTAGTTCGCGTGTGCGGGCGTGTGAGGCGTTGGCTACTCGTTGCAGGCCCTGGGGGCCCATGAGCGACAAGTAGATTGTGGCGGCGGTGACTAGCAGGCCTTGGTTGGTGCAGATGTTTGAGGTGGCTTTGGCTCTGCGGATGTGTTGTTCGCGGGCTTGCAGGGTGAGGGTGAAGCCGGGTTTGCCGTTGAGGTCCAGGGTGCGGCCGACTATTCGGCCGGGGAGTTGGCGTACGTGTTCGGTGCGCGTGGTGATGAAGCCGAAGTAGGGGCCGCCGCTCGAGAGGGGGACGCCGAGGGGTTGGCCTTCGCCTACGGCGATGTCTACGCCTGTCGTGCCCCATTCGCCTGGGGGTTTCAGCAGGGCGAGGGATGTGGGGTTTACTGAGGCGATGACGAAGATTCCGCGGGAGCGGGCCCAGTTTGTGAGGGCGTCTACGTCTTCGAGTACGCCGAAGAAGTTGGGCTGCTGGATCACGAGGGCTGTGATGTCTTCACCCTCGTATTTCGACAGTGAATCGAGGAGTGTGCGGCCTTCGGTGGGGGAGTACGGAAGTTCTTCGAAGCGCAGGTTTTGATTGCTGGCGGTTGCTGTTGCTACTTTGCGGTAGTGAGGGTGGACGGTCGTCGGCATCAGGATGCGTGCGGACTTTGATTTGCGGTTTGCGCGCACGGCCATGAGGCTTGCTTCGGCGACGGCGGATGCGCCGTCGTAGAGCGAAGCGTTCGCGACTGGCAGGCCGGTGAGGCTTGCGATCATCGTTTGGTATTCGTAGAGGAGTTGGAGCGTGCCCTGGCTCGCTTCTGCCTGGTACGGGGTGTAGGCGCTGTAGAACTCGCCGCGGGTGGTGATCGCCCAGACGGCGGCGGGGATGTGGTGCTCGTATGCGCCGGCGCCGATGAAGTTGAGCGGGCGGCCATCTGCCCTGGCGCGCGCCATCATGAGGCGCCCGATTTCCATCTCGTTGAGCGCGGCGGGCACGCCGGAGAGGGATTTCACCCGCAGGCTCGCGGGGATCTCGTCGAAGAGTTGCTCGATGCTCTGCACGCCGATGGCGGTGAGCATTTCGGCCACGTCCTTCTCGGTGTGGGGGATGAAAGCCATCAGGCGCCCTCCGCCTTCAGCAGCTCCTCGTATTCCGCGGCGGACATCAGCTCGTTCAGCACGCCGGCGTTCGCGGGCTTGAGCCGCATCAGCCAGCCCGCGCCAAAGGCGTCCCGGTTGATGAGCTCGGGTGTGGTGCCGAGGTCGGCATTGCTCGCGGTGACCTGGCCGGCGATGGGGCTGTACACATCGGACGCGGCCTTCACCGACTCCACCACCGCGCACGGCTCGCCCGGGTTCAACTGCCGCCCCACTTCGGGCACCTCCACGAACACGAGATCGCCGAGCGCGTGCTGCGCATGGTCGGTGATCCCGACCTCGACGGTGCCATCTTTCAGGTCGCGCACCCACTCGTGCGTGCGGGTGTATCTGAGATCCGCCGGAACATTGCTCATGAACTGCGTCTCCGAAAATTGAAGGGACCTACTACTTCGATGCCGCCAGATCGATGCGCGGCTTGCCATTGCGAACGAACGGGGGTTTGACGACGGCGGCATTCAGCAGCTTGCCGCGGATTTCCACCTGCACGCGATCGCCTGTTGCCGCAGGCACGCGCGCGAAGCCGATGGAACGCTCGAGCGTCGGGGAGAACGTGCCGCTGGTGATTTCGCCCTCCCCTGCACCGCTCGCGATCACTTTCTGGTGACTGCGCAGGACGCCGCGGTCCTCGAGCAGCACGCCGACGAGCTTCAGCGGCGAGCCACGCTCGCGGATCGCTTCGAGCGCGCGACGCCCGATGAAGTCGCGCGTGGCGGGCTCGAACGACACCGTCCATCCGAGGCCGG
>JBDZVF010000428.1:0-5426 GCA_040255575.1 Pseudomonadota bacterium | reverse complement strand
CGGAAAGCTTCCGGGCGGCGGAAAGCGGGCATCCTGCCCGCCAGCGAGAGGCGCTTCAACTCATGTCGACCCTGCGATGGATCTTCGCGCTCCTGACCCTTCTGCTGCTTGCGAGTTGCACCTCTCTCGGCCCCACCAGCACGCCACCCCCGAGCGTCGATCGCGCGCGTGCGCTCGAGAGCGCCGGCGACTTTGCGGGCGCGGCGCGCGTCTATGAGGCGCTGGCCGCCCAGAACACGGGCACGGAACAGAACGCCCTTCTGCTGCAGGCCGCGCTCGAACATCTGCGCGCCCGCAAGCCAGACGATGCGCAGCGAGTGCTCGCATCCATCAATCCGCCCCTCACGACCGAGCAGACCTTCGAACGTCAGATGCTCAATGTAGAGCTGGCGCTAACCCGCAATCAGGGGCAGGAAGCATGGAGACAAATCAACGCGGTTCCGCAGCCGGCGGGCGGGCCGGGCGTGCTTCGGTATCTCGCGCTTCGTCAGCGCGCGGCGTTTGCGATCGGTCGCGCGGCGGATGGCGTTCGCGCGGAGATGGCTCGCGAGCGACTGCTCGTCAATCCGGCGGATCGCACGGCTGCGCGCAGTGAGTTGCTCGCCGATCTACGCACCGCGCAGGAAAGCGGCGTGCGCGTCGAGCCCCGCGCGGTTGCAGACAATGTAGTGCGTGGCTGGCTGGAGCTTGCGCAGATCTCGGCCGCGGTGGCGCGCAGCCCCACCACTTCGATTCCCGACGTCGAGGCCTGGCGCACGCGTTACCCGAATCATCCGGCGAATGATGTTGTTGCCAGGGAGCTGCTCGGCCTCTCACCTGAAACGCGGCAGCCCGTGTCTCACCTGGCGCTGTTGCTGCCACTGTCGGGCCGCAATGGCACGGTGGGCTCGATTGTTCGCGATGGTTTCATGACAGGGCTCTATCAGGTGCCCGTCGCGCAGCGCCCGCGAGTACGCGTCTACGACACCGGTGAAGTCAGTGCCGCCGAAGCGATTACACGTGCACGGCAGGAAGGGGCGGAGTTCATCGTCGGGCCGCTCATGAAAGATGAAGTGGTTGCCGCGGCGGACCTGGGCGAGGCCAAGCCGCCCATGCTGGCGCTGAATTTCATGCCGTCGGATCGACCCGGGCCGGCCAATTTCTATCAGTTCGCGCTCTCGCCCGAAGACGAGGCGCGCCAGGTCGCGCGACGGATCCTCGCGGATCGTCACCTGCGAGGGGTCGCCATCGTGCCGGAGGGGGATTGGGGCTCGCGCGTGCTCACCGCTTTCCGACAGGAGTTGGAGGCAGGTGGTGGCGTGCTGCTCGGCGACGTTGCGCTCGACTCCACCCGCAACGACTGGGGCCCGGAGATCCGGCAGGTGCTCCGGCTTTCGGATAGCGACGCGCGGCGCAAGCGGCTCGAATCCGTGCTCGGCACGAAGCTCGAGTTCGAACCGCGCCGCCGCGGGGATCTCGATTTCATCTTCGCGCCGAGCCCGTTCAGCATCGCGCGGCTGCTGCGGCCGCAGCTGCGTTACCACTTCGCGGGCGATATCCCGACGTATGCGACGTCGGAAGCGTTCGAGGTGGATCCCACGTCGAACGAAGATATGGAAGGGCTGATCTTCCCCGACATGCCCTGGATGCTCGGCAGCGATCTGGCCGAGAGCGTTCGCGCCGCTGCGCGCGAGGCGTGGCCGACCGGCGGGCCGCGGCGCAATCGGTATTTTGCGTTCGGGTTCGATGCGTATCGATTGGCGGCGGCGATTCGCGGGGCGGGGGGAAACGCCGCGGCCGTCAATGTGGATGGCCTCACGGGGCGACTGTCGCTCGACCACGAGCGTCGGGTGCAGCGGCAGCTCGCGTGGGCGCAGCTTCACAATGGGCTCACGCAGCCCGCGCCGGTGGCCGATGCAATACCGGCGCCGCCGCCGGCAGCTGCTATCGCCCAGTAACCCACAGCCGCACATGGATCGTGCAGCCATCGGCCGGAGCGCCGAAGACATCGCAGCGGATTTCCTCGTCGCACAGGGACTCACGATCTTGCTGCGCAATTACCGACGGCGAGGGGGCGAGCTGGACATCGTCGCGCGCGAGGGCGATGTGCTCGTCATCGCCGAGGTACGCACGCGGTCAACCGACGAGTTCGGCGGCGCGGCTGCGAGCGTCGACGGCTGGAAGCAGCACAAGATCATTCGGGCAGCGACGCAGCTGCTTCAGCAGCGTAGTGATCTCGCACAGCTTCGCGCGCGATTCGACGTGATCGTGGTACGGGGAGCCGACGGCCCGCGTCCCACCGTCGAATGGCTCAAGCAGGCCTTTGAAGCCCGCTCGTGAAACCGGGGCTCACCTCATTGGCTGGGCGGCCCGACGATGCCAACGCGCACCGCGGTCAGAGCCCGGCTGAGGCTACTTTACGACCTTCAGCTGCGGCCGCTTGCCACCCTCGTCCACCTTCTGCGGGCCGGTCGGGGGCTCGGGGCCGAGGTCCTGTTCGGTGAACACCATCCCCTCCCCGGTCTCGCGCGAATAGATGCCGAGCACCGCGCTGATCGGAAAGGTCACGTGGTTCACGATGCCGGCGAAGCGGGCGTCGAACTCGATCCACTCGTTCCCGAGCTTCAGGTGCTGCGTGGCCGTGGAGCTCAGGTTCAGGACGATCTTGCCGTCCTTTACATAGGCTTTTGGCACTTCCACACCGCGCGCTTCCGCGTCGACGATCACGTGGGGGGTATGGCCGCAGTCCATCATCCATTGATGCATGGCGCGGAGCAGATAGGGTCGTTTGGCGGGAAGTTGTCGCATGGGGCGCACAATGCGCTGAAAGTTGAAACGTCGGTCTGTGGATCGAGCGGCTGACTCTACAGCAGCCGCATTTCCTGTTCCGTATCGGAAAGACTTTCCCTGAAAGCCGGCCGGGAGAAAAGCAGGCTCGCGTACTTGACGATCGGCTGGGCCTGCGGCGGCAGATCGATCTCGTAGTGCTGCAGGCGCCAGAGGATGGGCGCGATCGTCGCATCCACCAGCGAGAACTCATCCGACAGGAAGTACGGCTTGATCTTGAACAGATCCGTGCTCTGCAGGATCGTGTCCCGCAGGATCTTCTTGTGCCGCTCGGCGCTCTTCTTGTCCGGGTCGCTCTCGATCTGGTGCACGAGGCCGTACCAGTCCCGCTCGATGCGATAGAGCGCCAGGCGGAACTGGGCGCGCGTCACCGGATCCACCGGCATCAGCGGCGGATGCGGGAAGCGCTCATCGAGGTACTCGATGATGACGCGCGAGTCGTACAGCACCAGGTCCCGGTCCACGAGCGTCGGCACGCTGTGGTACGGGTTCAGATCGAGAAGGTCTTCCGGAAACTTGCCCGGCTCGACGCTCACGATGTCGATGCTGATGCCCTTCTCCGCCAGCACGATACGCGTGCGGTGGCTCCACGGGTCGTTGGGAGCCGAGAAGAGCGTCATGATGGATCGTCTGCTCGACAAGTTTCGCTCCCGCAGGTTCGCGGCGCGGGACATCCCGCGCCACAGGCCTAGGCGGCCCCGTCCGTCAATGGACGTCTTTCCAGTATTCCTTCTTCAGAAGCATCGCGAGCCACGTGAACGCGATCAGGAACAGCACCACGAAGACACCGAGATGACGGCGCTTCACCTGCACCGGCTCACTCGCGTAATCGAGGAAGTTCACGGTATCACGAACGAACGCGTCGTAGTCGCTCTCCGACATCCGGCCCGGCACGATGAGCTCGAATTTATCGAATACACGCTCGGTGCGAGGCTTTCCGTCCTCGCCGGTCTTCGTCTCTTCCCGGTAGACCGCCTTCTTCACACCCTCGAGCTCCGAGAGCACGTTGGGCATGGCGGTGCCTTCGAGAATCAGGTTGTTGCTCCCCGTCGGCTTGCTCGGATCCGCGTAGAAGGTCTTGAGGAACTGGTAGATGTGGTCCGCGCCACCGCGGGCCCGCACGATCAGCGACAGGTCGGGCGGCTGCTTGCCGAACCAGGCCGTCGCATCCGCGGCCGGCATGCTGCTCAGGATGTAGTCCGCCGGCTTGTCACCCGGGAGCAGCAGCTCCGCGAGCTGCGCTTCGGGGATCTCGAGGTCTTCCGCCACGCGCGAGTAGCGCACGTACTTGAGCGAATGACAGCCCGAGCAGTAGCCGAGGAAGTTGCGCGCGCCACGCTGGAGCGAGGCGAAGTTCGACACCTCGTTCTTCGCCTTCCAGTGCTTGTAGTCGCGGGCGCTTTCCGTCTCGTGGCCTTGCGCCTCGGCAGCAGCGGGGCTCGCGCCCTCAGCCGCCGGCGCGGAGTCTTCTTCAGCCGCCCAGGAGGGCGCCGCCAATGCGGCGCCGGCCAGCATCACCGCGATGCCGAGAGCCCGATTAAGCGTGCGCATGATAGGTCAGTCTTTCCGGAACAGGCTTGGTCTGCTCCATTCGAGTGTAGAACGGCATCAGGATGAAGAACGCAAAGTAGATCACCGAGAACAACCGGGCCCAGAACACATAGATGCCTTCCGCCGGCTGCAGGCCGAGGTACCCGAGCGCGACGAACGAGATCGCGAACAGGGTGAGCATCAGCTTCGACATCCATCCCTTGTAGCGGATGGACTTGACCGGCGAGCGGTCGAGCCACGGCAGGAAGATGAACGCCGCCACCGCGAGGAACATCAGCAGCGCCCCGGTACGCTGATCCGGCACGGCGCGCAGGATTGCGTAGAAGGGCGTGAAGTACCACACGGGCGCGATGTGCTCGGGCGTGGAGAGCGGATTGGCCGGCTCGAAATTGGGTGCCTCGAGGAAGAGGCCGCCGAGCGTCGGCACGAAGAACACCACGATGGCGAGCGCGATCAGGAAAATGCCGACACCCACCAGGTCCTTCACCGTGTAGTACGGGTGGAAGGGGATGCCGTCGACCGGCAGTCCGTTCGGGCCCAGCTTCTTCTTGATCTCGATGCCGTCGGGGTTGTTCGACCCCTTGTGGCGCAGGGCCACGAGGTGCAGCACCACCAGCAGGATCAGCGCGAGCGGAATCGCCACGACGTGCAGCGAGAAGAAGCGGTTCAGCGTCGCATCGGCGATGCCGTAGTCACCGCGGATCCACTCCACGAGGCCGGGGCCGATGCCCGGTATCGTGCTGAAGAGGTTCACGATCACCTGCGCGCCCCAGAAGGACATGTTGCCCCAGGGCAGCACGTACCCCATGAACGCCTCGGCCATGAGCGCGAGATACACCGCCATGCCGAAGAGCCAGAGCAGCTCGCGCGGCGCGCGGTACGACCCGTACAGCATCGCGCGGAACATGTGCAGGTACACGACCACGAAGAAGAACGACGCGCCCGTGGAATGCAGGTAGCGGATGAGCCACCCATACTCCACTTCGCGCATGATGAACTCGACGGAGTCGTACGCCGTCGCTTCGCCCACCTTGTAGAACATGGTGAGG
>JBDZVF010000427.1:0-5433 GCA_040255575.1 Pseudomonadota bacterium | reverse complement strand
GGTAGGACTGCCGCATCTCGTCTTCGAGATTGACCGGCACTATTTCGCGAGCGATTTCCGACATTCGATCCGGGAGCTTTGGGAAAGGCGAACTTTAACACATCCCGGCACCTGCCGGTGACGCGTAGGGACGCCTGGGCGGATATACTGCCGGCGCTTTTTTCCACATATTTCCCGCATGGAACCGGTTGACTTCCTGATCACGCCCCGCTGGCTGCTGCCCATCGCGCCGGCGAATGTTGCGCTCGAAGGGTATGCGGTTGCCGTCACGGCCGGACGCATCGTTGCGGTCGGGCCGGTCGCACAGCTCGAGTCCCGGTTCGATGCGCGGGAGCGTATTTCCCGCGGTTCGCACGCCTTGCTGCCGGGCTTCGTCAATGCACACACGCGCGCATCGATGGCGTTGATGCGGGGGTTGCGGGTACATGCTCCGGTGCTTCGCTGGCAGCGCGAAACGGTGGCGCCGGCCGAAAGCATCGTCAGCCCCGACTTCGTGCGCGAAGGCACCCAGCTCGCCATCGCGGAAATGCTGCGTGCGGGAATCACTGCCTTCAGCGATTCGTACCTGTTCCCGGAAGAAGCCGCGCGCGCCGCCGGCGAAGCCCGCATGCACGCGGCCATCGGCCTGCCGATCTCGGAAGTGGCATCCGAGGCGGACTCGGCCGCGCATCTGGATCGCGCGGCTCAATTGTGGGACGACTACCGCGCCGACCCGTGGGTGTCGCTGTATTTCGCGCCACCCGCGCCCTTCGCCGTGGGCGACAGCACACTTGCCCGCCTGCGCATCGTTGCCGACGAGCTGGACGCACGCATCGCAATGCCCGTGCACGAAACCGCGCTCGAAGTGCGGGACAGCGTAAGTCAGCACGGATTGCGCCCCCTGCAGCGGCTCGAAAAACTGGGTTTGCTCCGGCCGGGATTCACCGCCCTGCACCTGAATCACATCGAGCCCGCGGATGTTGCCCTAGCCGCATCGGCCGGCCTTTCGGTCGTCGCCTGCCCGCAGGCGGACCTGCGCCTGGGGAGTGGCAGTTGCGCAGTGACCTCCCTGCTTCAGGCCGGCGTGCCGTTCGGCTTCGGGTCCGACTCCCCGGCCGCGAGCGGTGCGTTCGATCTGCTGGCCGAAGCGCGGCTCGCCGCGTTGCTGTCCTCCAGCGATCTCAGCAGTGCGGACGCGTTGAGCGCGGCAACCTTGGGCGGCGCGATTGCGCTCGGCCTGAGCGCCACCTGCGGCTCCATCGAGCCCGGCAAGTCCGCGGACCTCATCTGCATCGACCTCGCGACGCTCGCATGCGAGTCTTTCACGTCCGTCACGGACGCCGTGCTGTTCGGCGCGACGCGACGCCAGATCTCGGATGTATGGCTCGGCGGCCGGGCCGTCGTCAGCGAATCCCAGCTGCTCGCCTTCGATGAGCGCGAGCTGCTCCGGCTCGCCCGACAATGGGCCGACCGGGTTGCCCAAGGAGTGACTCCATGACCGCCACGGCCTCCCCCCACGCGACTGCCGACGCGGCGGAAGTCGGCAAATTCGACGCCCTCGCGCACCGCTTCTGGGATCCGAAGGGCGAGTTCAAACCGCTGCACATCCTGAATCCGGTGCGCGCGAAGTTCGTCGCCGATCGCGCGACGCTGCTGAACGCGCGCGTGCTGGACGTGGGCTGCGGCGGCGGGCTCCTGTGCGAAGCCTTGTTCCACGCGGGTGCCCAGGTGACGGGCATCGACCTGGCCGAGGGCATGGTCGAGGTCGCGCGGCTGCATGCCGCCGAACAGAACCTGCCCATCGAGTATCGGGTGGCCGATGCGGAGTCGCTGCTCGCAACGCATGCCGGCCAGTTCGATGTCGTCACATGCATGGAGATGCTGGAGCACGTGCCAAACCCGGACGCCACCGTCGCCACGCTGGCGCAGCTCACGCGACCGGGGGGCTCGGTGTTCATCTCGACGATCAACCGCAACCTGCGATCTTTCCTGCTCGCGATCGTCGGCGCCGAATACGTGATGAAGCTCATCCCGCCCGGAACGCATGAGTACGACCGGCTCATCCGGCCGGCCGAGCTCGCCGCGTGGGGGCGCGCCGCGGGCCTGCACCTGCGCGATATCGCCGGTCTCGATTTCAATCCGTTCACGGATCAGTGCGCGCTCACGCGCGATCCATCCATCAACTACCTCGTTCAGCTGGAGCGCAATTGAGCAGCGCGTTCCTGGTGGGTGTCGTCGCGCTCCTCATCGGGGTGGCGCTCGGCTTCCTGATCGCGACCGTGCGCGCAAGTGGCGAGAAGCAGGCACTGAAGATCGCGCTCGAAAGTGAGCGCGTGCGGCGTGAAGCGGAAGCGAAGTCCGAAAGCGAACGGCTCGCCGCGCTCGAGCAGGCCGAGGCACGGCTGCGCGGCGCGTTCGACACGCTCGCCGGAGAATCCCTGCGCGCCAATAGCGAAATGTTCCTGCGCCTCGCGCGCGAGACGATGAGCCGGGACCAACTCGTTGCCGAGAACTCCCTCAAGGAGCGTGAGACGGCCATCGCGCAGCTCGTCGCGCCGCTCAAAGCCGCACTCGAGCGAACCGAGCAGCAGGTGCAGGCGATCGAGCGCGAGCGGCGTGACGCATTCACTACGTTGCGCGCGCAACTCGAAGGTCTTGCCGGCGGCCACGCCCAGTTGCAGCGTGAAACGCGCAACCTGGTCACCGCGCTCCGCCGGCCCGAAGTGCGCGGCCGCTGGGGCGAGATGACCCTGCGCCGCGTGGTCGAGCTCGCGGGCATGGCCGAGCACTGTGATTTCACGGAGCAGCTGAGCCTTGCGCTCGAAGACGGTGTGCTGCGGCCAGACATGGTCATTCACATGCCGGAAAAGCGCACGCTCGTCGTCGATGCCAAGGCCCCGCTCGATGCCTACCTCGAAGCGATCGAGGCGAACACGGACGAGGCCCGCGGAGTCGCGCTGAAACGCCACGCACAGCACGTCGAAAGCCGTGTGCGACAGCTCGGGGCAAAGAGCTACTGGGCTCAGTTCGAGCACAGCCCGGAGTTCGCGGTGCTGTTCCTGCCCGGGGACCAGTTCCTGAGCGCTGCGCTCGCCGAAAGGCCGGACCTGCTCGACAGCGCCTTGAAGGCCGGCGTCATTCTCGCGACGCCGTCAACGCTCATCGCGCTCCTGAAGACGGTCGCGTATGGCTGGCGCCAGGCGGATGTCGCGGAGAACGCCGCAACGATTCACGAGATGGGGCAGGAACTGTATCGTCGCCTCAACTCATTCATCTCTCACCTGGAAAAGCTCGGCAAGCAGCTCAACAGCGCGGTCGGCGCGTACAATTCCGCCGTCGGCTCGCTCGAACGTCAGGTGCTGCCGCAGGCGCGGCGCTTCCCGGAGCTCGGGGTCACCTCCGATGCGCCACTTGCCACGATGGAGCCCATCGCGCAGCTCGCGCGGCCCGTGGCGCCGCCGGCTATCGACACTGAAGAAACGACCCGATCCAAATGAATACCGCTTTCGATCCTCGCACCGTTTCTCTCCGCCCCGACGAGCTGGCGGGCCGCGTCATCGCGATTACCGGGCCCACGCGCGGCATCGGCCACGCGCTGGCGCTGGCCTGCGCGCGTCACGGGGCCACGGTCGTGCTCGTGGGTCGCAACGTGAAGAAGCTCGAAGCCGTGCATGCGGAGATCGAAGCGGCTGGCGGGCCGGAAGCGACCATCGCGCCGTTCGATCTCGAGAAGGCGGTCGCTTCGGATTACGACACACTGGCGTTGGCGATGATGGAGCGCTATGGGCGGCTCGATGGGCTGGTTCACAACGCGAGCATGCTCGGCATGCTCGCGCCCATCGATCATTACGATGTGCCTACGTGGTATCGCGTGATGCACGTGAACGTCACGGCTGCGTTTGCTCTCACGCATGTGCTGCTGCCACTGCTGCGACGGTCGGAAGATGCGTCTCTGATTTTCACGTCGAGCAGCGTGGGTCGAAAGGCGCGCGCGTTCTGGGGCGCGTATGCGGTCTCGAAGTGTGCGATCGAGGGGCTGTCGGACATCCTCTCGCAGGAGCTGGAGAACGTGTCCCACGTGCGCGTGAATACGATGAACCCGGGTGCGACGCGCACGGCCATGCGCCTGCAGGCTTACCCGTCCGAGAATCCGGAAACGCTGCCAACGCCTGAAGCGGTCGTGGGCCCGTACATCGCCCTCCTCGGCCCGGCGAGCCGCGGCATCACGGGGCAGCGGTTCGACGCGCAGCTGCCGCGCTGAATCGTCAGCGTTCCGGTTGAGGCGTCAGCTTCCCGTTGACGTGGAGTGACGCACGCCGAAGCGCCACGCCATCAGCGCAAATCCGATACGTCTTGACCAGATGATCGACGACGATCCGGGCATCCTGCTATTCCGCCGGTGGCTCCTCGGCCGGCGATGCTAGCAGGGATTGAATCTCGTCCGGCGTGAGCGGGCGGAACTGGCCGCGGGACAAGTGCCGGTCGAGCACGAGCGCGCCGAGCTTCGTGCGCAGCACGCGGCTCACGAGCGCGCCATGACGCTCGAAGAGCTGGCGAATGTCCTTGCCGCTGCCGCCGCTCGCGACGATGGTGTACCAACGATTGGCCCCTTCGCCGCCACCGGGCTCGACGCTCACCACCTTCAGGTTGATGCCGCGGTCGAGCGTGCCCCTCAGGATGGAGCCCAGCGCTGGCTCCTCGAGCTCGCCGCGCACGCGGACGCTGAACTCGCTCGGCATCGAATGCACGGTGCGTTGGAGTTGCACGGCGAGATGGCCATCGGACGTGACGATCTCGAGGCCGCCGTCGATGCGCGGCATCGGGCTGATCGGGATGAAGCGATTGCCGGCGCGGCGTGGCAGGCGCTCGGTCAGTGCCTGGTGTTCCGTCGGCTCTTCGGGTGTTCGCAGGTTCTCGCCGGGCGAGCGGTGACAGAGATAGACCTGCCCTGCCGCGACTTCGTGACGGTGAATGAGGCGGCCATCGAGACGCAGATGGTCGGTGCGGCCGACGCGCGTGCCGAGCACCGCGGGCTCGCCATTGACGGTGAGCCGACCGGCGCGGATCCACTCCTCCGCCTCGCGACGGGAGGCGATGCCCATGCGGGCGAGGACTTTCTGCAGGCGTTCGAGCTCGGCGTGCGATGGACCGGTTCGACTTGTCCCGCGCGATGGGCCGGTGCGACTTGCACTGTGCGATGGGCCGGTGGGACTCGCACTGTGAGGTGGGCCGGCGCGACTCGTACCGCGCGAAGGGCCTGGGCGATTCGTACCGCGCGAAGGGCCGGGGCGACTCGTACCGTGCGACGGGCCGGGGCGACTCGTACCGTGCGGTGGGCCGGGGCGATTCGCACCGTCCGGTCGCGGCGTTGATCTGCGCTGTGCGGCGGGCAAAGAGCCTCGGCGCGGCGGAGCCTCGCCGCGCCGCCGGGAGCATGCGGGAAAATAGCCCGGA
>JBDZVF010000426.1:0-5437 GCA_040255575.1 Pseudomonadota bacterium | reverse complement strand
CGGCATGGTCGATGGCATGGGCTGCTGCCTGCGTCACGCACCGCTCCAGAATGCTCTGGATGTTAGAGCTGTCCTGTGCGAGTTCGAGAGAGAACTTCACAAGACCTACGAGCGTCTTCGCTTCGAGCTCAACCGCGTCGAACGTCGGATCATTGCCATTGATCGCGGCGTTCTCCGCCTTCCATGAGACATACGGGTCGGAGATCACCTTCGCGATGGTCAGCGTCTTGCTTTCCATCGGCACAGTCGTCACACCGGCGCGGCTCAAGACCAGCTCCGCGCGCAACAGGTCAATAAACGAACCTGCCAGCGGCTTCGGCACCGTATACCCGCCGGCTCCATCCGGCGCGGTTGCCAATGCCTTCACAGCCTGCCGCACGTCATCGGGCGCACGCTCGCCCAGGATCGTGGCGTGCAGCCACTGACCCAACGACACACCGGAGCGGTTCCGGTGCTCGTCAAGATCGGACATCTTGTCCTTGTGACCCAGCGTCTGGATCAGCTTGCCAGTCTTCGCGTCGTAGAACTTCGGACCAGTGGTCTCGGTCTGACGTCCCACGCCCGTCTTGCCCGGCTGACCGCGCTTCGCCTCGATGTTCTCGATGCGATCCTGCAGCTCAGTGAGCGTCTGCGCGTCGGGGTTCGTACCCTTCAGCTTCTCGATATCGGCCCTAAGGGCCTCCAGCGTCTTGCGATTCTCGCCAGTGGTACGCTCGTTCTGGCGCGTAATCTCTTCGAGCTTCGCAAGCAATTTCTTCAGTTCTTCGTTCACAGTAGATTCCTCAAGAGCAAATTAGCGGGGAGCGGAATTGCCCGCCGCCGTTTGCCCTTGGGGCTTCGCCAACGTCTCGCTGGCGTTTTCCAAGGGGCGCCGCCCGCAACACGACTTGCATCACGCAGGGTTGCGCAGCTACTTCGAGTCCGACACCGACCATCCGCACCTTCCTCTGGCAGCACAGATGCGTCACGCATCGCTGCCCTCGGGGTCAGTGGGCTCATCGGCCGCTGCTCGCATCATCTGAAACATCACAAGGTCCCTACTCAAATGTCATGGACATCAATCAACCAAAAATCATTTCTCTTCCAGCTTGTTCACTCGCACGGCCAGCTCATCGAGCGCGGTCTTCTGTGCAAGCAGCTCGTCCTCGATGTCTTTCTTCAGCGTCGTGAACTTCACGATCACGCCATCGATCTTCGCAATTTTTTCGTCGAGGTCTCTCAGGTGCCGGTGCATCGCCTTCGCTAGAGCGTCGATGCGCGTATCACTCTTCGCCTTAAGCTCGGAGATGGCCTCCACCAGTTGCACGATTTCATCCTTCGTCATTGCTTCGCCTTCGAGGCCATGGCGGCCTCCTGTTCCTGCAGATGAATCCAGCAGACCGCGGCGTGCATGATCTGCCGCTTGATCCGGTCGAAGTCGTAACCCGCAAGCTGCATCGCCTTCGAGGCGCCTTGCACGTAGAGATTGGCTACGTCGTCCGCATCGAACCCCGCAACCTGCACCATCTGCGTGGCCTGCTCATCGATCTTCTCCATCGCCATCGCGAGTCGAAACTCACGCGGAATGTTCTTCGGGTCTGCCATCGGTTTGGCCCTCGTACCTGGTCGTTTCTTGGCGGCCATCTCAATTCCTCCGATCAGTTGCCGGCTTCTCGATACGTGCGGCCAGCTCCTGCACCTTCTTGTGCATGTTGGCGATGGCGTCCTCTGGCGAGAGGTCGTGAAGTTCGATGTTCAGCGCCGTCTTCATGAGCGCCTCGACGAAATCGCCCGGCGTGGCGTTGTCGTTCTGCACGCACTCATTAACGAAGCGCAGAAGATGCTCGCTGAACACGTCGGCAACGTCCGGCACGTTGAAGTCGAGGTCACAGGAAAATTCCCTTACGTCGGTCATTTACTCACCACAACTAGCTTCGGCGTACCTGCCGACTTGGGAAGCCTCTTCGCTTCGGCTGCCGTCAGCAGCTTGTGTTTCTTGAGATAGGCGCGCTCGGACTCCGCGGGATCGCGAGGCTCCGGCGCATCGAACTCGTAGAACAACGGCGGCCGCGTGCCCGGCATCGCTTCGATCCATGCGGCCAGCGCCCACTCACGATGGCGATTCCATACCGCCCGCGCCGCTGTGCCGGAACCCATGAGGTAGTCCGCGCGCATCTCGAATGCGAATGCACGTGCGAGGTCTGCGGTCTCTGGATCGTCTATTGGTGCTGCATACGGGCGCACGCAGTACGCGCGTTCCGCGATCAGCAGCCGTTCGTCTGGGTCCGGCTCTCGCATGGCGCGCACTGCGCCTTGCCGGTAGTACCGCTTCATGCGCGGCCCGCCACAAGCTCCAACTGTTTCAGGCAGCGGAGATAAGCGGAGCGGGCGCGCTCTTCGACCAAGATCGCCGGATTTTTGTGAGGCTTCTTCCAGCGGTCGAGCACCACAAGGCCGTCGCGCTTGATAATCGCCTGCGCGGCTCGTATCCGATCCTGCGACTCGCATGCCATTGTCAGCAGTGCGAGCCCGGCCGGATCGATGATGCTGTAATCAGTCTGGAACTGGCGCCACTCTGTCTGCGCTTCCGCGCTCAGATGCTTGGGCGGTTGCGGGGCGGTTGGCACGCTCGCGGCGCGCACTACTTTCAACGATGGTTTGCTGGGCTTGGTCATGTGATTTGTCCGCTGGCGAAATTGATGCAAAATGGGTCCAACGATAATTCCGCACTGAGATCGGGGTTTTCTCTAGAACGACGTCCGTCAATCAATCGCCCCCGGTGGGATGGGACGGAGAGCGCATCATCAGCAGAAATCCGCAGCACTCGGCCCAAAGCGGCCATGCCAGCGGGGGCGGGGTTTGCCCTTTTGTTCATAAGACTACGAATGTCTAAAACAAATATGGGTAACCCCACCCAACCCGGTACACCCGCACTCATGGTTTTCCTCCGAGCAGCGCAATGCCACGCATCTGTGAAAGACCTTTGTGCTTCTTCTTCACGAAGCCTGCATCCTTCAGCTTCTTGCCGAACTCCGTCAGGTCCACCGGATACAGCAGCACGCCAGACTGGCTCTGACGCTGGCACCATGCGGAGTAGTGGCTGTAGAGCGCAGTAGTCAGAGACCGTGCGTTGTATTCACGCGTGGTGCATTCCTTGAGCCAGCGCGAGACGGAATCCATCGCGCTCCGATATGCCTTCGTCTGCTCCAGCACCTTCTCTGGAATCTGGAGACCGTGGACCAGGTATTCGCCGCATCCCTCGACCGCCCACGTCAAGATGCCGGGCAACTCCTTGTTGAGTACGTCGCGCAGACTGCGATCCTGTTCGTCATCACCGAGACGCAAATCGAACGGGATCTCCACAACGCGATCCCAGATGGCCTGATCCGCGCCGTCGATGATCACGCGCGTATTGCACCGAATAACGAACTTGCCGTTTACGGTGAACCGGACAGGAGCGGCGTGCAGGCCGCGCACGGTCATTTCGTCGCCGCCAGTTAGCGTCTTCACTGTAGCGGCGTCGAGGTGCATGCCTTCCCCGACTTCGGATGCCGTGATGTAGCGCTTCCCTCGCAGCTTGAGCATGAAGGGCTGCGCGCTCTCGGCGTCGCGGTCCACACGCTTGCGCATGATCAAATCGGACTTGGCCGGTTCGCCGTATTCACCCATCAGCCGAAGCAGCGTTTCGATGAAAACGGATTTGCCGTTACGGCCCACGCCGTACAGAAAGAAGATCAGGCGTTCAGGGTTCGACCCGAGAAGAAAGTAACCGGCCAGCCGCTTCATGAACGCGGCCATGTCGACATCCTTCATCATGATTTCCGATATGAACTTGCGCCAACGCGGGCACGGTGCGTCCGGGTCGTACGCAGCGGCCACCCGCTTCGAAACCATGTGCTCCTTCGTTTGCTCGAGGATTGCACCCGTGCGCAAATCAACGACGCCGCTTTGCGTGCCTAGCAGGTAGGGCTCGGTGTCGAATAGATCGTGCGTAACTTGCAGGTCGGGGTCGGAACTCGCGAGCTCCATCGCTCCACGAATCGCGTTCTTGCTGTCACAGCGCGACGCCCACCGAAGCATGCGAGTGCGACGCTCGCTGTTCGTCACACGGTTGGCGAGGTCCACGATGGACCATACCGTCTTTTTCATCCGCTCCTGAACGTGCGGGGCACGGCGCGAGTCCTTCATCCAGACCGGCGCCTCGTAGCTGTACCAATCGCCCTCGTTGCTATCGAATCGGACATCCAGCGAATGCTGAAGCTTGAAGAGCGCCGCCAGCCCACCTTCCGTGGTGCGCTGGACCGTGTTGCGCAGGGCGAGGACCTTTTCGGATTCCCATGTGTATCTGCGCAGCTCCTTCCATGCAGCCTTGCCACCGCGCGCCAGCAGGTCATCGAGACCCTGATTGCGTGCGTTGCTCTTCGGAATACGGACGTGTCGCACATCCGCGCCCTGTGACTGGAGCCAGTCACCGAACAGCAGGTAAGCAAGCAGAACGCTGTTGTTCTCGCTAATGTCCGCATCGAATACCGGAATCACGCGTCGCTTGTCGTAGTCGTATTGGCGTAGGCGACGTGCTGCCACGCGATCTAGCTGCCAGTTGTACGCGCCACTGATACCGATGGCGCGCAGGCCATGACCGACCGCAGCTAGTGCCTTGATGGGACCTTCTACGATCAGGAGATACTTACTCGGGTCCTCTGCGACCTTGTCCCAATCGAAGCGGACTGGCGGCTCGTAGATGCGCGTGCCCATGCCGGGTGTGGTGCGGAACTTCCCGTGCTGCTTTTCCAGCTTCTTGCTGCGCCAGAAGATCCGTGCGGTCGCGTAGTCGTCTGAATACGGAATCAGCAGCGCCTCGAACTCGCAATCTGGTCCCCAAATCGCCGCCGTCTCTTTGGGCTTGAGCGATCGCAAGCCGACTTCGCGCGCGAGACTGAGCTTGATGCCTCGTTCCTTCAGGTAGCGCCGCGCCCGCCCCGTTAACCGGGGCGAGCCGCGCTCACGCCATGACTTCCGTGTGAAGCCGGTCATCGCCGGCCTTCCTTTGGCCTGCCGAGAAAGGCGAACAGATCGAGAACGAGTTCAACCAATGCCTCCTTCGGCATCTTGGCGAACGCATCAAGATCTATAACATCAGGCGTGTAGATCCCCGCGTGCTGCGCGTGTATGCAGCCGATGATGACATCGACCTTTTCGCGCCCGCCATCCTTGGCCTCCCGCGCTGCCTTGCTCTTCTGTTTCATTTAACGTGTCCTCACGCGTCCAAGTCGATGAGCCCGCTCGTGCGTAGCAGTTCGTCGGCTGCCGCGTCGGGACCCATGTCTTTCACCAGCGCTACTACCGTCTGTATGGCCTCGGCGCATTCCGTCGGTGGTACGCCGATGATCTTTGCGACTGCGCGCTGTGCTCGTTGCTGTACTTGTGGATCGTCCGGATGGAGGAAGAGCGCCTTTAT
>JBDZVF010000425.1:0-5442 GCA_040255575.1 Pseudomonadota bacterium | reverse complement strand
GGATCTTGATGCGGTTCTTCAGGAGGTCATTCGTGGCCGCGCGGCCCCGGCTCCCGCCCTCCTGGCTATGGGTCAGCACCTCCAGGTTGTCCATGAGGGCGCCCATCCAGGGCTCCATCTTTTCCTCCTCCGTGCCCGGCAGGAAGCCGATGTCCTCGCCGAGGGGGATGGTCACGCGGGTCATGATGATCTCGACGAAACGGTTCGTCTCCAGCGTCTGCACGAGCCCGGCGGCGAGCGCGAGCAAGGTCTTGCCGGTGCCGGCCGGGCCGAGCACGGTGACGAGGTCGATCTCGGGATCCATCAGCAGGTTCAGCGCGAAGTTCTGCTCGCGATTGCGCGCGGTGATGCCCCACACGCTGTGGCGTTCGCTGCGATAGTCCTGCGTGAGCTCCAGTGTCGCGCGCTCGCCGTCGACCTTGCGCACGATCGCCTCGATGCCCTCCGGGCTTTCCTCGTACACGCACTCGTTCGTCTGCCACTCGCTAACGGCGGGGCCGGTGATTTCGTAGAACGTGCGGTTGCCTTCCTTCCAGGAGCGCATGTCCTTGCTGTGGCTTTCCCAGAAGTTCGCGGGGAGCGTCGCGGTCCCGGAATACAGAACGTCCGTGTCTTCGAGTGTCTTGTCGCTGTAGTAGTCCTCCGCATGCACGCCGAGCACGGCGGCCTTGATGCGCAGGTTGATGTCTTTCGAGACGAGCACGACGCGCGCTTCGGCATTTTCTTTCTGAAGCGCAAGCGTCTGGCCGAGTATCGCGTTGTCCGCGCCACCCGGCAGCGATGGCGGCAAGGCCGAGGAGAGCTCGCGCGTCTGGAAGAAGAGACGGCCGCTCGAAGGCTTCTTGCCGTGGTTGCCGGAGTAGCTGGAGGGGAGCGTCAGCCCCTGGTCGATCTGCTCCTTGCCGAGCCCGCGCATGAGATCGTCGAGGAAGCGACTGACCTGGCGCACGTTGCGCGACTGCTCGGAAAGGCCTTTCTTGTGCGCGTCCAGCTCTTCGAGCACCACCATCGGCAGGAACACGTCGTGTTCCTCGAAGCGGAAGATGGCGGTGGGGTCGTGCATGAGCACGTTCGTGTCGAGCACGAAGAGTCGTCGTTGTGTCGGGCTCTTCGTCGCGTCCCGTTCGCCGCTTGCGGCGCCGGAGGGTGAGGGGTCAGAGAGACTTCGCCGCTTCAAGTACTTCCTCCACGTGGCCGGGCACCTTCACGCCGCGCCATTCACGCCGCAGGATGCCCTCGGCATCGATCAGAAACGTGCTGCGATCGACACCCATGTACTTGCGCCCGTAGAGGGTTTTTTCCCGGATGACGTCGAACAGCCTGCACACCTTCTCGTCTTCGTCCGAGAGCAGCTCGAACGGCAAGCCTTCCTTCTCGCGAAACTTGTCGTGAGATTTGAGGGAGTCGCGCGATACCCCGATGATGCGTACCTTCGCCTTGCGAAACGCGGCGTGCCTGTCGCGGAAGTCCTGGCTTTCCCGGGTGCAGCCAGCCGTCATGTCCTTGGGATAGAAGTAGAGCACGAGCTTCTCGCCCGCCGCATCCGCGAGTTTCCACTTCGCGTCGCTGCCCGTGATCGCGGCACTGAACGCCGGCACCTTCTTCCCGACCGCGACGGCCATCAGGATTTCACCGGTTCCAGGATGGCATCGAGATTCAGCGAATCGCAGAACTCCATGAACTCTTCGCGCAGGTGCGCCACGTGAATGCGGCTCGGCACGTTCACGATCATCTGCACCGAGAACATCGGCGCGCCCGTGTGCGCGGCCGGGTAGCTGCGCGTGGAAACCTCGGCAATGTCTATGCCGCGCGTGGAGAAGAATCCCGACAGGCCGGAGACGATGCCGCTCTGGTCGAGGCACACCACATCGATGGAGTAGGGCAGCATGTCCGTGCGCGCGTTGCGGGGCTCCGTGCGCTTCAGATGGATGCTGAGGCCGTTGCCGTCGGCCAGCCGCTTGAGCTCGGTTTCGAGCTTGGCGAGCGCATGCCAGTTGCCCGACACCAGCAGCAGCATGGCGAACTCCGAGCCGAGATTGGCCATGCGACTTTCGCTGATGTTGCCGCCGCATTCGCTGATGACGCGGGTGAGCTCGTGAACCATGCCGGTGCGGTCGCTGCCGATCGCTGAGACGGCCAGGTGCTGCTTCATCTTCGGGGGGTCTTCTTGAGGGGTCCGGTAAGCCGGCCGGCAGTGTACCACCGGGCGGTGGAGGGGTTATGTCCACGTAAGTACCGGACATTGCAGGCCCCGGGCGGGGGTCGGTTCGGTTAATATTCGCGGCCCCGCTTCTGGTCCTGGATATCCTGACTACCATGTTCGCCGGCAATCTGGTCGCCATCGTCACGCCCATGCGTCGGGATGGCGCAGTGGATTTCGATGCTTGGACGCGCCTCGTCGATTTTCACCTTCAGAATGGCACCCACGGCATCGTCGTCGGGGGGACCACGGGCGAGTCGCCCACCATCACTGAAGCGGAGCTGCGGGAGCTCACGGAGCGTGCCTGCTCGCAGGTCGCCAAACGCGTCCCCATCATCGTCGGCACCGGGACCAGCAACACGGCCGCTACTGTTGTGCGCACGCGCTGGGCTTCGGAGCTGCCGGTGGATGGCGTGCTTGTCGTCACGCCGGCTTACAACAAGCCACCCCAGGAAGGGCTGTTCCGTCACTTCGCGGCGGTAGCGAAAGCGTCGCGCGTCCCTGTCATTCTGTACAACATTCCCGGTCGCACAGCTGTGGACCTGCAGCCCTCGACGGTTGCGCGCCTTCTGCAACTTCCGCGCATCGTTTGCATCAAGGAAGGCCTTGGGAGCATCGAGCGGGTGCGCGAGCTCGTGGCGCTCGCCAAGCCCGGTTTCACGGTTCTCTCGGGCGATGATTCCACCGCTCGCGAGGCAGTGCTGGCCGGGGCGAAGGGCGTGATCTCCGTGACCGCGAACGTTGCGCCCCGCCTGATGTCCGACATGATCACGGCTGCGGGGCGCGGCGACAAAGAGACTGCGGAGAAGCTGGATGCGCGCCTCGCCGCGCTCCATCGCGATCTTTTCGCGGAGGCGAATCCCATTCCCGTGAAGTGGGCGCTGACGCAGATGGGCCTGATCGAGGGTGGCCTGCGGCTGCCTCTCACGGAGCTCGCGCCGGCGTATCACTCGGTGGTGACGGCGGCGCTGAAAGCCGCGGGAGTTACGTCTTGAAGAAGTCCCTGACCCTCGCGGTGCTCGTGCTCGCGGCGCTCGCGACCGCGGGCTGCAATCCGTTCCGTCGTCATTCGGCGGGGGGCGAGTTGTGCAAGGAGCCTGTGGGCTACGCCGATGCGACGGAAGGGAAGTCGCTCACTATTCCCGCCGGGCTGGAGTCTCCGGACACCCGCAATGCGCTGCGCATTCCGGACTTGACCACACCCGAGCCACCGCCGCGCACGAAGGATCAGGGCTGCCTCGATGAGCCGCCGAGCTATCAGCTGCCCAAGCCCCAGACGCCTGAATCCTGAAGCGGGTCCGTGTATTATCCGCAGCCCCGGAGAGATGGCCGAGCGGTCGAAGGCGCTGGACTGGAATTCCAGTTATGCCCGCAAGGGTATACGTGGGTTCGAATCCCACTCTCTCCGCCAGCTTTTCTGCATCGTCAGATGGTCGCGTCCTCGGCCGTCGTGAGCTGACAAGGCGCCGCAGGGGAATGCTCACGCAAGCCCTGCCGTGAGCCACCGCGCGTACTTCGCCAGTCGCTCGGGGATGTGTGATAGCGCCTCTTGAACGCGCGCGTGAAATGTGCGCCATCCTTGAATCCCGATGCGAACGCGATCTGTGTGACGGTCCGGTTCGCGAATCGCGGGTCGAGCAAGTCGGTCGCTGCGCGCTCCAGACGCCGTGACCAGATATGCGAGCTCACCGAGCAGCCCGTCGCCCGAACCATGATCTCGTCGAGCCGGCGCCGGCTGATGCCTTGCGTGTGCGCCACTTGCTCCGCGGTCAGGTGAAGCTCGCTGAGGCAGCTATCGATCAGAGCAAGGGCCGCGCGCGAGCGCCACTCGATGGCGCCACCCTCAGCGACACGTCCGAGCGTGGGCAACCCGACCAGCTGAACAATGGCGCCCAGTGCCGCGCTGCATTGGTTCGCATCCATGGAAGGCGCCAGTTCTAGTGTGCTCAGCAGGGTGCGGCGGAGGAGAGTTGCGCCGGCTTCCTGCGGCGTGAAGAGTTCCGCGGTGCATTGCTCGAGGTGCGGGTGGCGGCTCAGCACTGCGTGACGGGGCATCTGCAGGATGAGCAGGTGCGAGAAGTCGCTCGTGACGGCAAGCTCGAAGGGCGCTGCGCTGTCTATGACGCAGAGGTCTCCCGCTCCGAGTTGCGCGGATTGGTCACCCTGGCGCGCATGCGTGGCGCCGCGAACCTGGAGCATCACCGAGAAACGCTGCCTCTGAGCAGCTGCTACTGCACCTGGGTCGAACTGCACATGCACCGGTGGAGAAACGATCGTCCAGAGCCGGCCCGTGCCGAACGGCCCTCCAGCGATCGTCCCCGCGCCCGGATTGAAATCGCGACCCCGCACGGAAAGACCGGGAAAGTACGTGCGCGCGCAGTTGCGCCACGCGTCCGCCCGTCGTTCCTCACGAACGATCCCGAGATCGAGGATTGCGGGCATCCTGCCAGCGAGCGGCGGCCTGGAGGTTTCAGCAGCATGACCTCCGCCTCCGTGGCTAAACGGTTCTGGACCCATGGCTCCCCCTGGCGGACGCCGGCGGCAGATGCTGCCGGCTCCGCGGGTCCATCTTAGTTAGCGCTCCCGGACGAACATGACCGCGCTGGCGGTGAGTGTTGACTCTTCAGGTGCCACGGTCGCCTGAACGCGGCCGCGGCCACCCGCCGGCCATTCACCAGGGCAGGGTTTCCCCGTCGTACCGCATGAAGCGGCCTGCGTCCTTCAGGGTCAGCGCGTCGATGGTCGCGATCATTTGTTTGACCGAGAACGGTAGCTCGATGGCCTCCGGATTGTCGGTGTTCGGCGTGCGCTCGGCGCGGACCGCGCCCGGATGCAGCATGACTACCGTGACCCCTTCGGGCTTGAGCTCGCCGGCAACGAGCTGCATCGCGCGGTTCAGGGCTGCCTTGCTCGCGCGATAGAAGATTGCGCCGTTGTTACGCGTTGGCAGGCTGAGAGAGCCGTTGGTCGAGCTGATCGCGATGATCTTCTTCTGCGTGCTCGCCTTGACCAGGTCCAGGAATGCTTCGGATACGAGCAGCGGGCCCTTCACGTTGACGGCCATGATGGTGTCGCCGAGGGCGTAGTCGAGATGACGGAAATTCTGGGTGTCCCACTTGCCGGCGTCGTTGAACACACCGGCATTGTTGATGAGCACGTCGATCGGCACACCCTTCAGTTTCATCGCAAGCGCGCGTGCCTCTGCGGAGCTGGTCACGTCCAGTGTTTCGACGCGCACGTTC
>JBDZVF010000424.1:0-5461 GCA_040255575.1 Pseudomonadota bacterium | reverse complement strand
GCGCCCGCAGCGCTGCGCCTCGACGAACATCCGCTTCAGCAACTCGGCATCGCCTTTCGGATCGAAGACGATGACGACGTCGCCTCGGCGAATGTCCTGCGTGACGAAGAGCTCCGCGAGGCGTGTTTTGCCCACGCGCGTCGTCCCGAGCACCAGCGTGTGACCCACGCGCTCTCCGAGGGGTAGCGTGACGTCCATTTCGTTTGGCTCGATGCCGTGCAGGCGAGGTAAACCGCCGACGGGCGGCAGTGGCCTCACGGGATTGAGGGGGTGATCCCACGCCGTTCCGTGTGCAAGCCAGGCGAGCGGTCGTGGCATGAACTCAGCGCGCGCCTCCAGTTTGCGCGCGAGCTGGTACGCGAGGGTCGGCTCGACGTAGCGCCGAAATTCGGGCCGATAGGTTTGGAGCAGGCGATGCGTGTGCCGCTGATCCCACTTGAACCCGCGCCCCGCGAAGAGCCATTTGCGGCTGACCGGGATGTCCCGGCTCCTCATCACGTAGCGCGGGAGGCGGCGAATGTTGCGGCGATAGCGCAGGATCGCCCATGCCTCGCGCGCGCGAATGCCACCGAGGCCCAGAAAGACCAGCGCGGCCGCCATGCCAAGTGTGGGGTGAAGTGCCAGCGCCCACGGTGCTGCCAGCGACAGGAACGCCGCGAGCCCACACACGAGCGTGCTGTAGAGCTCTACCGCCGGACGCAGCAGCACTTCGACCGGCTGGGACCGACTCATGTCACTGCTCGATGGCAGTGGCCGTGACCAGGACGGGGTAGTGCTCGATTGCGAGGCGCTGCGCGAGGTCATTCCCGGCGGTCGGTGAAAGCGCAAGGCCGGGCGCGAGGCGGCGCAGACTCTTGAGCGCATCGAGGGAATCGATGTTGACGACGAGACCGACTGCGCCGAGCGCGCTGAGCTCGTCATGACGCTCGCGCAGCCATGCACGGGAGCGCGAATCAATGCCCACGATGAACAACGGTGAGAGGCCCGGTGCATGTATCGATCGCGTTTCAACCCGTCCGGGAGTCAAGCGCGTGGAGGTGACCGGCAGGGCGCTCTCTTCGGTGAAGGGCCGTGCGGGGCGCGGAGGAGTGGCGGCATGCGGTGGTTTGGCCGCGGGCGGTTGAAGCTTCAACGCGCCGTAGTAATCGCTCGCTGGAACTCCACCGTGCTCCACGACGATCAGCGGTGCGCGGTCCTCGGCGCAGGCGCACGCGGCGATAGCGAGCAGCAGTGCGCCACAGAGTCGGGACACGATGGGCGTCATGGCAACGCCATCCCTCGTGAAGCGGAGAGCGAGGCGGTGCCGAATGTGCGTGCATGATGTTGCTGAACGCTTAGGCGATAACGGGCCGCCGCCTCTCCGCCGGCCGGTCGGTGATAGCGACCGATGGCGATCAGCCAGTCGTCGCCGGGCGTGTGCTGCTCGCGCAGGATCGTCGCGGTGATCGCGAGGTTGGTATACGGATTCAGCAACTCGCACGGCTCGCCGACGCGGTGGCCGTGGAAGCCGACGTTGATTTGACCGAGCCCGACATCGACCCGTTTGGAGTCGTTCGTCTGAAGCGCCTGATGGAGGCCGCTGCAAGCCTGCTCGCGTGTCGCGAACCGCAATGCCTCGCCACCCACGTTCAACGTCCACGGCCAGGGACGGAGTCGTCCTCGGAAGGGCATGCCGCTTTCCTGGAGCGCGAGGGAGAACAACACCGTTGCGGGTACGCCGGCGCGAGCTGCGGCCACGCGGTAGGCCGCCGGCGGCGGTTGAACGGTGGCCGCGTCGATCGCGCAGGGTGCGAGGGTTCCCGCGAGCGCAACGACTGAACTTACCAGCGGTGCCGTCAGTCGCGCCGCCATTGTCCGTCCACCTGCGTGACTACTGCGGGCAGTGCGCCTGTGATGCCCAGGGAGAGCCAGCGGCCGGCATCGTGGTTGAGCGTGATGGTCCGTGCTTTGACCCTCGCTGGATCGATGCCGACGCGCGCGGCCCATTGGCGGATACGGCTGTCGTCGTTGCGACTTCCGACCATGTACAGATCGAACGATTGGCCTGCAGACTGGAGCTGGCGCACGCGCTCATCGCAAGGCGCGCAGTCCTCTTTGACGAAGACAGCGAGGCGGGTGGCGCGCTCCGAGGGATTCGGTGCCGATGAAGTGGAAGTGGCCGATGCGCTTGATATGCCGACAGGTCGCAGGCCCGGATACAGCGCTTGCCATGCCTCGTCATAGGCGCGCTGATAGGCTAGGGTCTTCTCAGCTCGCCGGCCTTCCGCTTGCACTTGCAGCTCTGCGAAGTGCCGCCGCTCCGCGTCGTCGCGAGCCTCGACGCCGAGCGCGGTGAGTGGATCCAGGCCCGGAGAATAGAGGCCGAGCGGCCCGCGCATGAGCTCGCGGTAGCGGGACCATTCCTCGACTTTCAGTCCCCACTCGCGCGCCAGCGTCTCTTCCGAAGCCGTGTCGTCGGCATATTGCATACGACTCGCTTCGGTACGTGAAGCCGTTGCGGCACTATTCTGCGCGTGAGCAGTCGTCGTGAAGATCAGGAGCAATACCGGAAGGGCG
This sequence comes from Pseudomonadota bacterium, assembly GCA_040255575.1. Lineage (GTDB taxonomy): Bacteria > Pseudomonadota > Gammaproteobacteria > Steroidobacterales > Steroidobacteraceae > JADGHX01. Next base: position 2,905 of record JBDZVF010000424.1, on the reverse strand, counting down.
AACGGTCGCCACTGCATCAACCGGATTCGTGACCGCATGGAAGCCTCTCAGCGAACGGAGAGTCGACGCACGACACCGTCAACAGTGAACTGCGCGCCGGTAGCGTCTATGCCGTCCAAGCGCCAGTGACCTTCGGCGTCTCCCGGCCGCATGAGGCGAATCGGGCGACTAGACTGCGCATCGACCGGCGCCACGGACAAGAATCGCTCACCGCCCCGAAGCTCCACACCGATCACGGAGAACGGAGGCTCTTGCAGTACAGGCTTCTCGGATGCGGCGGGAGGGTCGACACGCTTTGCGGCGAGCGTGGATCGCCGGAGGGTGCTGAGCTGCTTTTCAACAACAAGAATGCGATCGAGCAGCGGTGTCAGGGCATCGGCGCGCAGGTTCGACGAAGCAGCACGTTCTACCGACTCCAGCCGACTTTTGAGCGCAGCTCCTGCGGCCTCGAAATCTGCCTGCGAGACAGGTTTCTGATCGGCAAGCGATTCGAGGCGCGACTGCACCACGCCCACCTGGTTCTGGGTCGCGGCGAGGGCGTCGCGATCGGCATACGTTCGCGCGTCGCCCATTTCATGCGTGAGGACGACATGATCGAGCGCCAGAGCGAGCGTGAGCAGGAATAGCCACGCAAATGCGATGACTCGATGCGTGCGGGTTGGGTTTGAAAGTTCGGTGCTCACGACCGCGACGTCCTGTTCAGCCCGCTGTGCGGAGTTTCGCGAGGCGCGAAACACACACGGCGGGCGCGCTCATCGACGTCCAGCAGCCACGCGGGACCGGCGAGCAGCTCAAGCGCTTGACGCAGGAGCAGCGGACCCAGGTGGAAATGCGAAGCGGGAAGGGACAGTGCCAGCAGCGTCTCTAGGTCCGCACGGTCCTCGCACAGCGTGTAGCCGGAACTCAAGAGCACGTAGCGCAGGGCATCGCCGACGGTCGTGACGGCGGTGGCCGGCAACGTGATGTCAATGACCTGGGACAGGAGGTCGAGTTGTGTTGTCGTGGGCTCGATCTCCACGAGCGTGTAGCGGCTGTAGCGCGCGACGGGTATCGAGACGGGTGATTCAGGCGACGAAGCTGTGACCGCAGTAGAACGCGGCGGCGGGCTAGCGCAGCCTGCAAGCGCAATGAGCAGCAGAACACTGGCACCAATGAAAGCCGCGAATCGTGTCGCTCGAGTTGAGGGGCTGGCGGTCATGCGAAGGCTTCCCGTGTGGGTGACGGTCGACGCGTAGCCTCACGAATTCGACGGGATGCGACACGCTGGAAACAGAAACGGCTCCCGCCCGGTTTGATGACGTCTTCCGTCAGCGGAAATGAAACAAGGCCCCGAAGGGCCTTGTCTGATTGACTGGAGTTCAAGCCGCGGAGGCTTGGCTTCCTTCGTTCGGATCATCGGCACGCCGATTGCCGGACTCGGCGGGGACATCGTCGCTCGGTTTCGAAGTGCTGGCAGCGGTGAAAACACGCTGGCCGTCCACGGTGACGAAAGAGAACTTGATGAGGTCGCTCTGGATGGCGTACCCCAGCTCGCCCTCATGCTCACCCTTGCGAAGGTAGCTATGGATACGCGCTCCGCTGAGAGAGAAGCCGACGAAGACGGACTTGCGGCCGTTGATCGCCTCTTTGTACTGGCGGATGAGCGCGGCGGCTTCTTCGCCGGTGACCGTGACGTCGAACGGTACTCGCGCGACCTTCTCTTCGGGACTGGTCGGCTCCGGGCCAACCAGGGCGTTGAGATTGCACGTGAGCACCACGCCGCTATCTGTTTCAACCTCGCGAGCGAAGTTGAGATAGCCGAGGCCGCGTGTCAGGAGCTGATACGTGTCGGGGAGAACAGCTGGATTCACACGCTCGCACTTCAGCAGTCGAGCCTTCAGAACGGCGCCTTCGCCCTCGTCGACGGCGAAGGTGTGGATGGACGCATCGCCGACATCGAACTTGACGTACACGTCCTGGCGGCCGTCATTCGCCTCGGGGCGATTCCGATCGACGCACAGCTTCGCATCCTCGCCGACGACTCTCACGTCAAACGGCGTGATTGAGGCGGCTCCGCGCTCGCCATGAAATGCCTTCAAGTCGCACGAGAGTTTCGCCGCCCCTCGAGGAACGGGTACGTTGCGCACGCGCTTCAGTCGGGCATAGCCGGTGGTGATGAGATCGAAATACTTCGGCTTGCAGTTGGAAGCAGAACCAGATGAGCTTGTCATGGGACGGATCTCCGGATTGGAATGGGGAAGCAGGAAAAGGCCAGACAGGCTCAACCTTGGGAGGTTGAGCTGTCCGGCCGGCACCCCTCATCGAGAAAACTCGATGAGTGTTCGCGCACGGGGCACGGAAGCGAACGGGATCGGTCTGATATAGCCTTGCAGACCGTGGCTACTGGAAGGGCAGCTGGCAGTCGGTGAAGACTGGGGCTTGCCTTGGGAGCTGACAAAGTCAGCGGAACGGTTGGCATGATGCGACGGCACTCGGCCCGCGTCCGCAGGAAAGTGGGATCAGAGGTGCGCCGTTTTAGTGAAGCGGAGTACGGGCAGGGCAGATAGCGGTGGTGCTGCGGCGGGTGCGCTACTCGCCTGCGAGAAGGCCTGTTTGTACAGCTCGAAGCCTTCCTCCGGCGGCAGTTCGTTCAGAATCCGGGCGCGCGCATGAGCGGCGCGGATCTTCGCAAAGAGTCGTTCTCGATTCTTGGGGGTCTGTGCGTATTCGACGAAACACAGTTCGCCGTGATCGGTGTACTCGTTTTCGTGCGGGCGGCTGCAAGCGCGCCGCCTTGATCCGGCAGTGCCTGGATGAGCGTGGGGCACCGAGACCTTCATTGCTGGCGGTCGCAATCGCAAGCCCATCTAGCTCGACCGTTGCCGAGAAGCACTGCGTTTCTCCCGTGGGAAACTCCGTGATCCGG
>JBDZVF010000423.1:0-5464 GCA_040255575.1 Pseudomonadota bacterium | reverse complement strand
GCTCACGGCAGACGATGTCGTCATCATCGACTTCGAAGGTGAACCGTCGCGCCCGCTCGTGGAACGGCGCCGAAAGCATTCCCCGCTCCGCGACGTCGTCGGTATGCTGCGCTCGTTCGACTACGCCCGCCGCACTGCGCTCGAAGGAACCGCGCCCACGCCTGGACAGGCTGCAGAACCGCGCGCCAGGTCGCTCCTCTCGGAGTGGCTTCAGGAAGCGCGGCGCACGTTCCTCACCACTTACGAAGCCGCGCTGCGCGATTCGCCGCTGCTCGGGCCCAACCCGCAACCGCTTCGTGAGCTGCTCGAGCTGGAAAAAGTGTTGTACGAGATCCGCTACGAGCTTGCGAGCCGGCCCGCATGGCTGCATGTTCCGGTGCGCAGCGCGCTCGAGCTACTCGCCGCCGGCAGTCCCCCTGGATAAAACCCCGAGGAGTCGAACATGGATCAGGTGAACCTTTACCTCGAACCCGTGCGTGCCCTGCTCCTGCAGGTCGGAAGCGTCTTGCCGAAGGTCGCCGTCGCGCTGCTGATCGTGCTCGCCGGGTGGGTGCTCGCGAAGGTGAGCCGGCTCGTCGTGAAGAGAGCGCTGCGCGCCGCGAATCTCCACGTGCTCACGCAACGTGCGGGAATCGATGCGTTCCTCGAGCTGGGCGGCGTGCGCTCGGACACGAGCGCCGTGCTCGCGGGGCTCGTCTACTGGTTCGTGATCTTCATCTCACTGCTGGTCGCCTTCAACAGCCTGGACCTCACTTATGCTACGGATCTGCTGGGCCGGCTCGTGCTGTTCCTGCCGCGTGTGATGCTGGCGGTGCTGATCCTGGCGTTCGGCACCTACTTCGCGAATTTCGTCGGCAGCTCCGTGACCGCGTACGGCAGGAGCGTCGAGCTGCGCCACGCGGAGCAGCTGGGCCGGCTCGCGAAGTCCGCGATCATCGTGTTCGTGATCCTGATCGCGCTGGATGAAGTGCAGATCGGCGGCGACATCATCCGCCCCACATTTCTCATTCTGTTTGGCGGCGTGGTGTTCGGCCTGGCGCTCGCGTTCGGTCTCGGCGGCCAGCGCTGGGCGGCCGAGTGGCTGGACCACTGGCGTGTGCCCGGGCGCGGGCAGCCCACCACAGGGCATGAGCCGCCTCCCGCACGCGTGCAGGCCGCCGCGCACGAGCCGCCTCCCGCACGCGATTAGGTGGCATTGAACAGCGGAGGTCACACCAACTTCCGCGCTCTCGTCGCACTGGTTGCCGCAGCTCAACTCAGTGCGCGCAGTCGCCTCCAGAAAGATGATGATCCGGACGGGTAATTTCCTGATCGTGACCACTCTTCTGCGCGCTGTTCCGTCACGAGCACCGCCGGAAATCGCCGGCGTCTCGCTGTTGCTCACGGTCGCCGCGATTCCCTCGCGCTGCCGGCGGTGCTGTCGGACATCAGGCAGGCGAGCATTACATTCGAGCGCATGAAGAGCTGTGCCACATTTCGCATCGCAGAGACGGTGCGGATAGAGCGACTTGCAGCCGCCCTGCAACGGCGAAAATAGCGCATGCGCCAGTCCGGCCCGTCGCGCGCGTGCAGCGCGTAGCCGATTACTTCCTTCGCGCTCCGCAGATGCGCGTCCGCGCCATCCGCTTCCTGCCGGGCGGCCCCTCACGCGCCTCCCGCTGAACCATGTCTTCGCGGATTCGCGGCTCGATCTTCGAGGTTGGCAACGCACCAGCGAAGGGTACGACTCGCACGACTGGTTATGCGCCCGAGAGACAGCTCGTGGCCACTGCATTGTGACGAATGTTTTCTTCACTGCCCCGAGACCCGAGGGCGCCGCGCGGTTATGATGTCGCCGGCTTCCCAGTTGTCGATTCGGCGGTGCTTCCGGCCAATGTTGGCGCTCTACGATCATAGCTCTTCCGCGTGCGCTGCGAGGGTTCGGCTGGCGCTGGAGGAAAAACAGTGCGGTAGTTGCAGGTTCTCATAGTTCATGGCCTCGAGCTTGTCATATCTGCTTCCGTGGGAGTTTTCGCCGACAATCCTGCTCGCGTGCTCGATCAGCGTGCTCATCTATTGTCGCGGACTGATCGTCCTCAAACGCGCCTCGCCACGGCTCCGTAAGCCGAAGTAGTCGGACGGTTGGATGCGATCATAATTGTCGTTACGCATTAGTTGTAGCGGACGAACCATGGGCGCTCTTTTCGATTTATTCCGCCGGCGCACGACACTCACGAGTGAATCAGTCGGCCGTGGGATGCGGAACGCTGACGCCGCGATACGCGATTCGCGGGTTGGCCGGCTGGCGGTTCAAGCTATGCTCGAGACCGTCCTCGACGCTCAAATATTGATTCCGCTTTCCGAGCCTCCCCACATGACTGGCCTATTACCAGAGCGCTGGAAACCAGCGACAGTCACAAAGCAGACGGACGGCTCGCGGTTTGTCGTCGCATTTACGAACGCGAACTCGCTGGCAGTCTTTTCTAGAACCAACCCGGAGTACTCACATAGCCTGCTCGTGGAGGCCCAGTGGATGCTCGACGCGATTCCCGCCGATCACGGAATTGTGTTCAATGTCGGTGGCGAAAACGGATTCGAGTGGCCCGCCGCGGGTATTTCAGCATTTATGGCGGGACGATCGTGACTGCCGCGGATGAAAGATTTCAGCAGGCCCTGGGCCACGTAGCGGCAGTACAGGCGGTCTTGCGACAGCTACCCGGTCAGCCCTGGGTGGGGTATTTCGACAGAATCGCAGCCTCATTGACGAGCGGCGATGTGGAGGCATCGGTGCGAGCTCGCGACGCAATTCCTTACGCCGGAATGGGTGCGTTTGGCGACTTCCTGGAAGCCTATCCCCAAAAAGCGCTGCACTGGAACGCCATCGACCGCATCATCGGCGCCCTGAAAGTTCAAGCACGCTATGGAGACCCGAGAAGCTGACCGTTCTATCTGACTGGAACCCGAATCGGGACTGCAGGAACAGGACAAATCCCCTCTCCGTGACAATTCCACTGGCGACCGCCGACTTCCACACTGTTCTGCAAACGGCCCGTCGTTGACGGACGCTATTGGCAGATGATCTAGTCGCTCCATGCCGTATTTCACTCAGCACGACGGTCGCTTTTTCGTCTCCTACACGACAGGACCGTCTCACGTGAAGCTCGGACTTTCATTCGGAAATGCCGTATGCGTCGTTAAATCCGCGTCTGTCGCGCAGCCCGTGGCGAGCTCAGGCTAGTCGAAGTCCCCGAGGCGGATTTTCGGACGATCATCCAGTGCCCGCTCCAGCTCATCACACAGCGCATCGAGCTCCTCGACGAGCGCACGGCTGCTCTGCTCCCTCACCGATCTGCACAAGTCACCCAGCATCATCTCGAGCCAGTAGGCATCGATGTGCACTTGGTGGATGCCCTTGACGGCCCGGCTCTCGCGCAGCGGCCGTTCGGCCTCGGGAAAGGGATACCCGTATTTGAGCAGGAGGTGCACTTCGCGCGAGCTGAGCTCGAGCGTGCGCAGCCGGGCGTTACTGTCCTCGAGTTCGGGCGTCTCCATGCGCTCAGTCCAGGGCGTTCATATCGGAGGCGGTGAACTCATCGGGTGTCAGCAGCGTCACCGTCCGGTCTCTGACGTGCGTGAGTACATAGGTCAGGTAGGTCAACGGATTCACTTTGTTCAGCCGGCAGCTCTCGACGATGCTGTAGTACATCGCTGCCGCCTGTCCGGCTCGCTCCGAGCCAACGAACAGGAACGCTTTTCTCCCGAGAGCCACCGGGCGCATGCAGCGCTCAGCAAAATTGTTCGAAGCCTCCAGATGTCCGGCCTCAATGTAGCGGCACAGGGCCTCCCAGTGCCGCAGCGCATAGCCGATCGCTTCACCAAGACCACTTTTGGGCAGTACCGCCTGCGCCTGAACGTCCAGCCAGGCCTTGAAGTCTGCGAGGATCGGCACCGCACGTCGCTGACGCTCCTGATAGCGCTCCTCGTCGGTGAACGCGGCGATCTGCCGCTCGATCCTGAACAGAGCCTTGTAGAAGCGCAGCGCTTCGTGCGCGCGTCCCGGCTCTTTCATCATCTCGGCGACCTGCACGAACTTTCTCCGGGCGTGTACGTTGCAGGCGACCTCCCGGATCGCGCCGCTTTCGTAGAGCGCGTCGTAGCCTGGGAACGCATCCGCCTGCAGGAAGCCGCAATAGCCCTTCAGGAACTGAAGCGGCGCCTCCTGACTGCGGGACCTGGAGAAGTCATAGACCACGAGCGGCCGCTGCTTGCGACCCGCACGGGCATACACCCACAGCTTCGCCCTGAACGTTCCGTGCCGATCCGGATCGTCGTTCTGCAGCGGCAACGTCGTGTCGTCGGTGAACACGTGTCCGCCGTCGAGCACCTTGCGGATCATGCGCCGATGCAGTTCCCCGAGAGCTTCCGCACACTGCACGAGCCAGTCGGACATCAATACGTGCGACAGCTCGATCCCCAGTCGCTGCAGTCGGGCCGCGATCCGATACAGCGGCAGCCCATCGGCGAACTTGCTGACGATCAGATACGCCAGAAGACTGGCCGAGGCCATGCTCTTGGGCAGCGGCGGCCGGCTCACAGCCGGCGCGCGCTTGATCTGCCCGTGACAGGTACGACACGCGTACTTCTGCCGGCGTGTCTCGATGATCTTCAAACGTGCCGGAACGAAGTGCAGTTGCTCGCTGCGCTCGCTGGCGAAGGCATGCATTCGCCCGCCACAGCAGTCACAGCTCTGCTGGGCTTCGGGTAGATCCACGACGCGCACTTCTCGCGGCAGATCCTTCAGGACCCGAATGGCTTTCTGGCGTCGGACACGTGGGCCGACGGACAACGTGCTCCCTGAGCCCGCGGTATCCTCGATGGCCTCGGGGACTTTGATGACCCGGCTCGAGTCGGCGAACAAGGCGATCTGCGCCACATCGACGACTTCGCTGCGCGGCCCGAAGCGATGCTTGAGCATCCGGTGCAGCTGCTCCTTCAGCGCCTCGATCATCTGCTGCTGCTCGAGCAACATCTGATGCAGAGTCGGAACGTGAGTCGGAAGAGCGGTCGCTGCGTGCACGACGCGCAGTCTACCCAATAGCAACACGACTCACATCACTTCTGTCCTCCGCAGAACACCACTCTACAACGCAGCCTGTACATGCACCGTCGGCAGCCGGCGGATGCGCGTGAAGTCCACACCATCGAGCAGCAGCGCCAGCTCCTGCTCGGAGATCTCCAGCGATGAGCCATCACAGGCAGGCCAGCGATACTTCCCCTTGCAGAAATCTACCCGGCGGCGAGGAGCTTCTGCTTCTGGGCCTCGAACTCGCTCTCTGTGATGATGTTTCTCTTCCGTAGATTATCGAGCCTCAGAAGCTCCGTGTAGATATCCTGTGATTTCGGCTCGTCCTTGGCGTTCGTGAGTGGAACCGGGTGAACCCGGTTCTCTATGACGACATCTGCACGAGGAACCAGAGCATCACCT
>JBDZVF010000422.1:0-5475 GCA_040255575.1 Pseudomonadota bacterium | reverse complement strand
TGGTTCCCGTTGCGGATTATCGCGGCGTCTTTCCCCTCAGTGACACTCAGCATCGAGAGTGGTCGCTACTCGACACATTCGACTGGCTGGCGCCGGTGTATGACAGCCCGCAGTCAGCTGGAACAGTACGCACATGGCTGCGTGACCTGGGCGTCACGCAGATCGAGGTGCTCAAGGTCGCGCACCTCGTAGGGAGAGGAATCGTGGTCCATGGGCAGTCGGATTGATCAGGGCCGCAGACCTGCATGATCCTCGGAATCGATGCATCGAATCTGCGGCGCGGTGGTGGGGTGACTCACCTCGTCGAGCTGTTGCGAGCCGCGGTGCTGCCCCTCCACGGGTTTACGAAAATCGTCGTATGGAGCGGGCGTAGCACGCTCGCGCGGGTTGAGGAGCGTTCATGGCTGGTCAAGAGGCATGTGCCGGAGCTCGACAGGGGCCTGCCGTACCGCGCGTTCTGGCAACGTTTTCGGTTATCCGCCTATGCGCGTGCCGCCGGTTGCGATGCTCTACTGGTGCCCGGCGGGGCTTACGGAGGCGATTTCCGTCCGATTGTCACGATGAGTCGCAACCTGCTGCCCTTCGAGTGGAGGGAGCTGCGAAGATATGGCGCTTCATCGACGGCGCTGCGTCTGCTGCTGCTGCGTTTCGTTCAGGCCAGAACGTTCAAGCGGGCAGATGGGGTCGTTTTCCTCACACGGTACGCGCGCGAGGTGGTGACTGGTGTCACCGGAGAGCTGGCGGGCCGGATCGCGATGATCCCCCATGGGATCGATGCGCGCTTTCTGATGCCACCACGTCGGCAACGCCCGATCGAGACCTGCTCTGTCGAGAAGCCATTTCGCCTTGTATATGTCTCGATCATCGACGTATATAAGCATCAGTGGCACGTAGCCGAGGCGGTTGGCAGCCTGAGGCGCGAGGGTCTGCCGTTAGAGCTGCTGCTCGTGGGGCCAGCTTATGCGCCGGCATTGCAGCGACTGCGTACCACGCTTGCGCGCGTCGACCCGAAAGGGGAGTTCGTCCGCTATCTGGGCGCCGTCGAGCACACTGAGTTGCATGCGCAGTACGCGTCAGCGGACCTGTGTGTGTTCGCATCGAGCTGCGAAAACATGCCGAATATCCTGGTGGAGGGTATGGCATCGGGGCTGCCCATCGCCTGCGCGAGGCGGGGTCCCATGCCGGAAGTGCTCGGTGCCGCCGGCTTGTATTTCGACCCAGAAGACGTCGACGACATTGCCCGTACCCTTCGTACGATGATCGGATCCGCCATCCTGCGTGAGCAACTGGCGCAGGCGTCGTTTTCCCAAGTGAAGACTTTCTCGTGGCGCCGCTGCGCCGATGAGACGTTCGGGTTCCTGGCGGCCGTTGCAGGTCGCGACGATGCATGCCAGCATCCTGAGTCGGCCGCAAATACGGCGAGTACCAGTAGCTCCGCATGACGAACGCCGGTCGATCCAACGTGCTTTTCCGCGAGCGCGGGCTCGCGAGCGACTCCTCCAATGGGGCTGGATTGGCTATGTTCGACGACAAATCACTGCTGATTACCGGGGGCACGGGCTCGTTCGGCAATGCCGTCCTGCGACGCATGCTCTCCTCTGGCCTGCGCGAGATCCGCATCTTCAGTCGCGACGAGAAGAAGCAGGACGACATGCGCAAGCACTATGCGCATTCGAAGCTGAAGTTCTATCTTGGCGACGTGCGTGATCTGCATGCCGTATCAGCCGCCATGCGCGGGGTGGATTTCTGTTTTCATGCGGCCGCATTGAAGCAGGTGCCTTCCTGTGAATTTCACCCGATGGAGGCAGTTCGTACGAACGTGCTGGGCACGGAGAACGTCCTGCAGGCTGCCATCGGCGCCGGAGTCAGTCGCGTTGTATGCCTGAGCACCGACAAGGCCGTCTACCCGATCAACGCCATGGGTATCTCCAAGGCGATGATGGAAAAGGTGATGGTCGCAATGTCCCGCAATCTAGAGGGCACAGGCACTGTGATTTGCGGCACTCGATACGGCAACGTCATGGCATCACGTGGATCGGTGATCCCGCTGTTCATCGAACAGGTGCGTGCGGGCAAGCCGATCACGATTACCGATCCGGCGATGACGCGATTCATGATGACCCTCGACGATGCCGTGGAGCTGGTGCTGTACGCCTTTCGCAACGGCACCAACGGCGACATTTTCGTGCAGAAGGCTCCGGCTGCTACCGTGCAGACGCTCGCGCGCGCGCTGCTGGAGCTGATGCAGCAGCCTGAGCACGAGATACGTGAGATCGGTACGCGTCACGGCGAGAAACTCTACGAGGCCCTTCTCAGCCGGGAAGAGCTCGCGAGCGCGGAAGATTGCGGCGACTATTTTCGCGTGTCACCGGACGGCCGCGACCTCAACTACGCGAAGTTCGTAGAAGAGGGCGAGCGCCGGCTGAGCCTCACCGAGGATTACAACTCTCACAACACGCGTCGCCTCGACGTGGCGGAGATGAAGCAGATGCTGCTGCGTCTCGAGTTCATGCAGCGGATTGCCCGCGGCGAAGCGGCGGAGCCGGAGGATTGAACGCGTGCGGGTCCTGATTACGGGCGGAAACGGTTTTGTCGGCCGTAACCTGAAAGTGCGACTGGCGGAGATCGCAGGCTTCGAGCTGGTCGAAGTGCCGCACTCGGCCGGTGCAGACGAGCTGCGTTTGGCAGCCGCCACCGCCGAGTGGGTTTTTCACCTCGCAGGAGTGAATCGTCCACAGGCCGACAGCGAGTTCACGAGCGGCAACGTCCATTTTACGCAGGCCTTGTGTGCCGCGCTCTCCGCCGCGGGCAATCGGGCGCCGATCGTGTTCGCCTCGTCCAGCCAGGCAGTGCTCGACAACCCGTACGGGCGGAGCAAGCGCGCGGCGGAAGACGTGCTGCTGGATCACGCGCGCGTAGCCGGTACGCCTGTCTATCTGTATCGGCTGAACAATGTATTCGGCAAGTGGTGCCGCCCTTTTTACAATTCTGTGGTCGCCACGTTCTGCTATCAGATCGCCCGCGACCAGCCGATCTCGATCCGCGATCCGGCCGCGCGGCTGTCATTAATTCACGTGGACGATGTGGTGGAGGCCTTCATCCGTCTTCTCAGGACGCCCGGCGCACCGTCCGGATACGTGGACGCCGGGCCAGTGTATGAGACCACGTTGGGCGGGCTTGCCGAGTTGCTGCGCGAGTTCGCTGCCAGCCGTAAAAGCCTCATGACACAGCGCGTGGGTGTTGGGTTCACGCGCGCGCTTTATTCCACCTACATCAGCTATCTGCCGAGCGAAGCGTTCGCCTACAGCGTGCCGATTTACGCCGACCCGCGGGGGACGTTCGTGGAGATGCTCAAGACGCCGGACACCGGTCAGTTTTCCTACTTCACAACGGGCCCCGGCATCACGCGAGGCGAGCACTATCACCACAGCAAGGTGGAGAAGTTTCTGGTTGTGCGCGGTACGGCGCGCTTCGATTTCAGGCATGTCGATACCGGCGAGCGGCATTCGGTGACCATTCCGGGCGGCGAGGGACGCGTCATCGAATCTATTCCAGGTTGGGCGCACGGCGTCACCAACGTGGGTGAGGACGAGCTGATCATAATGTTGTGGGCCAACGAAGTGTTCGATCGTGCGCGGCCTGACACCGTCGCCGTGAAGGTGATGGCATGAAGAAACTCAAGGTTGCGACGGTGCTCGGTACGCGTCCTGAGATCATCCGCCTCTCCCGGGTGCTCGCACGCCTCGATCAGCATTGCGATCACGTACTGGTTCACACGGGCCAGAATCACGACTACGAGCTCAACCAGGTGTTCTTCGAGGATCTCGGCCTGCGCAAGCCGGATCATTTCCTCGGCTGCGCGGCGGACGGCCCGGCGCGCACGATCGGCAATGTCATCATCGGCGCGGATGAGGTGTTCGCGAAGGAGAAGCCCGACGCCATGCTGGTGCTGGGCGACACCAACAGTTGTCTCGCCGCGATTCCGGCCAAGCGGCGCAAGATCCCGGTCTTCCACATGGAGGCTGGCAATCGCTGCTTCGATCAGCGCGTGCCTGAAGAGATCAACCGCCGTATCGTCGACCATACGGCCGACGTTAACCTGACTTACAGCGACATTGCGCGCGAATATCTGTTGCGCGAAGGTTGCTCGCCGGACCTCGTCATCAAGACGGGTAGCCCAATGTTCGAGGTGTTGACGTACTATCGCCCGCAAATTGATGCGTCGGACGTGCTAGAGCGCCTGGGCCTCACCGCAAGGCGCTTCTTTGTCGTGAGTGCGCACCGGGAAGAGAACGTCGACGACCGCAAGTCGCTCGATCGGCTGGTCGGGATACTGAACACAGTGGCCGAGACGTATGGGCTGCCGATCATCGTTTCCACTCATCCCCGGACGATGAAGCGCGTCGAGGCGGCGGGATCGAAGTTCCATGCGAATGTGCGGCTGATGAAGCCCCTGGGCTTCCACAGTTATGTGAAGCTGCAGATGCACGCACACGCCGTGCTCTCGGATAGCGGCACGATCAGCGAGGAAGCGTCCATCCTCAACTTCCCGGCGCTGAATTTGCGCGAAGCGCACGAGCGACCCGAAGGGATGGAGGAAGCTTCCGTCGTCCTTGTGGGTCTCAATGTGGAGCGCGTGATGCAAGGGCTTGCGATCGTGGCTGGGCAGGCGAGGGGTGGCGAGCGCAGCCTACGACTGGTGGCGGACTACTCGATGCCGAACGTTTCCGAGAAGGTCCTACGCATCATTCACGGCTATACGGACTACGTGGATCGGGTTGTCTGGCGCAAGTACGACTGAGAGGCCAGTCGTTGCGACTGCTCATCGTCACACAATATTTCTGGCCTGAGAACTTCCGGGTCAACGACCTGGCAGCAGAACTGGTCCGCCGCGGACATCAGGTGACGGTGCTCACTGGGAAACCCAACTATCCCGATGGAGTTGTATTCCCCGAGTTCCGGAGCGAGCCTGATCGCTTTCGCGAGCACGGTGGCGCGCAGATCGTGCGGGTGCCGCTTTGGCCTCGCGGCAAGAGGCGCGTTTCCCTCGTCCTGAACTACGTGAGTTTTGCGCTCAGCGCGGCCCTGTTCGGGCCGCTGCGGCTGCGCGGGCGCCGGTTCGACGCGATCTTCGCGTATGAGCCCTCGCCGATCACAGTCGGCATTCCCGCTATCGTGATGCGTACTCTGAAGAAGGCGCCCATGGCGTTCTGGGTCCTCGATCTCTGGCCGGAAACACTGCATGCCCTGGGCGTGGTGCGTGCGCGGTGGCAACTCGAGGCGATCGGACGGCTGGTGCGTGCGATCTACGCGCGGTGTGACCTGATCCTGGCGCAATCCCGATCCTTCATCCCGCAGATCGGGAAGTATTGCCGTACGCGGCCGATTGTCTATTTCCCGAGCTGGGCGGAAGCCGTCTTCAGCAATGCGCCCACCGCTGCGGCGGAGGAAATTCCTCACGCACCCGATGCATTC
>JBDZVF010000421.1:0-5485 GCA_040255575.1 Pseudomonadota bacterium | reverse complement strand
CGAAGGGTTCAACGCGATGCTCGCGGACGATTGCCAGGCACGCACGCGCAAATCGAAGCGGCGTGCCGATGTTGATCACCTCAGCCCCTTCCAGCATCCAGCGCGCGGCAGCAGCCTCCTGCGCATACGCGAACACACGCAGGCGGTGACGGCTGGCAAGCCGCTTGATGAGCCATAGCAAAGCCGGAATTACGCGCACCTCGCCGGAACGATCCACACCACCCGGTACGACGAGGGCGATATTCATTTGCCTTTATCTATGCGGGGTTGACGGCTGGAAAAGCAGCCGTCCAGTGCCGGGCTCGCCATACGGGCTCCCTCACGGGCGAGATGGTTGTCATCGACGTAGAGTGGCCACCCGTCATGCTGGAGCGGGCAGAGTTGCCCATCACACAACACGGCGCGCGGGTTCACCGCGGTGATGATGCCTCGTTCGGCCAGATGATCGATCGCCGCATCGATGTCTGACTGCTGCGCATCCGCTACGGAGCGCGGCATTCGTAGCCGGTCGACATTGATGCCGCGAAGCCGCGCCATGGCGAGCACATGGGATACACGCCCATCGAAGAACGGGGTGTCATGCACCACGCAGATACGACGATCCGGTCGACCGATGCGCTCCACCGTCCGCTTGAGCGCAGCTTCGAACGCCTCGCGTCGTCCATGTGCCGACGGGTCTGACGCGAGCACTGGCCGTAATCCACCCTGCATCCAGAATGCGTTGAGCACGATGACATCTGGCTTGATCCGATCGATCGCCTGGACCATGGTTCTGTTGAAGGTCGCGCAGGCTTCACTGGCGCTGAGTGCGCCCGATGACTGGCTCACGCCCAGCAGCGGCCGACACGCCGAGTGCATGGCGAAATACAACGAGAACTCCGCACGTGCGGCCTGTTCCTCGTACGCCGGGAACATCGCCAACGCGTGGCTGTCGCCCCAGACGAGAACCTTCGGACCTGTAGTGCTTCCGAACCGACAGAGGTTGCCCGCCGCAAGCTTCGCATCCTTGCGGTTGAGACAGCGCAATGCTTCGGGTGCGTAGCCATTCTCTTTGCGGGTATATCGCTCGACTTCCGGCGGCATGCGCCTTGGAAAGCCGTCCGAATGCCACAGAACGATGCCTGTTCCGAGCAGCAGCACTGCAAAGACGGAGGCGCCACACACGAATGCGCGGTTCGAGCGCAGCATGCGGCGCGTTCGCAAGGGCTGCTCGATGAGCACCCAGCTCGCCGTCGCCAGCAAGACGATCAGGGCACACGCCAGGGCAAGCTCGCCGGCACGCGGCTCGTGCAGCAGGCGATACCTGAAGAACATGAGCACTGGTACATGCCACAGGTACAGGGAATAGGAGATGAGCCCTAGCCACACGAGGGGCCGGACCGAGAGTAGTTGGCGGACCGAGCCGCGACTCGCGGTTCCTGTCGCGATCAGCAATAGCGTGGCAAGGCAAACAGGGAGGGTGAGCAGGCCGGGGTAAGGGGTGACGGGTGCGTACAAGGTCACGCAGATCAATAGGGTTGCCAGCGCGACCCCGGCGGCCCACTCGTTCAGGATCGGGCTGCGCGGTGCGCGCCAGATGCCCAGGGCAAGAAGTGCGCCGGCACCCAGTTCCCAGCCGCGGGTCGGCAGCAGATAGAAGTTGGCGACTGGCATGCGATAGGAGGCATAGACGCACAACACAAGGGAAGCCACCGCGACTAGCGACAGGAGGGAACGCAACCGCCACGGCCATTGGTGCCGCACGAATAGCAGGCATAGCGGATATAAGAGGTAGAACTGTTCCTCGACGCCGATCGACCACAAGTGGAGCAGGGGTCGAAGCGGTGCGGCTTCGACGAAGTAGCCGAAATCTGTATATCCGGCGAGATTCCCGAGTAGCACTGCGTTCAGTGCGACGTACTTGCCGTGAAGGACGAGATCCGCAGACAGCAGCCAAAGCCACGCGGCCGCAGTGGTCGTTGCAACCATTACGAGCAGCGCTGGCAAGATGCGGCGGGCCCGCCGCACATAGAAGGTCGCCAGGTGCTCGCGCATGCCGCCGGCCCCAGGCCGCATCAATTGCTGTGTGATGAGGTAGCCCGAGATCACAAAGAACACATCCACGCCGACGTAGCCACCTCGAAAGCCGGGGATGTCTGCGTGGTACAGAATTACCGCGATAACAGCGAGCGCACGCAGGCCGTCGATGTCAGGTCGGTAGGTCGGAGACGAATACAAAGAGAGGGACCGATCGTGTGTTGCCGGCATGGCCGCACGCGGCCGGGGCTCAGACGCCGTGCGCCGTGCGACCTCGCTCTGCTCCTTCGCCATTAGCGCGCCCCCCGGAGCACCAGTAAGGCACCGCGCAGCCACCAGCGTGGGTACGGCCACGCAAACGCAAGTGAATCGACCAGCCGCTCGATCGCTGCGGCGGGGCCCACCTCAGCACGCAGGCGCGCGGCGGCAGAGAGAGCATTCCAGGCACGCGCGCGTCGCAAGGCACTCTGTACAGCCGGTGGCGCGCGCCGCGCGAAGTTTGCGAGCGACCGCTCACGATCCTGGAAGAGTCCGGGTGCACGTGAACTCCAGCTACCGGAGTTCATCCGTACCTTGACCAGGGATTCATCGACTACAGCAACCGGTGATAGAAGGGCCAGGCGCATCCACAGGTCATAGTCTTCGCAGCTGCGCAGGCGTTCGTCGAAGCCACCGGCTTGTTCCAGCAGCGTTCGCTCCGCGAGTACGCACGGCGTGCGTACCATTGCACGACTCTCGATGAGCGCCAGCAGTATGTCCTCGCTCCACGGAGTCCATGCGCGCGTCGCCTCCTCGCGCAGAACCGATCCGGCTGCATCCACGCGCGTGAACGCCGTGTAGCACCAGCGACGGGCCGGATTCCGATTCAGTTGGGCGAGCTGTCGTTCGAGCTTGCTGGGTTCCCATAGATCGTCGGAATCGATGAAGGCGACGTACCGCCCGCGCGCCGCACGGATCCCTGCATTGCGCGCGCGAGCGGGGTTGCCCGCGTGGTCCAGCCACAGCACGCGCGTGCGATCACGCCTGCTTGCTTCTTCCAGAATGCGCCGCGCCGCGCCTTCAGAGCCGTCATCCGCAATCACTAATTCCCAATCGCGGTAGATCTGCGCGCGCACGCTCGCGATCGTCGCCTCGAGATATTCAGGGCGATTGCACGTGGGCATCACCACAGTCACCTGAGCGTTCATGTTCTCGCACCCTGAGATCGACGAGGAGACGGCGGCGGCATGGGCATCGGATGGCGACATCGTGCCGGAGACCGCTCGAATAGCCGTTTCAGCGCGCTTACAGAGTCTTCGGGGTGTTCGCCACGACGTAGCTCGTACGCAGGCAGGTTCGTGATCCGTCGCAGGAACGCCGGCCAGCCTGGGAGGCCAGCGGTGTACGGCTGTGTTCGAGTCAGCTCGCGACGCACCTGCTCCGGAGCGAGCGTTCTGAGCGCGCGAGTGGGTGCCGCGTGCTCCTTGCGCAGTATCACGACGTGCGACAGACCGAGAGCCTGAGGTGCCAGGCGATAGGGGCTGCGGCGCATGTCGAGCTCGAATTTGTGCACACCGCTGCGGCGTCGAATGATCGGCGCGCGCAGGACGGCGACGCTTCCGCGCAGATCGTGAAGCGCGGCGCTTCCGTCACAGCGCAAGTGCATGAACGTCGGCAAGCCAGTCGCGTGCAGGCTGGAGGGCGTGACGAACACCGCGTCCTCGGCGAGAAAATCGAAGCCGCCCGCAACGGCGCGCATGCACAGCGTGGATTTGCCGGCGCCGGTGTCCCCCAGCACCAACGCGCCGCGTCCCTCCAGCCCGACGCAGGCACCGTGCAGCGGGACAAGGCCAGCCGAGCGTGTGACCAGAGTGTATGCGGCGAACTCAATGAGATCGTAGCGCGCAATGTAAGGACGTTTGAGCAGTTCCGGGGATATCGAGACAAGCGCGCTGCCGAGGCGCGGTGACACGAGCGCGTAGTTGTCGCCGTCGAGCATCTGCCCAACGATTCCCGCACCCGAGATCAGTTGTGCGCGATCGCCCGGGCTCTGATTGCCGACGCACTGATCACCGGCAATCGCTGCCGCGCGCAGCCGCAATGTGTACCGCGGAGTGCGCGCACCCAGGCGATGACGGGGCAGCGCTCCGAAGGACTCGGCTGCCAGCGCAAGCAGCCGCGCATTGTCTGCCTCGATCGCGAGAATCGCTCCGAGTGCGTGAAACTGCTGCCGATGTGGCCCGCAGCAGCGCTCTCCGAACGGATCGCGGTCGTCACCCTTCACGTCACCGCACTCCGCCGAGGTACCTCGTTTTCGACCAGCCTTCCCTGAGCGAGCCTTACGACCAGATCGAAGTGCCGCAGGCTCTCCTCCCGATGGGTTACGACGATGAGAGTGCAGCGGCCCCGCAGCCGAGACAGCATCTGCATGACTTCGTGCTCGGTAGCCGGGTCGAGCGCGGCAGTGGGTTCATCGAGGACCAGCAGCGAAGGGCGCCGGTACAGCGCACGGGCAAGGCCGACGCGTTGCCTTTGGCCGCCGCTGAGCTGCACCCCGCGCTCGCCCAATCGATACTCATACCCGTCGGGCAGTGAGCTCACCAATGCGTCCATTCCCGCGAGCGCTGCGGCTTCCCGTAGTCTCTCCGGGTCCACGACGTCTCGCGCATCGAGAGCGACGTTCTCGATGACAGACGCGTCGAGCAGCGCCACCTGCTGTGGCAGGTACGCGATGGTGGCCTGCCATGAAGCACGAGTGCGTTCGTTCAGTGGCTCGCCATCAACTTCCACGACCCCGGCATCCGCGCTGCGCAGACCCACGAGCAGATCGAGCAGCGTTGATTTACCGGCGCCATTGCAGCCGGTGATGCCAACCATCGCGCCTGCGGGGATTCGCAACGACAGCGCGTCCAGCGCCGGCCGATCGCGCCCGTCGTATCGGACGGTCACATCGCGCAGGTGAATGAAGTCTCGCGGCCGACCACTCCAGCGTTCGATCAGCGCGGCGGAAGGCCGCGGCACCCCAAGCCGATACTGCCTGTCGAGGTCAGAAGCCACGCGTCGGAAGGCAACGCGGTCGAGGCGCAATCTCGCGAGCGCCACAAATGCCTGTTGCAGCGATGGCAGCAGCCGGTAGGCCGCCAGCGCCAGAAAACTCAGCCGTGCAGCCCAGTGAGTGGAACCTTGTGCCACCGTGAGCCACAAGGCAGCGCCGATGAGCGTGGCGGCCACCGCGCTCTCCGCAATGAAGCGCGGCGCGAGGCTCAACGCCTGTGTGTGAACGATCGCCCGGGCCAGTTGCCGGCATTGCTCGGCGAATCGCCGGCTGAAGAACTCCTGCCGGCCGGCGACGAGCACCTCACGTATCGCGCCGAAGCTCTCCGTCAGTGTGCGTGTGCGCTGCTGCGCAAACTCGAGCTCGCGTGTTCCATTGCGCATGAGGCGCGCACGCACCAGCGCGTAGCAGATCAAATGTGTGCCACCCAGCAGG
>JBDZVF010000420.1:0-5495 GCA_040255575.1 Pseudomonadota bacterium | reverse complement strand
AACGCAGAAACGTGGCGGTATGAAACGTACCCGCGCCCATCTCCATATCGGCCGGCTGCAGGATGACGCAGCCTTGATCTGACCAGTAGCGCTGAAGGGCGAAGATCAGTTCCTGAAAAGTACGCGGCGGGGTCCCGACTTTCATGTTCGACTCGGCTGAAGGCACAAGGAAGGTTCTTTGCGCGCGGCGCGTGCAAAAGGCGCGAGTATAGACCGTAAGACTGCGCGGCAAACGTCACGACAGAGGACTAGAATCCCTCGCCCGCTTCCGGTGCACACCTGAGCTCCCACGCACCAAAATCGGGCAATTCTCACCGATCGCACCGCTATGCTCTTGATATTCAAAGGGCAGTGACCTGGCATGGTGCCTGCACTGCTTTCACGCTCTGCGCGGGCTTGGACCTGACGCGAGACCAGCTCGCCTGCTGAAGCGGGCGCCCTCGCCTTAGGCAGAGCAACACCCTTTTCCGGAGGCCGATATGACGACGACGCCCAGTGATGTACTCAAACTAATCAAAGAAAAAGAGGTCAAGTTCGCCGACCTCCGCTTCACCGACACGCGCGGCAAGGAACAGCACGTGACGATCCCCGCACGGCTCGTCGACGAGGACCTGTTCCGGGACGGCAAGATGTTCGACGGCTCGTCCATCGCCGGCTGGAAGGGCATCAACGAGTCGGACATGATCCTCATGCCCGAGGCGAACACCGCCATCCTCGACCCGTTCTTCGAGGAGGCGACGGTCAACATCCGCTGCGACATCATCGAGCCCGCCACCATGCAGGGCTATGAGCGCGACCCGCGCTCGCTCGCGAAGCGCGCCGAGGCCTACATCAAGTCGACCGGCATCGCCGATGGCGCGCTCTTCGGCCCCGAGAACGAGTTCTTCATTTTCGACAGCGTCCGTCACGGCGCGAACCTGAACGGCAGCTTCTACGAGATCGACTCGGTGCAGGGCGCCTGGAACTCCAGCAAGGCGTACGACGTCGGCAACATGGGTCACCGCCCGGGCCTGAAGGGTGGCTACTTTCCGGTGCCGCCGGTCGATGCGTTCCAGGACATCCGCTCGGCGATGTGCCTCGCGCTCGAAGAGATGGGCCTCAAGGTCGAAGTGCATCACCACGAAGTGGCGACCGGCGGCCAGTGCGAAATCGGCGTTGGCGCCGGGGGCCTCGTGAAGAAGGCCGACGAAGTGCAGATCCTGAAGTATGCGGTGCTGAACGTGGCGCATGGCTACGGCAAGACCGCGACCTTCATGCCGAAGCCGCTCGTGGGCGACAACGGCAGCGGCATGCACGTGCACCAGTCGCTGCAGAAAGAAGGCAAGGCCCTCTTCGCGGGTGACAAGTACGGCGGACTCTCCGATACCGCGCTCTATTACATCGGCGGCATCATCAAGCACGCGAAGGCGATCAACGCGCTGACGAACGCGGGCACGAACAGCTACAAGCGTCTGGTGCCGGGCTTCGAAGCGCCGGTGATGCTCGCGTACTCCGCGCGCAATCGTTCGGCGAGCATTCGTATTCCCTGGGTGTCGAACCCGAAGGCGCGCCGCATCGAAGTGCGCTTCCCGGACTCGAGCGCCAACCCGTATCTCGCATTCGCGGCAATGGTGATGGCGGGCCTCGACGGCATCCAGAACAAGATCCACCCCGGCGATCCGGCGGACAAGGATCTGTACGATCTCGAGCCGGAAGAAGCGAAGCACATTCCGACCGTGTGCCACTCGCTCGACATGGCGCTCGAGCATCTCGACAAGGACCGCGAGTTCCTCACCCGCGGCGGCGTGTTCACGAACGACGTGATCGACTCCTACATCGCGCTCAAGATGCAGGAAGTCACGAAGTTCCGCATGTCGACCCACCCTGTCGAAATCGAGATGTACTACTCCTGCTAAGAGCCAGGCGGAGAACGCGTGTACTCAGGGAGCCCCTCACCGAGTGTTGCAGAACCGTACGGTCTGAGTGGCTCTCTGCCGTCTGTAGAACAGGCGCGGGTGGCTGGACTTCACGCATCCAGCCCCTCCTCACGGGTCGCGCCCGGGGTTCAACGGGGATTTGCCCTAACGGGCGAACCCCGTACGCATAGCGGCGCGAAGCGCACCGAAAAGAGCCCGCTCTGGGTCGGCCGTCACGCATCCGAGCGCTGCGCTTTCGCGTATCGCCCGCGCAGGGCTATTCTCGGTTCCTATGCGCGCCACCCGACTTACCTTATTGCCACTCACGCTTTGGCTCGTGTCCGGAGCGGCGATGGCCGCGACCGTCTACAAATGGGTAGACGAGCGCGGCGTCACGCACTTCAGCGACCAGCCGCATCCGCAGGCACAAGAGCTGAATGTGCAGCCGAAGAATCTGGTGAGCACGCCCGCGGACCAGGCGAACGGCACCAGCAGCACCAGCAGCTCGGCGCAGCCCGCGGCACCCTCGGCGCCCACTTATCGCTGCGATCTCATTCGCCCCGAACCCGACGAAGTGTTCCTGAACACCTCGACGATCAGCGCGCGCGTGCAGGTGGACCCGGAGCTCGCGCCGAACGACCAGATTGCCATCGCAATCGATGGAAAGCGGGTGCCGAACCAACCCATCCGCGGCACCGAGTTCGTGATCCCGAACGTCGAGCGCGGCACGCACACGCTGATGATGGCTGTGTACGACGGTTCCGGGAAAACACAGCTCTGCACCACAGAGACGGTCACGTTTCACGTGCGGCAGCCCTCGGTGCAAGCGCCCGTGAAATCGGTTCGTCCGAAGTTCTAGTTTTTCCGCGGGAGACGGCGCATGGCTGCTGAGTTCAGCCTGCCATCCGCCCTCTCGCACTTCGATCCGACGGAGCTGTTCGATGCGCTGTCCACCGGCATCATCCTGCTGGATGCGCAGCTCTGTCCCATCTATGCAAACGTCGCCGCGCAGAACCTCCTCGCGTTCAGCCTGAACCAGGCGCGCGGCCGCCCGTTCGGCGACTTCCTGCACGACGCGAACGGGCTCATCAGCATCCTGCGTCGCTCGCTCGACACCGGTACCGGCATCTCGGATCGCGAGCTCACTGTGCGACCGATCGGCAATCCGCGCGAAGCGCGCGTGCTCGACATCACCATCACGCCGCTGGAAGGGCAGGTCACCGGCACGCATCTGCTGCTGGAACTCACCGACGACACCGCGCGCAGCCGCATCTCGCGCGAGAACGATCTGATGGCGCGCCTCGACAGCAGCCGAATGATGATTCGGCAGCTCGCGCATGAGATCAAGAATCCGCTCGGTGGCATCCGCGGTGCCGCGCAGCTGCTCGGTCGCGAGCTGAAGGAGCAGGGCTTCACCGAATACACCGGGGTGATCATCAACGAGGCCGATCGGCTCGCGGCGCTGGTCGACTCGATGTCCGCGCCGGCGCGCCCGCCCAACAAGGTGTCGCTCAACGTGCACGAGATCGTCGAGCACGTGTATCACCTGCTGCGCGCCGAAGCGAAGGGTGCGGTGGTGGTCGATCGGGACTACGACCCGAGCCTGCCGAACACGATGATCGACCGGAACCAGATCATCCAGGCGCTGCTCAACATCGCGCGCAATGCGCTCCAGGCCCTGAACGATCACGGCCGCATCATATTGCGGACACGAGCCCTGTCTAACGTGAGCATCGGCGCGGTACGGCACCGGCTCGTGGCGAGCCTGCAGGTCGAGGACAACGGTCCCGGCGTGCCCGAAGAGCTGCGCTCGAGCATTTTCTATCCGCTCGTCACCGGGCGCGCGACCGGCACGGGCCTCGGCCTTGCGGTCGCGCAGGAGCTCGTGACGCGCCATGGCGGGCTCATCGAGTTCGAGAGCGAGCCGGGGCGAACCCTCTTCACCGTCCTAATACCGTTGGGTGATGCCACATGAGCATCTCTTCTTTGCGAGTCTGGTTGGTCGATGACGACGCCTCCATCCGCTGGGTTCTCGAGCGGGCGCTGCGTAACGGGGGCATGGCGCCGCGTGCCTTCGAGGCGGCGGAGCCCGCGCTCGATGCCCTGCGCCGCGAATCGCCGGACGTGCTGATTACCGACATCCGCATGCCGGGCCAGTCGGGCCTCGACCTGCTGAAGAAGATTCGGGACGCGCGACCCGCGCTGCCCGTCATCGTGATGACGGCGCACTCGGACCTGGGCAATGCCGTCTCTGCGTATGAAGGCGGCGCGTTCGAATATCTGCCGAAGCCCTTCGACATCGACCAGGCGGTGGACCTCGTGCGCCGCGCGGCGCGTGTGCAGCCGGGCGGCGCGACCGAGCCCGTCGCGGTGGCGAAGATACCGGAGCTGCTGGGCCGCGCGCCGGCCATGCAGCAGGTGTTTCGCGCCATCGGGCGACTCGCCCGCTCCAGCGTCACTGTGCTGATAACCGGTGAGTCCGGCACGGGCAAGGAGCTCGTGGCGCGCGCGCTTCACGATCACAGCCCGCGCTCGGCGAAACCGTTCATCGCGCTCAACACGTCGGCGATTCCGGCGGATCTTCTCGAGTCGGAGCTCTTCGGGCACGAGAAAGGCTCGTTCACCGGCGCGGATGCGCAGCGGCGCGGCCGCTTCGAACAGGCGGACGGCGGCACGTTGTTCCTCGATGAGATCGGGGACATGTCGACGCCCCTGCAGACGCGCCTGCTTCGCGTGCTGGCGGAAGGGGAGTTCTATCGCGTCGGCGGCCAGACGCCGATTCGGGTGGACGTGCGGGTGATCGCGGCCACTCACCAGAATCTGCAGGATCGTGTGGCGCGCGGCGTGTTCCGCGAAGACCTTTATCATCGCCTCAACGTCATTCGTATCGAGCTGCCGCCGCTGCGGGCTCGCGCGGAAGACATCCCCGAGCTGCTGGAGCACTACATCAGCGCCGCCGCCCACGAGCTCGGCGTCGACCCGAAAACCCTTTCGCCGGAGGCGCTCGCCAAGCTCTCTTCCTACTCGTGGCCCGGCAACGTGCGTGAGCTCGTGAATCTGTGCCGGCGCCTGAGCGTGCTCGCGCCAGGCACGCAGGTGCAGGTGGAAGATTTGCCGCATGAGCTGGTCGCAGCGATGCCGGCGGGGCCGATGGATGCGGATTGGGCGAGGGCGCTTGCGGGCTGGGCGGACCGGCATGCGATGACCGGCAAGACGCCGCTGCTCGACGAAGCGCTGCCCGAGTTCGAGCGCGTGCTCATTCGCTCAGCGCTCAAGCGCACGCAGGGCCATCGGCAGGAGGCCGCCAAGCTGCTCGGGTGGGGGCGCAACACGCTCACGCGCAAGCTGAAAGAGCTCGGCATGAACGATATCGATCACGACATCGACCAGGGGGATGCACAAGAGGCCGCGCCGCCGCCGCCCGGCGACTGAGCGCGTCTTGTTCGTATAATCGCGCCCCATGCGCGATCTGTGGGACACCGAGTTCCTGTGGAACCCTGCCGGCAGGTGGGTGATCGCCCTCTTTCTGTTCGGCATCACCTTCACGTTGCTCCCGCTGCTCAAGGGCTCGGTCGGCCAGCGGCGCCGTCACTGGGCGGA
>JBDZVF010000419.1:0-5508 GCA_040255575.1 Pseudomonadota bacterium | reverse complement strand
GCGATCCGGCCATCGACTGAGGTCGCACCATCCGGGCGGCCTTCGATCTCGACCGTGCCGCCCTCGCAGCGGCCGCTATCCGAGAGGTCGCTATCCGCAAGGTCGGCGAACAGCGCGTTCAGCCGCGCATCGGCTTGCGGGTCCTTCGAGTCGATGTAAGTGCCGGCCGAAGTGAGCTGGCGCAGCCGGTAATCCGTGCCGCCATCCACCGCGAGCACGCGCGTGTTCTCTTCGAGCAGCTTGATGGCGGGCAGGAAGCGCTCGCGCTGCAACCCGTGCTTGTACAGATCCTTCGGTGGCACGTTGGAGGTTGCCACGAGCGACACGCCGCGCCGGAACAGCGCATCGAGCAGCGTGCCCAGGATCATCGCATCCGCGATGTCGGAGACGAAGAACTCGTCGAAGCACAGCACGCGCGTATCCGCCGCAATGCTTTCCGCGACGATCTCGAGCGGCGACTCCTGATTCGAAAGTGCCTTCAGCTGCGCATGCACGTCGTACATGAACCGGTGGAAGTGACGCCGGCGTTTCGCCTCGAGCGGCAGGCTGTGGAAGAACAGGTCCATGAGCCAGGTCTTGCCCCGCCCGACGCTGCCCCACAGATACAACCCCTTCTCGGGCTTCACGGGCCTGCGCTTGCCGAGCTTCGACAACAGCCGGCTCGCGCCCGAACGCGAGGGCCGCGGCTTCTTCAGCAGGCGGTGGCGCAGGTCATCGAGCACCCGCACCGCCGCTTCCTGCGCGGGGTCCGCGCGAAAGCCGCGCTCTGACAACTGCTGACGGTAGATTTCCGCGAGGTCGGGCCGGGACCGTGTGGCCAATGCGTCCGGCGTCACGTCAGGTTTCGAGCTCCGCGAGATGGCGGAAGTGTTCGAGCGCCTGGGGATTCGCGAGCGCGTCCGTGTTCTTCACGGGCCGATCGTGGATCATCTCGCGCACGGCGAGCTCGGTGATCTTGCCCGACAAGGTGCGCGGAATATCCGGCACGGCGATGACCTTCGCCGGCACGTGTCGCGGCGTGGTGCCCGCGCGGATGGCATCGCGAATGCGCTTCCTGAGCGGCTCATCCAGCGTCACGCCCGGCTTGAGCCGCACGAACAGGATCACGCGCACGTCGCCGCGCCACTCCTGCCCCACTGCAATGGCTTCCGCGATCTCCGGGAAGCTCTCAACGATTCCGTAGATCTCCGCAGTCCCAATGCGCACGCCGCCCGGGTTGAGCACGGCGTCCGACCGGCCGTGGATGATGAGCCCGTCATGCTCGGTGAGCGTGGCGTAATCGCCGTGATGCCAGACGCCCGGAAAGCGCTCGAAGTACGCCGCGTGATACTTGCGCCCATCGGCATCGTTCCAGAACGAAACAGGCATCGACGGAAACGGCGCCGTGCACACGAGCTCGCCGCGTTCGCCGCGAATGGGCTGCCCCGCATCGTTGAAAATCTGCACGGCCATGCCGAGGCCGCGACTCTGCAGCTCGCCGCGATACACCGGCAGCGTTGGCGCGCCGAGCGCGAAGCACGAAACGATGTCCGTGCCACCCGAGATCGACGCGAGCTGCACATCCTTCTTCACGTGCGAATACACGTAATCGAAGTTTTCGGGCAGCAGCGGCGAGCCCGTGGAAAGAATCGCGCGCAGGCTCGAAAGATCCGCCTGGCTGATGGGGTCGAACTGGCTCTTCTCGGTCGCGGCGATGAACTTCGCGCTCGTGCCGAACACGTTGATGCGCTCTTCCGCGGCCATCTTCCAGAGCGCACCCGGGTCCGGATGGAACGGCGAGCCTTCATACAGCACGATCGTCGCGCCCGTCGCGAGCACGCTCGCCAGCCAGTTCCACATCATCCAGCCGCACGTGGTGAAGTAGAACACGCGCTCGTCACGCCGGATGTCGGTGTGGAGCAGATGCTCTTTCTGGTGCTGAAGCAGCGTGCCGCCGGCGCCGTGCACGATGCACTTCGGCACCCCCGTGGTGCCCGAGGAATACAGGATGTAGATCGGCTGATCGAACGGTCCGCGGTGAAACTCCAGCGCCACCCCCCGTATGCCGAACTCGGACCAGTGCGAAGCGATCTTCGCCGCCTCCCCGAGCTTCGACAGATCGGGCTTCGGCTCCACATAGCCGACCACGACCACGCGCGCGATGTTCGGCAGCTTCGCGAGCACCTGCGCAACGTTGCCGAGCGAGTCGAGCGTCTTGCCGCCGTAGAAGTAGCCGTCTGCGGTGATCAGCACTTTGGGCCCGATCTGGCCGAAGCGATCGAGCACGCCGTTGATGCCGAAATCCGGCGAGCAGGACGACCAGATGGCGCCGAGGCTCGTCGTGGCGAGCATCGCAATGATGGCTTCGGGAAGATTCGGCAGGTACCCCGCGACACGATCGCCGGGCGCAACGCCCGCGGCCTTGAGGCCGGCCGCGATGCGCGCGACCTCATCCTGCAGATCGTGGTAGCTGACCTCGCGGCGCGTGCCCCGCTCGTTGCGAAACACGATGGCGGGGCGCTTCTCGCGAAAGCGCAGCAGGTTCTCGGCGAAGTTGAGGCGGGCGGAAGGAAAGAAACGCGCACCCGGCATCGCGCCCGGATTCTCGATGGCGGGGCCGGTGCCCCAGTCGATGCGCACATCGGCAAAGCGCGCGAGCTCGCTCCAGAACTCGTCGGGATGCTCCACAGACCATGCATAGAGCTCGGCATGCCCCGCGAGCGTCAGGTGCTTGCGAGCATTGACGCACTCGATGAAGCGCGTGACGTTCGCGGCCTTCACGCGCTCGGGGGAGGGGCTCCAGATGGGCTGCATGGCGGGTCCGATTATAGCGATTGATAGTTCGGCCCCGAACCGCCCTCCGGAGTGGTCCAGGTGATGATCGCGTACGGATCCTTGACGTCGCACGCTTTGCAGTGAACGCAGTTGGCCGCGTTGATCTGCAGGCGCCGGCCGCCGGCGCCATCGTCCACCATCTCGTACACGGCGGCGGGGCAGAAGTTCTGACACGGGTTGCCGTATTCCTTCGTGCAGCGCTCGACGCAGATGGAGGGGTCCAGCACTTTCAGGTGCGCAGGCTGCGCCTCGTCGTGACTCGTCGATGCCAGGAAAACGGAAGCGACCCTGTCCCGTGGCGGCAGTGTGCGCTGAACCCAGCCGCGATCGGGCGAGGTGTACTCGTCCAGCATCTTCATTCGCTGGTAGTCGGCCTGTCGGCTCTTCAACGTCCACGGCGTGTGGCCGCCGGTGATCACCTCGAGCGCGGAGTTGGCCATCCCGAACCACACGCCGTGCTTGAAGCCGGGCTTGAAGTTGCGAACGGCACGCAGCTCCTGCCCGCCCGGCGACGCGCGCCAGCGGGCGTCGAAGCCGGCCGGCACACCCTTCTCGGCGAGGTGCTCGGCTGCGAGCATCCCCGAGCGGATCGCCTGATGCACGCCCTTGATCTTGGGCAGATTGACCCCGCCGCCGCTGTCGCCGATGAGGAGGGCCCCCGGCATCTCGAGCCTGGGGATCGACTGCCATCCGCCCGTGACGATGGTGCGCGCGCCGGCCGCAATCACCTCGCCGCCTTCGAGCAGCGGCTTCACCTGCGGGTGATGCTTGAACTGCTGGAACGCCTCGAAAGGCTTGAAGCGAGGATCGATGTAATCCAGCCCGACCACGAAGCCGATGTACAGGCGATCGTTGTCGAGGTGATACATGAAGCTGCCGCCATACGTTCTCGAATCGAGCGGCCAGCCCATCGTGTGCTGAATGAAGCCGGGCTCGACACGCCCCGGCGGCAACTGCCAAAGCTCCTTGAGCCCGAGGCTGTAGGACTGCGGGCACGCGCCGGCATCGAGCTCGAACTGCTTCACGAGCTTCTTCGCGAGGCTGCCGCGCGCGCCTTCCGCGATCACCGTCGTGTGCGCGCGCACCTGCGGGCCGGGTGCGTAGTTCGGGCCGGGCTCGCCGTTCTTCTGGATGCCCATGTCCCCGAGCTGGATGCCGGCGACGGAGCCATCGTCGTTGCACAGCGCCTCGGCCGCCGCGAATCCCGCGAACACATCGACGCCGAGCCCTTCGGCCTTCTGCGCGAGCCACGGCGTGAGTTGGCCGAGGGAGATGATGAAGTTGCCGGTGTTGTGAAGCTGCGGCGGCAAGGGCAGCGGCAGGCTGCCCGTGCGAGTGAGGAAGCGGAACGAGTCGCGCTTGGCCGGGATGCAGATCCCGGGCGGTGATTGCCGCCATTCGGGCAGCAACGCGTCGAGCGGACCGGGCTCGATCACGGCGCCGGAAATCGAATGCGCGCCGACCGAGGAGCCTTTCTCCAGGACGCAGACGCTGAGATCGGGTTTCAGTTGCTTCAGGCGGATGGCGCACGAGAGGCCCGCAGGGCCTGCGCCCACGATCGCCACGTCGTACTCCATCTGATCACGTTCGACAGTCACTCGACTCTTCCTGTTACTTCGGTTGCATGCGAATGGCGCCATCCAGGCGGATGGTTTCGCCGTTCAGCATTGGGTTCTCGAAGATCGCGGCCACGAGCTGCGCGAACTCTTCCGGCTTGCCGAGCCGCTTGGGGAAGGGCACCTGCGCGCTCAACGAGGCCTGCACCTCCGGCGACATGCCCTTCATCATCGGTGTGAGAAAGATGCCGGGCGCGATCGACATGCAGCGAATGCCGAACTGTGCAAGCTCACGCGCGAGCGGCAGCGTCATCCCCATTACACCCGCCTTGGTCGCGGAATACGCGGCCTGGCCGATCTGCCCTTCGAATGCTGCGACTGACGAGGTGTGAATCAGCAAGCCGCGCTCGCCGTCTTCATTCGGCGTGTTCTGCTGCATGATGAGGGCGGCGGCCTTGTCGCACAGGAACGTGCCGATCAGGTTGATGTGGATCACCTTGGTGAAGAGCTCCCCCGCCATGGGGCCATTCTTGCCGAGCATGCGCGCCGAGACGCCGACCCCAGCGCAGTTCACGAGCAGATTGATGCCGCCGAGTCGCTGGCGCGCGGTTTCCATTGCCGCGTTCACCTCCGCCTCGGACGTCACGTCGCAGCGGATGAAACTGGCGACGGGGCCAAGCTCCGCGGCCGCGGCCTGACCCGGACCTTCCTGCACATCGAGCATGGCCACACGGCCGCCACTCGCGGCGACGAGGCGCGCGACCGCATTGCCCAGACCGGATGCGCCCCCTGTGACCACAGCGCGCGCTTCGGAAATCTTCATGGTTCCTGTCCCCTCGAGCTCACATGCGGAAGATGCCGTAGCGTTCGTCGGCGGGAGCCGGCCCGTTCGCCGCGGCGTGCAGCGCGAGGCCCAGCACGCGCCGTGTATCCATCGGGTCGATGATGCCGTCATCCCACAGTCGCGCGGTCGCGTAGTAGGGGTGGCCCTGCGTTTCGTACGTGCCGCGGATGCCGTCGATGAACTTGCGTTGCTCGTCTTCGGGCCACACTTCTCCGCGCGCGTGCATGCCATCCCGGCGCACGGTGGCGAGCACCTGTGCGGCCTGCTCGCCGCCCATCACGGAAATGCGCGCGT
>JBDZVF010000418.1:0-5527 GCA_040255575.1 Pseudomonadota bacterium | reverse complement strand
GAGTTTCTTGTCCACGAACACTTCGGGCGGCGGCTCCTGCGTGGAGTAGTACTGCATCACGAAGGACACCAGCGCTTCCGCCGGCTCGGCGAGGGCAGCACGTGGGAAGTAGCTGGTGGTCCCAAGATTGCGCCCGCCACGCACGAGCATGGCGCTGATGCAGTACTCACCCGGTGACCCAACGATGGAGAACACGTCGACGTCCCGCTCGCCTTCCGCCGTGACGATCTGCTGGTGCTGGATGCGCTTCAACGCGCCGAGCTGATCGCGGATCTGCGCCGCCCGCTCGAACTGCAGCTTCGAGGCGGCCTCCTCCATGCGCTTCTGCAATTCGGCGTTGACCTCGCTGCTGCGCCCTTCGAGCACCTTGACGGCCGAACGCAGGTCTTCCGCGTAGAGCTCCTTCGTGATGAGCCCGACGCAGGGTGCCGAGCAGCGGCCGATCTGGTGCTGCAGGCAGGGCCGGCTGCGGTTGGCGAAGAACGTGTCCCGGCAATTGCGAATCTGGAAGACCTTCTGCAGCGTCTGCAGCGTCTCTTTGACGGCGCCCGCGCCGGGGAACGGGCCAAAGTAGCGTCCCGGCTCGCTGCGCGAGCCGCGATAGAACGCGAGACGCGGGAAATCGTGGTCTTCCCTCAGCTGGATATAGGGGAAGCTCTTGTCGTCGCGCAGGACGATGTTGAAGCGCGGCCGATGCTGCTTGATGAGGTTGTATTCGAGCAGCAGCGCCTCGGTGTCGGAGTTCGTCACCGTGACTTCGATATTGGCGATCTGCTGGACGAGCGCGAACGTCTTCGGCTCGATCTTGCCGGGGCTGAAATAGCTGCCCACGCGGTCTTTCAGGCTGCGCGCCTTGCCAACGTACAGCAGCTCCCCTTCGGAGCCATACATGCGATACACGCCCGGCCGCCGCGGAAGCGCGGCGACGAAGCTCTTCGAATCGAAACCGGTCACAGCCTCGCCAGCTTGCAGGCCCTGCTCAGGACGGCTTTGAACATCTCCGGCGTGAGCCGACGGGTCTGCGTGTTGTACCTGCTGCAATGATACGAGTCGATGAGATAGCGCGTCTCGTCGAGCGCGTGCTCGGCGGCGTGGCCGAAGGGGAAGCGCGCCCGTTTGAGGCCCATCGCGGACAGGAAGGCGTCGTGGGCGATGCGGCCCAGCGCGACGTAGACCCGGACCGAAGTGAATTTCGCGATCTCCGCCTTCAGGAACTGGTTGCAGGTGTGGATCTCGTCGGGAAGCGGCTTGTTTTCCGGCGGCACGCATTTCACCGCGTTGGTGATGCGGACGTTGATGAGCTTCAGCGGGTCGTCGTAGCGGATCGAGGTGGGCTGGGTGGCAAGGCCCAGGTCATAGAGCGTCTGATAGAGCAGGATGCCCGCGTAGTCGCCAGTGAAAGGGCGCGCTGTGCGGTTAGCGCCTTGCATACCCGGAGCGAGGCCGACGAGCACGATGCGCGGTTCCGCCGCGCCGAATGACGGGACCGGCCGGCACCAATAGCTCGGATACTTCGCATGCGACTCGGCGAGGAACGAGGCGAGTCTCGGGCACCGCGTGCAGCCCGGGTCGTAGGTTTCGTCTTTCGGAAACGCCGCGATATCGGGACGCTTCGCGACGTCCGCACTTTCGGCGCGCGCGCGGGCACGTTCCGCCGTGAGGGCCGCTAGTTTGCCCGCATCGCCCGCTGCTGATGCCGCGAGAGCCGCCTCGGTGGCGTTGCCTTTTGGCTCAGCGTTGCCTTTTGGCTCAGCGCTGCCTTTTGCCCCGGCGCTGCGCTGACGGCTCGCGTCCGCGCCGGCGAGCGCACCGCTCAGCCGCCCGGCGATTGAGGGCTTCTTTGCTTCGTCTTTGCGAGCGACGCGAGGCGCCCGGGCGCGCTTCTCAGTCATCCATATGCCGAATCACAGCGTCCCCAAACCCCGAGCAGCTCATGAGCTTCGCGCCCGGAATCAGGAGCTGCAGGTTCTCTTCCACATTCTTGCGGGCAGCGAGCTCCCGCTTGGAGGTGCGGATGGCTTCGCGCAGCCGCGCAAGGTCATACGTCAGCTCCTTGTGCGCAATCGTGTTCGCCACGCCCTTGATGATGAGATCCGCCGCCTCGTTCCACTTCATGTACCGAAGCATCATCTCGGCCGACAGGATCAGCGACCCCGGATTCACGCGATCCTTCCCCGCAAACCCTGGCGCCGTGCCATGCGTGGCTTCGAACACCGCGAGCCCATCGCCAATGTTCCCGCCCGGCGCGATGCCGATACCACCCACCTGTGCAGCGAGCGCATCCGAAATGTAATCGCCGTTCAGGTTCAGCGTCGCAATGACGTCGTACTCTTCCGGCCGCAGCAACACCTGCTGCAGGAAGTTGTCCGCGATCACATCCTTGATCACGATTTCCTTGCCCGTGAGCGGATTGCGGAACGCGCACCAGGGCCCGCCTCCGAACTCCACCGCGCCGAACTCATCCCGGGCGAGCTGATAGCCCCAGTTGCGGAACGCCCCTTCCGTGTACTTCATGATGTTGCCCTTGTGGACAAGCGTCACGGACACCCGGTCGTTCTCGATGGCGTACTGGATCGCCTTGCGAATGAGCCGCTGGCTGCCCTCTTTCGAGACCGGCTTGATGCCGATGCCCGAGCTCATGGGAAAGCGAATGCCGCTCACACCGAGCTCCCGCTGCAGGAAGGCGATGAGCTTGTGCACCTCGGGCGAACCCGCGGGCCACTCGATGCCTGCGTAGATGTCTTCCGTGTTCTCGCGGAAGACCACCATGTCTGTGAGGCTCGCATCGAGCATCGGGCTTGCGACGCCGGGGAAATAGCGGATCGGCCGCACGCAGGCGTAGAGGTCGAGGTTCTGCCTCATCGCCACGTTGAGGGAGCGCATGCCGCCGCCCACCGGCGTGCCAAGCGGCCCCTTGATGGAGACCACGAACTCGCGCAAGGCATGCAGCGTTTCGTCGGGGAACGACGTGCCGTAGAGCCGCACGCCCTTGTCGCCCGAATAAATCTCCATCCAGGCGATCTTCCGGCGCGCGCCGTATGCCTTCTGCACGGCCGCGTTCACGACCTTCAGCATCACCGGCGTCACGTCGATGCCGATACCGTCCCCTTCGATGAAGGGGACGATCGGATGATCCGGCACGTTGATCGACCCGTCCGGATTGACGGTGATCTTCGAGCCGTCGGCCGGGACCTTGATGTGCTCGTACTGCATGAAGAGGCTCCTGCCCTCAGCGCGTCATGCCGACAAGCCTACAAGGTCAGTCGAGGTTGCGATACGCCGCGAGCGTGAGGAACGTCGGGAAGTCTTCGGCCGTCGTGATCTCATCCAGCAGCTTCGCCGCCTGGTCGTAGTACGGCGTGCCCGAATACGGATGGCCCGCGCCGTTCATCTTCACCCGCTCTTCCTCGAGCATCGAGCGAAACATCTCGGCGGTCACCTTGCGGCAGTCCTCGAGCACGCCCTTGGGATGGCGGATCCACTGCCAGATCTGCGCGCGCGAGATTTCGGCGGTCGCCGCGTCTTCCATCAGGTTGTTGATGGGCACGCAGCCGTTGCCGGCGAGCCAGGCCGCCATGTACTGCAGGCTCACGCTCACGTTCATGCGCAGGCCGTCGACGGTGATCTTGCCTTCCGGGATATGCAGGAGATCCTTCGCGGTGACGTTCACGTCCTCGCGCTTGCGATGCACCTGGTTCGGCGACTGCATGTGCCGATCGAACACTTCGCGCGCAATCGGCACGAGGCCCGGGTGCGCGACCCACGTGCCGTCGTGGCCGTCGGTCGCTTCGCGCTCCTTGTCCGCGCGCACCTTGCTGAGGGCGATCTCGTTCGCCTTCGGGTCGTTCTTGATCGGGATCTGCGGGGCCATGCCGCCCATCGCGAACGCACCACGGCGATGGCACGTCTTGATGCACAGGAGCGAATACGAGCGCAGGAAGTGCGTGGTCATCGTGACGAGCGCGCGATCCGGCAGCACGAAATCCGGCCGTTTGGCGAACTTCTTGATGAAGCTGAAGATGTAGTCCCAGCGCCCGCAGTTGAGGCCGGCGATGTAGTCGCGCAGCTCGTAGAGGATCTCGTCCATCTCGAACGCGGCGAGGATGGTCTCGATCAGCACCGTCGCCTTGATCGAGCCGTGCGGCACGCCGAGGCGCTTCTCGGAGAAGTCGAACACTTCGGCCCAGAGGCGCGCTTCCAGATGGCTCTCCATCTTGGGCAGGTAGAAGTACGGGCCCGTGCCACGGGCCAGGGCTTCTTTCGCGTTGTGGAAGAAATACAGGCCGAAGTCCACGAACGCACCCGGCACCTGCTGGCCGTTCTGGGTGATGTGCTTCTCGTAGAGATGCCAGCCACGCGGGCGGACGAGCAGCACCGCCGTCTGGCTGTTCAGCCGATACACCTTGCCCTGCTCGTTCACGAGCTCGATGGTGCGGCGAACGGCGTCACGCAGGTTCGTCTGGCCACCGACGACGTTCTCCCACGTCGGTGACATCGAGTCTTCGCAATCGGCCATGAACACCTTCGCGCCGGAGTTGAGCGCGTTGATGATCATCTTGCGATCGGTGGGGCCGGTGATCTCGACGCGACGATCCTGCAGATCCTTCGGGATCGGCGCCACGGTCCAGTCCGACTCGCGGATCGACTTCGTTTCCGGCAGGAAGTCCGGCAGCTCCCCGGCGTCGAGACGCCTCTGGCGCTCCTCACGCGCCTTCAGCAGCGCCGGAACGCGCGCGCCGAACTGCTCGTTGAGAGCAGCGATGAAATCCAGTGCCTCGGGAGAGAGGATCTGCTGATGTTCCGCCGGAACCGGCGCGCCGATCTTGAGCGATGTATTCAAATCTAGACGACCTCAGTGGAGATGGCGGCAGGATAAACATGCCGCCGGAAACCTGCTACGGAGCCTTCACCGCTCTGCGGTTCTGGCTGTTCTCTGCGATAAGTAACGCAAGCTCGAGCGCCTGCTCGTGATTCAGGCGTGGATCGACCGTTGAGCGGTAGGCACGCTGCAGATCCGTGTCGGTGAGACCGCGCGCTCCGCCAGTGCATTCGGTGACGTTGTCGCCCGTGAGCTCGATGTGCACGCCGCCCAGATGCGAGCCGCACTCCGCATGAATCTGGAACGACAACTCGAGCTCACGCAGGATGTTCTCGAAGCGGCGTGTCTTCAGGCCGCCGGTGCTCGTCTCGGTATTGCCGTGCATGGGATCGCAGACCCACAGCACCTGATGCCCGGTCTGGCGGACCGCTTCGATCATGCGCGGCAGGCATTTCTCCACCTCCTTCGCGCCAAAGCGGTGGATGAGTGTGAGCCGGCCCGGCTGGTTCTGCGGATTCAGCGTGGTGACGAGCCCCTGCAGCCAGGCGTCATCCATGGCGGCGCCGATCTTCACGCCGATCGGGTTCGAGATGCCGCGCATGTATTCGACATGCGCGCCATCGAGCTGCGCGGTACGCATGCCGATCCACGGAAAGTGCGTCGACAGGTTGTACCAGCGCTTCTGGCGCGGAATAAATCGCGTTTGCG
>JBDZVF010000417.1:0-5528 GCA_040255575.1 Pseudomonadota bacterium | reverse complement strand
ATCTTCCCCGTGAAGGGCGTGCCCACAGCTGTGGCGCCAGGCGAGACGATCGAGTACGAGGCGCTGGATATGTTCCAGCGACCCTGGGCGCAGCTCTGGGAGAAATACTTCGAGCAGGGCATGCAGAGGCCGAAGAAAGAGGAAGCGATCTTCGATTTCAGCAACTGAAGCGGAAAAGCAATAGCAAAGCCGAAGTTCAGGCGCCGCGCATCTGCGCAGCCCAAAGAGCACCCATCAGCCGGCGCGCCGCGCGAACCGGCGCCCCGCGCGAACCGGCGCCCCGCGCAGTGACTAACTCCCCTCCCGCCGGAACCGGAACCGGTCCCGGATGTGCTCATTGAAGAACTCCCCCCTGGAGAAGGCGCCCTTCAGGGCCTCATGAACCTCCGGCGGCACCCCCTCGTACACATATCGCCGACCGGATTGGAAGGTGATCGTCAGCTCCCGCCGGTCAGGCTCATAGGCAAAATAACGGATGACGGCCGAGGGCATGCCCGATTGAAGTACCGACAGTGCAATGGGTTCCGGATGCCGACATTTTCCAGACAACCGGGCCTCGATGGGCCAAAATCGCGAGCCACCCGAGACTCCCGCGGAACACTGTGACCCACGGGACTCCTGAGCGATTCGTCCAGGGCCAGGCCAGCCGCCTGAAAGAAGGAACCCACAGTCGATGCTGTTCACTGCCGACCGCCTGCACTTCTTCCGTCCGCTCACAGGAAAATACCGGGAACAAGTCGTCGCCTGCCTCCGCTCGCTCTATGCCCGCTTCTACAGCTCGCTTTCGGAGTACAGCCGCGTCGTCGACCGCGACCTCGTGATCGAGGCGTTCGAAGAAGCCATCACGCGCACCCCGGCGCTCGAAGATGGCGAGGACGACACGGCCATGCCGGTGCGCACCGAGCGCGAGCAGGCGAACTGGATGCTGAACCTCCTGCTTCAGCATGGCTGGCTCGAATTGCATGCCGACGAAGTCACGCTCACGAGCACCTACAGCTTCTCGCGCATCGGCCGGCTCTTCACGCAGCCGATGGAGGAGATCGAGGGCGCGCGCTTTCGCACCCGCCATCGGAACACGCGGAACACCTGCAGCGCGCTACGCTCGTTCCTCGACAAGCACGAGGTCTATGACCTGCTGGACGCCTATGAATACTCCGAGCGGATCGTCTCGGATTTTTCCGACGTCATTGCCGAGCTCGAAGAGCGCAAGCGACAACTCGTACGCGAAGTCGAAGCGCAGCAGCTCGTGCACCGAGCGAGCGAAGAGTTCTTCGAGTTCATGGAAAAGCGCTTCATGCCCGACCTGGCGCTGCGCTTCTCCGAAGACAGCGTCGTCAAATATCGTGAGGAGCTGGAGGGCCTCCTGAGGCGCGCCCGCGCGCAGCGTACCGACGTGAAGCGCGACGTGGAGAAAGAACTGCGCCGTCTCGCGCCCGAGCTGATTCCGGATGGCCGCCGCTCGGCCTACCTCACCCTGCTGGATCAGATCGAAAGCCGCATCCACAGCGCTGCCGAGGTCATGCTGCCCGCTCTCCGGCAGGCACTGCATGGATTCACTCGACGCGCCGACATTCTGCTCAGGCAACTGAGCTTCACCGACGCGAGTCAGCACGCTCTGCTCGACGGCTTCGCTGCCCTTGCCCAGCTGCCGGAAGAGGAGCAGAACACGCAATTTGCACGCGTCGCGGAGCATCTCACCGTGCTCGATGTGGGCTTCGTCGACCCGGACCATCTCCGCCTGTACAACACGGCGCGCAAACGGCGTGTCGAGACACGGGCCGAGAAGCCGGCAGAGGACGATCCGCAAGCGCGCCGGCGCCTGTTCGTGGAGCGGGCGCTCGAACGCGCATTCGGCATGAACAACCGGCAGATCTACGAATACCTGGTGAATGCGCTCGCCGGCGGCCACGAGATCCGTACCACATCGCTACCGATACGGGATGCGCGTGAGCTCCTGTACGCCGCGCATGTTATCGAGGTGGGTGCCTCGAACAGCTCGCATCCGGGCTTCCGCTTCGAGGTGCAGGAAACGGGAAACCGCACCCACAATGACTATTACGCCGGAACTGACGAGTTCGTCATTCGTGTGGTCGAAGTGCTGCCGCCGCCGGCGCCATCGACCCGCGAGGCTTCGGACGAGCCGAGCGCGACCGCCGTCCTGATGGAAAGCACATGAATCTGAATGAATACATAGAGGGCCGCCTGCGCCCCGCAGGGGTGTCCCTGGAGGCATTGCAGGAATTGCTCATTCGTCTCCTGAACTACGGCGTGCTCACACGCGAGGAATCGCAGACGGAACGCGAGCTGTACGACCGATTCGTGCGGCTGGAGGAGATCGTGACCGAAGCGCTCGCGCTTTACGGTATTCGTCTCTATCACGACCGACGCTTCGAGTACGTGAGGCTATATCCGCCGGGCAGCCGCACGCCCATGAGCGATTCCACCGAGGATCAGGCCTTCGGCGGTGGCTTGCGCGCGCGCCTGTCTCAGCATGAAGTCGCGCTGATCCTGGTACTGCGCGCGCAATACGACAAAGCCCTGCGCGAAGGCAAGATCGACGAGAGCGGCTACGCCATCGAGCCGTTTGAAGCCGTGAGCCTCGCGATGAAGAACTGGCTGAGCCGAAGCCTTCCCGAGAAGGCGACGGAGCGAAAGCGCGTATTCCAGCGCCTGCGAAGGCTGCGACTCATCGATTACCGCGAGGACGATGACGTCGAGCGCTCGGAAGCCTGGCTGAAGATTCACCCGATGATCGTGGATTTCGTGAGCCGGGAGGCGATCGAGGCATTGCAGGCTGCGCCCGAGGGCGCGACGGGCGCGGACGAAACAGACGCTGCGGCAGCCGCGGCGCCGGAGAGCGAAGATGTTCCTTAAGCGTGTCGTGTTCGTGAACTGGGGCAACATCCCGCATGGCGAGTTCGAGCTCGGCCCCGTGAATCTTCTGTCCGGCGCGAACGGTTCCGGAAAGACCACCGCGGCGGATGCCATCCAGACAGTGATGACCGCGGCCCACGAGAACCTGTTTCACTACAACCCAGGGCAGGAAGAAACCACCCAGCGCGGCCGCGGCGGCAAGCGCGTGCGCACGCTCGCGTCATACGTGCTCGGCTGTGACGATGGCAGTTACGCGAGAACGGAAGCGACGGACGGCTATGTCGCTGCAATCTTCAATCCCACGCAGGGTGAGACGGCGGAGCCCTTCACCGCGATAGTGGCCGTGCGGGCGTATCTCGATCAGTCCGGCAAGCAGCCGCTTGCTCGCGAGGATCAGCTGACGTTCTTCGTGCTGCCCTCCGTCGAGCTCGATCTCGACACCTTCGTCACGGACCGCGGCGGAGACCGGCACGTCGTGCTGCTGGAAAATCTCCAGAGCGAGCTGATTCGCCGGCACGGCAAGCGCGCCGTCGAGCGCTATGACCAGAAGCGGGCGTATCTCAGGCGTCTCTACGCCGCCCTGCGCGGCAAGCGGGATTCGGTGACCGAGCGCGAGGCCATGGCGGCGGCGCGGGCGTTCTCCCGCTTCATGGCTTACAAACCGGTGAGCGGCATCAACGAGTTCGTGGCCGACGAGGTGCTCGAACGGAAGGATCTGGGCGAAGCCATCCGCTCCGTGTCCGGACAGCTCAAGACGATCCATTCGATGGAGCGTGAGGCGCAGACGTTGAAGGAAAGCGCTCAGCTCCTGGAGCAGGCGGGTCAGCACGCCCAGCAATACCTCGAGCGCTGGGCCGAGCTGCAGACGCTGGGCTACACGGAAGCGAAAGCGAAGTTCAACGGATTGCAGAAGCAGTACCTGGGTTCCTGCGATGAACGCGACGGCATCGCGCGCACGCTCGAGGAAAAAGACTCCGAGCTCCGGCTCACGACCGAGCGGCACGAGCAGAGCCGGCGCACGCTCATCAGCCTGGAGGCGCAGCGGCAGGGCATCCCCGCTCTACAGCAGAAGGACTCGCTCGAGGCCGTGCGCAAGCGACTGGACGGTCTGGTCGCCGGCTCCGCGCAGGAACTGCTCCTGCAGGATCGAAAGATGCAGGACAACCTGCGGGCCGCCCGCGAGCTCACCACGCTCGCCGCTACGCCGGCTGTGGTTTCGGATCTGCCGCACATCGTCGGCATGGATCTGCAGCAACGTTTGAAGCAGGTGTGTGAGACGGAGCGCATTGGAGAGCTCGCCATCTCCGACGTGCTTCAGAAAGACCTGACCCACGACATTGCGCGCCTCGAGAGGCATCTGGACGACGCGCGCGCGGCCGAGCGGGCGCACTCCGAGCTCTTCGAATTCTGGAAGAAGCGCGAGTCGACCTCCGAAAGCCGGCGCGACGCCGTCGCAGGGCTGCACCACCGCCGGCGCATGCGGTACGACCAGGTCACCGCGCAGTACGAGCAGAAGAAGCAGGAGGTTTCCCGGCTCGAAGCGAAACAGTCGGTCTATCCGCCGTTCGTGGAGCGAGCGCTCGCGGCTATCCGCGCCCAGTGTCCGCGAGCGGATGCTCGCGTTCTGTGCGATCACATCGAAGTGACCGATCCGCGCTGGCAGATGGCCATCGAAGGCTATCTGCGCGGCGCGCGGTTCTCGATTCTGGTGGATTCGGAGCACGAGGCCGAGGCCATTCGCATCGTGCGTTCCTTGCCGGGGCGTGACAACGCGGCGAGCGTGATTCAGGGCGAGAAGGCCTTGCGGGATGCGTCCCGCACGAAGCTGCCGGAAGACTCGATCGTTCACGTGCTTCGGTTCAGCCATGCCGTGGCTCAGGCGTACCTGACTGCAAGTTATGGGCAGGTGCTGCGTGTCGGCAGCGCACAGGAACTGCGGCGCACGGCCCGCGGCGTAACGATGGACGGCCTGGGTTCGGGCAGCTACCGCATGTATCGCTGCGACCTGCCGGATTCGGACCTCGTGTTCGGCGCAGCCGCTCGCGAGCGGGCGTTGCAGGCCAAGCGGCTCGAGCTGAACAAGCTGCTGCAGGATCGGAACGAGGCCAACAACCTCATGCAGGAGAGCCAGCGGCTGCTCGAGGCGGTGGACCTGGTGGGCCCGTTCGGGTACGCCAACGCTCTGCAATCCGTGTTGGATCTGCATCGTGAGATTCAGCGCAACGAGCTGTTGCTCTCGCAGCTCGATACCACTGCGCATCGCTCGCTCGACGAGCAGCTCCACAAGCTCAGGACACAGGAGGCGGAGCTGATCGAGCGCATGGCTGCGCTGAATAGAGAGAAGGGCGATCTCGGGCGCCGGCAGGCCGATATCGTGCTGGCCATCACCCAGCTCGCCGCGCAGAAGGACGAGGCGCAGCAGGCGATGATCGGCGCCGAGAACGCGCTTTCGGCAGTGCATGCGCAGTGGCCGCAGTTCGACCTTGAAGCGCGGCTGCGATTTGCGGATGAGGAAGCCAAGTCTTTCGATGTTTCGCGGGGCGCGGCCGCGCGTGCGGAAGCGGAGAAGGCACTGCGCTCGTCGGAGCGGGCGCTCGAAGCCGTATTGCAGGAACACAACCAGAAGTGCCGAACGGCAGACAAGGTGCTGTATC
>JBDZVF010000416.1:0-5549 GCA_040255575.1 Pseudomonadota bacterium | reverse complement strand
CGGCTTCGGTCACGGACCGCCGATACTGCGAGCAGCCGACCCCGAAGTCGCCGCCGCCCTGGACCGCGACATGGCGCAGCGTTATCGGCGTGCGCTGCAACGGACTGCCTTTCCAGAATCAGGGAACGCCGACCAGTTCGGCGGACTGGCTCAGGAACTGCTGGACATGGGAGCTGGCCGAGTTTCCCCTGCTCTGGCCCGGCGCATCTTTCTGCGGGCTGCCCGGGCAGCTGCACTGACCGGCCGCCCAGCGGAGGCTGACCGGTTGCTCCAAGCTGGAGCCACTCTGCAAGGACCGGATTCCGACCTGCCCGCCCGCGCGCGGATAGCTGAAGCTCGCGGAGATGTTGATGACGCCGTTCGACTGTTGCGCGACGAGACCGACAGCGACTCGCAATCGACCGTGCTCTCGTTGCTCTCTCGAAACAAAGGCGACGACGTCGCCATCGAGTTTATAAATGAGCGTCGGATCGATATGTCCCAACTCACGCCCTTCGGTGCGATCCTCGTCGCTCAGATCCATCTGCGGCGAGGGGACGTTGAGCGCGCCCGTGTCGCTCTTGAAGTGGTGGACGACGCTCAGCTGACCGACTCCCCCTTTTTGTTAGTGCTGAGGGGAATGATTCGCCTGGCATCTGTTCTTCCTAAGCCGGATCAGCACTACGTCTTGGATGGCGTACCCATCGATGTCCGTCCCTTCCGGCCGATCCTCGAAGAGGCAGACCTTGCGGCCCGACTCGACGGAGCGATCGCCGATTTTCAGCGACTCATTCCAGCAGCGCAGGAGTTGGGATTCACTGAGACCGCTGGGATCGCGCACGCGTATTTGACTTGGTGCACTCTGCTGCACCCCTATCGAAAAACACCCGCCTTGGCCCAGCTGCGTGAACGAATGCGCGAGCCGACGAAGGCCGTGCACGACGTTCACTTCGTGCTAGCGTTCGATCCAGAGTTCGACGTCCGGCCGCTTCAAGCATGGCTTGAAAAGCGCGAAAACATCGGCGGGCTGGATGATGCCGAGTTGCGCGCGATCTTGACCATTCGACTGCACGCAGACAAGCCAGCCGCTGTTGCAGCGACGATTGCAAAGTACCGCGAACGATACCGCTCCTCCCTCAGCCGCGCTGGCATCGTCGCGCTGGAAATTCAGTCGTTGGCGCGGGCTGGCGACACCACTTCGGCGAGGCTCCTTTTCGAGACTGAGCGCCAGACCTTAGACCCGACCTCCGTCGCACGACTCGAGGCCGCAATCGCGACCGCAGAGGGCGCAGATCCCGTTGCCGAGCACCGACGTGCCTACGAAACAACGAAAACGACTGATGCTCTACGTACCCTCGTAGGCGCGCTCATCGCCAAAGACGACCGTCGCGCACTTGCGCAGTACGCGAAAGAACTATTTGATCGCACCGCTGACCTCTCGGATCTGGCCATCGCCGCCGCGGCGTTCGCAAACGCCGGAGATGCCGAAAACTTCGCCAGACTGATCGAATCGCACCCCGAACTCGAGCGACATGATCATGAACTCGCACGACGCTATGCATGGCTGCTCTTGCAGCAAGGACGTTTCCAGGAAGCCCTGAGCAGAGTCGCGGACTTCCGTCAGAAGGGGAAGGCACACGACGTCAATCTCGAGATCGCCCTGGCGATTGAAACGGGTAACTGGGAAGCCCTCGGCCGACCGCTCGCGGACCTTCTTGAAAACGCCGATGTCGAAGACGGGCCCCAGCTGATCCGCGCCGCGCATATCGCACAAGCCTCCAGCCAAGGCCCGATGCTCGATCTGGTGAAGGCTGCAGTCGCGCGTGGCGAAAATGACCCCG
Source organism: Pseudomonadota bacterium (assembly GCA_040255575.1). Taxonomy (GTDB): domain Bacteria; phylum Pseudomonadota; class Gammaproteobacteria; order Steroidobacterales; family Steroidobacteraceae; genus JADGHX01. The sequence goes on along the minus strand of JBDZVF010000416.1, from coordinate 3,729 downwards.
CCGTCCTGATTGGGGCCTACACGATATTCATGGAGGAAGGGCTAGAAAATGAAGGGACAGAAGCGCAGCAGTGGTTTACGCGCGCGCTCGACCTCTCCGGTCCGGACGGACCCGTTCGGCAGTTCGAACTCAAAGATCTCCTGAAGCAGCAACTCGATTGGAACGAACGAACCCGCAAGGTCGATGAGATCGTGCTCAACGGAGATGTACCCCTCATAGTCGCCGCCCCAGCGCTGCGGTCGACGATCGTTGATCTGATCCTCGGAAATCTCGTTAACAACGCTCGGCTCGCCGACGCACGCAAACGCGCGGTAGTGCCCCTATTCAGCGGCCGCCGACTTCCAACGCGCATCGGGGAAGTCCGCCGAATCGCGTTCGACATCTCGAGTCTCATGGTTCTGGGCTGGCTAGGCATCCTACCGAAGGTCCTGACCGCCTTCCCCGAGGTTGTGCTACCCGCAGGGTTGTTCTACGAGTTCTTTTCCGCTCGACGCCGCATCCGGCAGACGCAGAAGTCTCGAATTGTTCGGGCGAAGCAGGTGTTGGAGCTGATCAACAGCCAGAGACTCAAGCTGGTTCAGGTGCAGCGTTTCAACCGTGCTCCGCTCGCCGAGCAAATCGGCTTCGAGCTAGCAGACCTGCTGCAGGCAGCCGAAACGACCGACGGCAACGTCCTTCGACCGGCGCCCGTTTATCGAATCGGGCTCGACAATCCGCGCGATGCAGACATGTCGGCATGGGCGGGGACGCTCACGGATATGCACGAACTGCTGAAGACACTCAGAACACTTGGCGCGGTCCAGGAGACGACAGGAGAAAGTGCCGAGCAATATTTCCAGGTCCAGGATCGAGGCTGGCCCTCACCGGCTGCCCTCAAGAAAGAACGTCCGGTCTACGTCGATAGCCTGGCCCTCGTCTACCTGCAGACCACTGGCCTGCTCGAGGTGCTCGTCAATGCGTTCGATACGGTCTACATACACTCAAACGTAAAAGAGGAAGCGATCTCGCTTGTCGACGCAGAGAACCGCGCGGATGAAGTATTCCGCGTGATCGACGACATACGGTCTGCTATTCGGTCGGCAGGTCAGGCGGCGACGAAGGTCCTCTATGGCCCTCGCTCATCGACAACAGAAAAGGACGATCTGCCGGAAGAATCGTCAACGCTTCACCTGCTCGGCGATCTGTATGCGGCCGACGTAGCCGTTTTCGATGATCGCGCGCTAAACCGGGAGCCGTTCGCCGAGGACCGAAAACAAACCCGCGCGAGATCCGCTACGTCCCTGGACCTCATCGAAGAACTGCACGGTCGGGGCGTACTCTCCGACGCGGAACGACGCTCATTGCGTCATCGACTAAGGGAAGCCGGCGCCGCTCTCGTACCGGCAGACGCTGACGAAATCAGACTCGCAGCGGACCGTAGCGGGGAGCTGCAGTCCCCAGAGCTGCGGGCGATCAATGACAGCATCAGCCTCGTACGCATCAGAGGGCTGTTGCGTTTCCCGGCGGAGGTTCCTTGGTTCGCATCTTTAAGCATCCGTGCAAAGCGAGCACTTCTTGAGAGCTGGAACCACGAACCGGATCTTGAGCGCGCAGAAGATCTCTCCAACGCGATCTTCTACGTCATACCGAGGCCGATAGACTGGGTATCAGCGTGGGGTGACGAAACGCCGCCCGAGTGGGTAGAGAGTGTCACGCGCGTAGCGTTTGCCAGCCTCGCGTTGCCGCTTGAAATAACAAGAGATGAAGCGCTCACGGCATACCACCGGTGGGCGGAAATCGCCTTCCTCAGAGATTTGCGCACGCTGGAACCAGAGCGCTATCAGGGAGTGATCCAATACGTGCGGCAACTGCTGCTCAGACTGCCGGAATACTTCCGTGAATGACCGGGAAGAAAACGAAAGGATGAGCTTGGTCTACGCGCTAGGAAGACTAGATAGGCAAGTGCTGACGAACGTCCTTGACGACGGTCAGCTCGTTCGCCGTTACGGCCTAGCTGCGACGCGCCCATTGAAGCTCTCTGAAACCGTGACCGTAGACCAGGACAAGCTTTTCGAGGCGTTCCGCGAAGCCAGTTACGGGCGCGATGCCAAAGTCATCGTGACTGACGATCACATCTCGATTGAGTGCAGCCTCACCCTCGAGTCGAATGGCGACGCAGTAATTCACACGGCAAAGCGATCATTTCGGTTCGAAGACGCGGCGCTCATGTCTCATGATCGCTCACAGAGACTCATGCAGCTGGAAGCGATCCTCCGGAGCAACACGCTGACACAGCAAGCTCACCAGGAAGCACACGCGATCGCCAGCAAGGAGTCGTTTGCATACGACGATTTTCGGACCTTGGTCAGCCTGATCGGATCGTCCCCAGAGAAGTTTGGCGACAAAGTAAGGGACGCGCTGCGTAAGGGCAACCTCGCGGAGAGCGCGTTCCTTCCGGAGGACGCGCGCCATTGGAATCACCTCGCTGCCGAAAATAGGGGATCGAAGTCCCTCGCCGACTTCATCAACAACGAGCTCGCAGCCGAGCGAAACTTCAGGCTTGCGGCGGACCCTGTCCGAGGATTTAGGTCCATCTTGCTCACGTTCGCATCACCTGAACTCGTTCCGCGAGAGCAATTGAGGACGTGGCAATCGGAGACCGCCGTTGCCGCCATCGAAGGCACCCTCGATCTGCGCGATCACTTTTCTCTAGTGGGCGCTTTCGAGATCTGCGCGGATCAAGTTGCAAAAGACACGCGCCTAGTTGCGCTGGGGGATCGGCTGCTCGAACTCCTTATCGGCGATATGGAGAGGCTGCTCGAAACCTCCAGAGTCTTCGCCTCAGTGTTCACGCTTGCCGCGGCTCGTCTCGCCCTTGACCACCGCACACGAGACCAACCCGTCTACTGGAGGCGCCTCAGCGCAGTGGCGCACGCGGGCCTCTTCGTCCGTTCGGCCGGCCTTCCCGGAAACAAAAACGAGAACTTGCTCAAGTGGGCAATGGCACAGAAACGTGACGAATATTTCCTCTCGATCTATCGCGAGATGTCGACTGAGCCTCGATGGTCACCTGAGTGGATCAAGCCTGGCATACTGGTCGCCGATGCTTTCAGCCGCGTGTACGCTGCGATCAAGCAGATGCCAACGACCAATATCCTGGAAAGTTGGGACGCAAAGCTGAACGCTGCCGAGGAATGGATCAGGACCAAGGGGCTCATCAATCAGGCGCAGCTTCCCGCCATTCTGCAAGGCGCAAGACGGGACGAGCCACTGCCGATATTTGACGAAGCCTTTCAGGCGCACGTACGCGAGATCTACGAGCGCCTCGCGCAGGAGCCGTCACTGGAGAATCTCCTGTCGGCCCTACCACTCGCAGAAATCTATGGGCCACCTCCAGGGATGACTTCGTCTATTTTGCCAGCTGTTCAACAGTTGCGGTCAAACGAGACCGCGCTGCGTGACCTCCCGACGCAGGCCGCGGTGATCGGCGCAGCACATCTCGCGGTTCAGGCAAACGATGTTGATCTAGCGAACGCAATCGCGGACCTTTACCTCACCAAGGCACTCAACAACACAGCGCCGCCGACAATCCCCGAAGTCGTTTTCCGTCTGGTCGAGTGTTCATCCGCAGACACGGACCGCGTACGCGCTCGCGATAGGCTGCTTCAAAACCTGGAGGCGCTCGCCTTCAGCGTCTCGGCCGATCGAGCCGCGATGCTCGTTCAGCTTCTGATCACACTTCAGCAGATC
>JBDZVF010000017.1:0-29886 GCA_040255575.1 Pseudomonadota bacterium | reverse complement strand
GTTTCGCCTCGCCGACCTGATCGAGCGCGACGCCGAAGCGCTCATCACCCAGCAAATCCTGGAAAACGGCAAACTCATCTCCGAGATGCGCCCCGGACTGACCGCAGTCGCCGACGACTGCCGTTTCTTCGCCGGCCTCGCCGAAACGCTCTCAGGCTCCACGCCGCCGCCCTCTCGCCCCAATTTCACGACCTTCACCCTGCGCGAACCCGTCGGCGTAGTCGCGGCCATCACGCCATGGAACACCCCTCTCGGTCTGCTCGGCTGGAAGTTGTTCCCCGCCCTCGCAGCCGGCAACACCATCGTGATCAAGCCGTCGGAAGTCACACCAACTTCCACGCTGCTCCTCGCTGACCTGATTCGCGAAGCAGGCATCCCCGACGGCGTAGTCAACGTCGTCACCGGCGGCCCAGGCGCCGGCGCGGCACTCGTCGCGCATCCCGGCATCGCGAAGATCGCCTTCACCGGCTCGACCGCAACCGGCCAGGCCATCGCATCAGAAGCCGCAAAGCGCAGCGTCAGAGTCACACTGGAGATGGGCGGCAAATCTCCCAACATCATCTTCGCCGATGCCGACCTCGACAACGCGGTGAACGGTGTGATGGCCGGCATCTTCGCCGCCGGCGGCCAGACCTGCATGGCGGGGTCCCGCGTGCTGGTGCAGGCGCCAGTGTACGAGCGGGTGTGCGAGATGCTCGCAGAGCGCGGCAACCGCATGGTCCCCGGCGATCCGCTCGATCCGGCAACCCAGCTCGGCCCGCTCGCCTCGCGCGCGCAGTTGCAGAAGGTGCTGTCCTATTTTGCGATCGCCCGCGACGAGGGCCTGCCCTGCATCACCGGCGGCAAACGGCTCGAACGGCAGGGCTATTTCGTCGCGCCCACTGTCTATCGCGACGTGAGCCCCGAAAGCCGCATCGCGCGCGAGGAGATCTTCGGCCCCGTCGCCGCGATGATCCGCTTCGAGAGTGAAGACGACGCCGTGCGCCTCGCAAACGATACGCGCTACGGCCTGGCCGCGGGCATCTGGACGGAGGATCTTCGGCGCGCACATCGCCTGCTCCATCGCATCCGCGCCGGCACGATCTGGGTCAACAACTACCGCGTCATCGGCCACACGCTGCCGTTCGGCGGCTACGCCCACAGCGGCATCGGCCGCGAAATGGGCGCGGCAGCGCTCGAGGCCTACACCGAAGTAAAGAGTGTGTGGATCGATATGGGCAACAAGGTCGAGTTCAAAGTCGGCCCGGGGGAGGACGAGCGATGATCTACGACCTGGTAGTAATCGGCTGCGGCGCCGGCGGATTGTCGGCAGCCGTTGCGTATGCCGACCGCGTCGGGCGCGACGCGCGCATCGCCGTTCTGGAGCGCGCCACGCGCGGAGGCCGCGGCGGCGCCACGCGCTGGACCAGCAGCTGGTGGCGAATCACGGCCGACCGGCACCTCGATCCCGCATTCATCGAGACGATGGCACGGGTTTCCGGCGGCAAGGCCGACCTCGAATACTGCCGGGTCTACGCGAGCGAGGTCCCTGCCACATTCGACTTCCTCGACAAGCATGCGGTGCCGTGGATCTATTTCGCTCAGCCATTCGCCAATCGTAATACCGGCGGTGGACTCGCCATGCCGGTGCCGGGCGGCGTCGCGATCGTGGACACACTGGCGAAGGTCATCGACGACTTGCCGAATGCGGCGATCCACTACGAAACCGAAGCCCTCGCGCTCAGTACCGATGCGGCGGGCCGCGTCACCGGCGTGCACGTGCGTACGCCCGAGGGCAAGAAGCACCTCGCCGCACGAGCGGTGGTGATCGCCTGCGGCGGATTCGAAGGCGCGCCCGATCTGCTGCGAGAACACCTGGGGCCGCGCGGCGCGCAGATGCCGTTGATCGCGCCCACGCTCGCGAACAATCGCGGCGACGGCATACGGCTCACCCAACCGCTTGGAGCCGCGCTCGCCGGGCAGTTTGACATGTTCCATGGCGAACCGGTCGACACGCGTTCGTCCAAGCCCGATGCCGTGGTGTACGCGTATCCGTTCGGCATCGTCGTGAACCGCGAGGCGCGGCGCTTCTTCGATGAAGGCGCCGATAGCTTCGACGCGACGTTCGAGCGGCTCGGTTACGAGATCTGGGCGAACCAGAATCAGGAAGCCTGGTTCATCGCCGAGAAGGCGATTCTCGAGTGGCCGAACGTGGCCAACATCATCCTGACGGATCAGCCGCCCATCGAGGCCGCGACTATCGCGGAGCTCGCGGGAAAACTGGGCCTCGATCCGACGGCGCTCGACGCGACGGTGCGCCAGTACAACGCGGCGATCCGGCCGGGCGCGACGGATCGCACGATCCGCGACGGCAAGGCGGCCGTCGGTATCGATCCGCTGAAATCGAACTGGGCAACTCCGATCCAGAACGGGCCGTTCATCGGCTACCCGCTGACGTGCGCGATCACCTTCACCTTCGGTGGCATACGTAGCGATGCACGGGCCCGCGTGATGCGGCGTGATGGCACGGCGATCGAAGGGCTCCATGCCGCCGGCGAAGTAACCGGGCTGTACTACAACGAGTACCCGGCCGGCACGTCGGTCCTGCGGGCGCTCACGTTTGGGCGCATCGCTGCGCGGGAGGCCGCGGCCGCAGCTACAGCCGCGCCGGCGAGCGACGAAGCGGCCGCAGCCACGAGGAGTTGACGCAATGGACATCATCCATGCCGCACAAATGCCGTGGGGCGAGAGTCTGGTCGCCCAGCGCGCCGGTGGCGAAGTGGCGCACAAGCGGCTGTTCGAGGGCGAGGAAGGCAGTCCCGACAACTACATGCTCGTGATGTCAAAGGAGCCGAAGAGCTTCTTCTCGCCGCGGCATCGTCATCCCTGGGACCAGGTCCGCTTCTGCCTGGAAGGCCGCATCCCGATCGCGAAAGGCCTGTTCGTCGAAGGCGGCGAAATCGCCTATTTCCCGGAAAGCGCTCACTACGGACCCCAGGAAGGCGGCGACGATCGGATCGTCATACTGCTGCAGTTCGGCGGCGCGAGCGGCCAGGGATTCATCGGTCCCGATCGGGTGAAGCAGGCCCGCCTGGAGCTGGAGAAGGAAGGCCGGTTCGAAGGCGGCATCTTCACGCGCGATGCCGCGGAGGGGCGCAGGAACTGGGATGCGTACGAGGCGATCTGGTTGCATGTGAACGGCGGAGAGCTGTCGTACGCGCCGCCGGCATACAAAACGCCCATCGTGATGCGACCCGACGCGTTGCCCTGGCTGCCGAGCTCGGAAGAAGGGGTGTCGGTCCGACACATCGGCGTCTTTCCGCATCGAGGGTTGTCGCTGGATGCGTGGCGAATCGAGCCCGGCGCTCGCCACCAGATTCCTGCAGCTCGGGCACTGCGATTGTTGTTCATCACCGAGGGCGGCGGCACGATGAGCGGCGAAGAGCTGCGGCGCTGGAGCGCAGTGCGCCTGAAACCCGGCGAGAGTGCAAGCGCGATCGCGACAAGCCGGCTGGAACTGCTCGAAATGACGGTGCGGCCGGTCGGTGATCTCACTACTCGCTCGCAGGAGCCAACGGGACGCAAAATTCACGGCGCCGATCGCTAACTATGACAATAGGGCTCCAGCGCGTCTGTCAGAGACTCCGATCGTATATATGAGCGCGCTCATATCTTTCCTCACTCATACCACGTTCCCTGCGCCGCCCGCGCCGGAGCGACTGCCCCGCTGTCACCCAGGCGTTCGAGCAGCACTGACGCGATTTCATCGGCCCTATGCCGCATCACATCCGCTTGGGACCGACGTCGGCGTCATGCGCGGTAAAGTCATTGGCAATGCGCTCCGCAAACTCGTCCGCCTGCGCTTCGTGCACAATCTCGCTCGCGACCGGCATCGTCTCGAGAATACGAAGCGCTCGATGATAGTGGGCCTGCAATTCAGGGCGCTTGGGCTCGCCAACTAGCAGATATACCTTGAACCTTTCGGGCGCGCTCGCCAACGCGAGCATCTGCCCCACCGATCGCACCGCCTTGTTGTGGATGCGCTCTCCTTCGGCGAAATCGAAAGAAACGGGTTCGAGGCAATGCCACTGCCCATTCTTCCAGGCGTGACGGAATGTCATGCGATCGACATCGCTGACGATCTCCTTTTGCTTGAGCCGTGGGAGCACGTGCCGTCGCTCGAGTGCGCGGCTAAAGGACTTCCACACTTCTTCATCGGTTCTCGACACCGCCTTTGTATGCTCATAGCGCAAAACGAACTTGTCGAAAAGGCGCTCGAGTTCCTGTGCGGGAGAGCGGGTTCTTCCGCTGCCAAGCGGCGACCACTGCAGTGAGCTGTCGTCGTTTGCCAGGGTCCTCGTTGCCAACTCCAGCGCGGTGACTTCCTTTTCACGGAACAGATCATTCATCATCCGGGCCGTGTTCGCGATCGAAGCTTCGACATGCGCCATGGCCCGCTTGAACGAGTTCCCATCAATATCGGGAAATACGCGAGACAACCTGCCGTACGTGGAGCGGGTTTTCACGCCGAGGAAAGGTTCCTGGGGCGCGTACAATACGACGCCGACATTGACGAACTCACCCGTCGCTATATCGTGGACGTATCTCAAGACGGTGTACGTGTAACTGATAAGCTCACTCATACCAAAGCGCTCCTCACGCGTTCGAACGCCTCATCGACGTGATTGCGGAGAGTGTTCAAATACTGGATGGCCTGCTCCAAAGACGGTCCCACAAGAGGCAGCCACTCTGACGGTAGTGCGTCACGGTATTCCTGCAGACGGGTCGCGGCAACCGCATTCCAGGCAGCTTCCAAACGCGTGAGGGAGGGTGCCCGGCCCCGCAGGCCTTTATACAGGACGTGCTCACCCGGCCCCTGGATAAGTGAATGCAGCCCCCCAGCCTGCCAAGGTGCGGGCAGAAGCACGGTTCCAACCGTCGCCACATCGAGCCCCATCTCATGGTCGAAAATAGCAAAAGAGGTGCCGTTCCATTGGCAATTCGGGTTTGACACCCGTCGATCCGGATTCAGCGTAAGGGCATCGAACGCGAAGATCTCGCCGGCTGCCTCGATAGCCTGTGCTGCGATCTCACGGACGGAGGACCAAACCGAGAATCCGGCCGGGATTCTGCAACAGCCAAAGGTTGGTAAGAGGCTGTAGCGAAGCTCATGGGCCAAAGCAGCTTGTTCCTTCGGCAAGGCCTCGATAAAACCCTCGACCAGACCCACCAGCACTGGTTCGGGAACCGGCAGTCCCAGATCCGCGCCGAGCATTGCCATGATGGCTTCGCGCACCACACCGTGTGGGCCACACCCACTGCCGGAGAGCTTTGCGACTACTTCGAGGCGCTCTCCATTCGACCTCTCGCAGTCGAGGAGCGGCGGCTTCGTGCGACCACTGCCCAAGCGCTTCATAAAACTCGTTGCCGTCACGCGTTCAAGCACGTCGTTGGCCTTTTTCCGAGCAGGCGAGCTTCATCTCTATGGGTATGCACCTAATCTAACTTTGCTTAGAGGCGCCGTCGAGCCGTTTGAATGACCCTCCCGCGAAGGGCAAATTTCTGACTCTATGGCGCCGGGCGGAGGTAACCCGTGAATCCGCTTGAGAGCGAAAAACGCTATCAGAGAACGATTCGTACGAGCGTGAGATTTCACGTGATCGCATTTGGCTCCGCAACGACCATCCTAGAGAAGCCGCTTGCACTTGAGTCCTGCGATTTCCCGCTGCAGCGAACGCCCGCGCGTCGACGCTGCAGGGCACACGATTCGCTGAGCAGCGATACGCCTCGGAGAACCCGCGGAATCATCCCGCTCCTTCGTCTCCAATCGAAAGGAGAACGCACGATGACCGCAAATAAACCTCAAGGCGCTGCCGCTCGCCGGCGCGCAACTCATCGGCCTCGCCGACGTGCTGCGCGAACTGCTGCGGCCGCTGGCGAATCAGATTCCGCTCGCTTTTGTCTTCGGCTCAGTGGCGCATGGCAAAGCTCGTGCCGGAAGCGACATCGACGTGCGGGTAGTTGGCTCAGTGCCCTTCGCAGACATCGTCGAAGTGCCGCCTGAACTCGCGACTCGTGAGCAGCGTCCCACAGCGCAACAGCCAACCGTCCGCCTTGGCGCACGATGCACTCGCTGCCCGACCAACCGTCCGCCTTGGCGCGCGATGTGCTCGCTGCCCGGCCGCCCGCGCCGCCGCGCCTCCTCCGGCCAGGCCGCCACCACCCTCACCGCCTCTGGAACGGATGAAAAATGAAATCCCTCGCCTTCACCGCCGCATGGCACGCGTTCCCACAATCCGCTAGCGTCGTCGCATCGGCAGTGAACTGGTCCGTCGCAGCGTCGTAATTGAACAGCGCATAGCCCCACCCACCGTTGCTCTTCGGAAATCTCTTGCTGTCTTTCTCGATCACGAATGCCTGCGTGAACACGTCCGGCACGTCCACGACGAAGGGCGCTTCGGTGCTCTTCTTCGGCTTCCATTGCAGCTTCACGATCTTCGAGCCTTCCGGGAAGGCTTGGCCATCACCCGGAGCACCGGCTTTGTACGCCCTGATCATGGTCGGGCTGGCGACGATCACCTTCATCACCTCGTCCGTGCGGGCGGACGAAACCACGGCCCAGTCTTCGTAGCCGCGGAAATCCGCAAAGGCGATGCCGCCGGGCGACTTCAGCGTGTACTTGTCCGCCTTCTTCTGCGCGTAAGCGGCGAGTGCCGCGATGGCAGCGAGGCCCGCGGCAATACCAATCGTGAGAGTGCTGTTGCGCTTCATGGCTGATCCTCTCTGTCCGTGCTGTTGGGAGTGCTGTTACTGACAGCAGAACATCACGCCCGCGCCAGCCGCGCGATTGACCATTGGTACCGTAGCAAACCACTCGCTGATGCTCACTTCGCTTCACTGACACATTGCGTGCTTCACAAGAGCGCACGCAGTGTCACTGAATGTGACGGGAATATGACGCTCCGTTTGCAACGTACCTGCAACACTTGCTCCGCAGACTCGCCACCGTTCTGAAAGCTTGAGTGCGAAGGAGCACATAAATGAGAACGGTACGGTGGGTTGTCGCAGGCGTCATCGCCGCGAGTCTTGCGGGTTGTGGAGCTGACAACATCGAATCGCCTGGGCAGGCAGGCAACATTACGATCAACAATCCGCCTGCCAACACGCCCACGACTCCGACGCCTGATCCTTCCGTGGTTCAGCCCGCAGCCGGCTGCCCAACCATCGCGGATCCCGCCGGGCTCACGGATGGCGGCACAATCACCGGGCCCACTGGCACCTATCGTGTGTGCACGTTGCCGGCGCGCCTTACCGCCAGCGCGACGCTCGAACGCATCCCCGGCCTGCTGTACGCACTTAACGGACGTGTAGATGTCGGCCTCGACCGCGGTGCTGCGCCCACTGCCGATGCGCCAGTCGTGCTGACGATCCGTCCCGGTGTCGTGGTGTTCGCTCAAACGGGCACCTCTTGGCTCGTGGTCAATCGAGGTAACCGCATTCAGGCGGCCGGCACCGCAACTCAGCCCATCGTGTTCACGAGCCGTGACAACGTGCTCGGTCTCGTCAACGACGATTCACAAGGCCAGTGGGGCGGCGTCGTGCTGCTGGGCCGCGCACCGGTTACGGATTGCACGGTGGCGACCAACGCCCCGCCGGGCACGGTCACTTGCGAGCGCCAGACCGAAGGCGCAGTGGACCCCGCCTATTTCGGTGGCGCCACGCCCGACGACAACAGCGGCACGATCGATTACGTGCAGATTCGCTACTCGGGCTATGTGCTCTCCGGCAACAACGAGCTGCAGTCCCTCACGCTCGGTGGCGTGGGCAGCGGCACGAAGATCGATCACTTCCAGTCGCACAACAGCTCGGATGATGGCTTCGAGAACTTCGGCGGCCGCGCGAACATGCGTCACGTCGTGATCACCGGGGCGGATGACGACAACATCGATCTCGACACTGGCTACCGCGGCACCATCCAGTACGTCATCGCCGTGCAGAAGACCTCCGGCGCGCCGGATTCGATGATCGAGCTCGACTCCGCCAATGCGCTGGAAGACCAGACTCCGCGCACGTACATGAAGCTTGCGAACTTCACGTTCGTCCACAAGAACCCGGCGTCCGGCAACAACGCCGCCATGCTCTTCCGCGGCAAGGCCGATGCCACGCTCGTGAACGGCGTGGTCACGAGCCCGATGGCGTGCCTGCGCCTCAACGGCGCCAACATCCTCACCACCGACGCAGCCACCGACAAGGTGGGGCCGCCGGTGTTCCAGTCCGTAGCGATGCAGTGTGCCCCGCAGCCGTTCGTGGGCTCCAGCGGTGTCACGGCGGAACAGGTTGCGGCCGCCTTCGATGCGGGCACCAACAACAGCTCCACGTTCACCGCAACGCTCGCCAACACGTTCGTGAACGGCGCGAATGAGGCGGCCGTCGTTGCGACGGACCCGAAGACGGTGGATGCCGCGTTCGACAGCACGAACTACGTGGGCGCCGTGAAGGATGCCAATGACACGTGGTACGCGGGTTGGACCTGCAACTCCGCGACGGCGAACTTCGGCACGACTGCCACCGCCTGCACGTCGCTCCCCCCGCTCGCTCAGTAACGGTTGTCATGCGCGCAGACGGCGGGTCGTGGCTGAGAGGTCACGGCCCGCCGTCGCTTGAAGCCCGCGATTAAAAGAGGAACACCAATGGCCAAGCCATTCACCTGGGGCGTGCTGTTGTTCGCAACAGCGGTCTCCGCACAAAGCTCACTTGCACAGACACCCGCCGCGGCTGCCGCCGCCGGAGCTGCGGCCGACGCGAACGCGGCCAATGCCAACGCTGCCAACGCCGCCAACGCCATGACCGCGAATGCCACGGCCACCAACGTCACGCCCGCGAAGATCACGGCCATCGACGTCACGGCCGCCGACGTCACGCCCGCCAATGTCACAGCCACGGACGTCACGGCCACCAACGCCGACGCGGCCAACGCCAGCGAGCAAGTGGACATCGCAATCCCCGGCGTCGTGATCACCGGCACTCGCGACCGCGACATCCAGCGATCCACGCCTGAAGTGATTTCGCTGCTCTCCACCGAAGACATCGCGAGAACTGGCGAGGGCGACATCGCCGGCGCCCTGAGCCGCGTGACCGGTCTGAGCGTGGTCGGCAGCGGGTTCGTGTACGTGCGCGGTCTTGGCGATCGCTATTCCCTCGCCCTGCTCAACGGCTCGCCGCTGCCGAGCCCGGAACCTCTGCGCCGCGCGGTCCCGCTCGATCTCTTTCCGACAGACGTAGTTGCATCATCGCTGGTACAGAAGACGTACTCTCCCAACTTCACGGGCGAGTTCGGCGGCGGTGTGATCAACCTCACCACGCTCGCGATTCCCAAATCGCCCTTCTTCACCGTCAATCTCGGCAGCTCCGCCGACACCGAAACGACCGGCCATCTCGCCTACACCCACCACGGCGGCGGTAATTCCGACTGGTTCGGCTACGACAATGGCAGCCGCAACACACCGCCCGCGCTGCGCGACTTCTTCGCGAGCGGCGAGCGCCTCAGCTCGGGCGCCGTCAGTTCCGGGGAGATCGCGAAGCAGTTCGTGAACGCCGACAACGGCGTGGTGCAGAGGTCCAGCGGCTCGCCGGCCAACTTCTCGGGAGCGTTCACCGGAGGAAACTCCTGGATGCCCGGCGATTCGCAGCTCGGCCTCATCGCCACGGCGGGTCTCAGCAACAAATGGCGCACGACCGACAGTCTCGAACAGACGCCCGGCAGCTTCGATCTCTCGGTCATCGACAAGGACTACCGCCGCATCACCACGGGGAACAGCGCCGTCACCAACGGCCTGCTCGGGCTCGGTTATGAGTTCGGCGACGGCAACAAGCTGCGTTGGACCAACCTCTACATCCACGACACGCTGAACCGCACGAGTCTCGCGGAGGGCCACCAGAACAACCAGCGGCCCGGCGCGGACTACCTCGAGCAGAGCACGGGCTGGTATGAGCGGCAGTTGCTGAGCACGCAGCTGACGGGGGAGTTCAAGCTCGATCCCGTGACGCTCGGCGCGCGGGCGTCGTATTCGAAGTCCAAGCGTGAAGCGCCGTTCGAGCTCGACATCGGGTACGTGCGCACCAACCAGGCGGCGACGCCAACTGGCGCCTATTTCGTCAATCGGCTGGACAACGGGCAGACGGGCTACGCGAAGGCGGCCTTCTCGGATCTCGATGAGACGCTCAAGTCAGCGGGGCTCGATGTGAGCACGGCGTTTTCGCCGCGGTTCACGGTGACTGTCGGTTATGACTTTACGAATACGGAGCGGGACTCCACCCGCCGTGAGTTCCAGATTGTCGCGCCGTCGAGCTTCCCGAGTGCGGCTGGGTTGCTGCGGCCGGATCTCCTGCTGAGCGGCCCCGTCATCGATACTTTCGGTATTGGGCTGATCGAGACGACGGAGACCGATCCCGCGTTCACCGCGCGCCTGCGCACGAATGCCGGCTATCTGCAGCTGCAGTCGGAATTGACGGACTCGCTGCAGCTCAGCCTCGGGGCTCGCTACGAGCGCGGGGAGCAGGACGTGACGCCGCTTCAGGTGTTCAACACGCTCACCAACTCCGGCGCGTCCACCAGTCTGGACAATAGCTACGTGCTGCCTTCGGCGACGCTGACCTATCGGATCCGGGAGGACATGCAGGTGCGGCTGAACGCGTCCAAAACGATCGCCAGGCCGCAGTTCCGCGAGCTGATGTTCCAGACCTACTACGACCCGGAGACCAATCGGCAATTCCGCGGCAATCCCCTGCTGGTGGATAGCGAGTTCGTGAATGCGGAAGCGCGGTACGAGTGGTACATCGCGCCGGAGCAGCGGTTCTCGTTTGCGGGCTTCTACAAGAAGATCGACAAGCCGATCGAGGCATTCACCGGGTTCAATGACAACACTCCGGTCACGAGCTACGCGAACGCCCCGGAGGCCGTTCTGTACGGCGCGGAGCTCGAAGCGCAGAAGTACTTCGATCTCGACGTGGCGGGCAATGGCGGGTTCCTCGCGTCACGGCGTGCGGTGGTGATTGGCAACTACACGTACACCAGTTCGGACATCAAAGTCGGGGCGAACGATACGGTGAGCGTGTTCGGCACGACGACGCAGCCAGCGACCAACTTCTTCACCGATGGCAGTCACCTGACGGGGCAGTCGGATCACCTCGTGAACCTGCAGCTCGGTCTCGAAGATGTGGGCCGCTTGTCGCAGCAGACCGTTCTGCTTTCCTACGCAAGCGATCGCGTGACCAGCCGCGGCCCTTCCGGGCTGCCGGACATTCACGAATCGCCAGGACTGCGGGTGGACTTCGTGGCGCGCGAGGGCTTTTCGATGTTCAGCCAGGACATGGAAGCGAAGCTCGAAGTGCGCAACATTTTCGGGCGCGGGTACCGGGAGTTCCAGGAGCGCGGCGGAAACAAGGTGTACTACAACCGGTATGACGTGGGCACGTTGTTCTCGGCTTCGATTACCGTCAACTTCTGATGGGTCGTGATGCGCAACACATGAGGCGCAATAGGTTTGCCGCGGGGTTCTGCCAAGCCATGAGGCGCAACAGGGTTGCCGCTGTGCTGGTGTCCGCCACCGTGCTCATTGCCTGGGCCGGTGGTGTGCAGGCGCAGGCGCTGGTGCGCGTGGATGGCTCTAGCACGATGTTTCCGGTGACGGAGGCGGTTGCGCAGGCGTTCCAGGTTCGCAAGCGCGGGATGGCGCGCATCACCGTCGGAATCTCCGGCACGACCGGCGGGTTTCGCAAGTTCTGCCGTGGCGAGACGGACCTGCAGGACGCTTCCCGCCCCATTCTGAAGAGGGAAATTCAACGCTGTGAGGCCGCCGGCGTGCAGTACGTGGAGCTGCCCGTGGCGTTCGACGCGTTGACGGTGGCCGTGAACCCGCGCAACACATGGGTGAAGTCGCTGACGGTCGCAGATCTCAGGCGCATCTGGGAGCCGGCCGCGCAAGGCCGAATCGTGCGATGGAGCGATCTCGACCCCAGCTGGCCTCATGAGCCGCTCGCGCTGTTCGGACCAGATGGGGACTCAGGCACGTTCGACTACTTCACCGAAGTGATCGTCGGCAGCCGAGGTGCGAGCCGGAGCGACTACGTGCGGAGCGAAGACGACAAGATCATCGCGCATGGGATCGCGACGAATCCGTATGCGCTTGGGTATCTTCCATACGCCTACTACGCGGCGAACTCTCAGCGGCTGCGCGCGGTTGCGATCGACTCGGGCGCGGGGCCGGTGCAGCCGGCACTCGAGAACGTTGCCAACAGGACTTATCTGCCGCTGTCCCGCCCGCTGTTCATCTATGTGAATGCGCGCTCCGCGAGCCGCCCTGAAGTTCGCGCGTTCATGGAGTTCTTCTTCGAGCGTGGTCGGGGGCTGATAGAAGAAGTGCACTACCTGCCTCTGAGCGAGACGGCCTATGCGATGGCAGCGCGGAATCTCCGCGACGGGAAATACGGGACGGTGTTCGGCGGCGAGCTGGATCGGGACCTTCCGGTTGAAGAGATACTCGCTCGCGCAGTGAAGGCTGAGACTGCTCTCCAGTAGCGAGGCGGCAGCGAACTGTCCGAGCTTCTTTCGAGCGCACCCGTGCTCGCAGCGCTCTCGAGCTCAGTTGTGCAGTTCTTCGGGAGCGCGCGCCGCATGCAGCTACTCCTCGGGGCTTCGGTCGAGCGCCCTCTGCACTCGTGCGCGCATGGGCGCGGTGTGCGAGCTGCGGGCGGCATCCTGCCAGTACTTGCGCGCGGCCGTTTTGCTGCCCTTCAGCTCGTGAAGAAGTGCCAAACTCACGGCAAGTACGGAGCTTCTGGGTGCGACCCGGTATGCATCCTGGGCCAGCTCGATGAGTCCCTCCGGGTAATCCTCCAACGCCAGGGATGTGAGCACGTAACCGTTCACCGCTTCGAATCGATTGGCCTCGTCCTCCAGCGCGCCCTGGAAAATCGTTCGCGCAACGGTGAAGCGCTCACGATTGGCAGGAGTCACGTCGTCGGACTCCTGGCTCTCCGCCGCGGCGACCTGGAACAAGCCGCGAGCGAGCGCCACGCGCGTGGTGACGTCGAGATCGGGCGCGCGAGTCAGCGCGTCGAAAGTTGGCGCTGCCTGGGCGCGGTCTCCCGCAAGAAAGAAGGCCCACGCGACGTCAACCCGGGCACGCGCCGAGTCGGGGCTTCGCTCCAACACCTCTTCGAACAGCGCTCGCGCCTCTTCGAACAGCGCCCGCGCCCTCGGCTGGCCGGGTGCAGCCCGCAGCAACAGCTCACCCAGCGATAGCGCGGCTTCGTCGGTGGATAACGCTCGCAGCCGCACGTGCACCAGCGAAGGGGGCGCCACCCCCGGCACACGTGTTGCCGGTCCCGACGCAGGTAACCCCGTTGCAGGAGACGCGGGTAGCCCCGTTGTCGACGATCGCGTTGTCGGCGAGGCTGCTGCCGGCGAGGCTGCTGTCGGTGAGCCTGCTGTCGGTGAGCCTGCTGTCGGTAAGGCTGGTGTCGGTGAGCCTGCTGCTGGTAAGCCTGCTGCTGGTGAGGCGGTTGCCGGAAACCGCGTTGCCGGCAGCGGCCGCCGCTTTCGAATGTAGCCGGCGATCTCCCGGTTCGCCTCGGCGCTCACGGCTCCGATGAGTCGCTCGGCCGCTTCTACATTCGAGCCGCCGGCACTGAGCTCGCGCACGTAGTCCGTCATGCGCTGGCCGAATGCCGGTTTCACCGCCATGCCGTAATAAACGGTGGCCCACGCCTGAGCATAGAAGGCGGGCGCGAGCGCGTGGTCGAGGTACTCCGGATCGCTTCGCTTCACTAGCAAGAGCCGCTCGAACGGCAGCCACTCGTTGCGCCGAAGAAAACGGATGTGATCCTGCCGCGGAACGATGCGGACGGCGCCGCTTTCGAACCGCGCCGTGCTCAACACCTCTGCGAGCCCTTCATCGAGAAACGCCGGAACCTCGCCGACCCAGAACGTTCGCAGAACGTAATGCACGTACTCATGAAACATGAGCTCGTGAGCGCCGCCGGAGCGCTCTTCCGCGTCGAAGATCAGATCGCTCGCGAAGGGCTGGGCCACGAGATAGCCCGCCACGTCCGTGCGGGGTTGCGCGTAGCGTTTCCAATCCGCGGCGCTGAGGGCGTAGATCCTCATCGGCATCGCGGACGTGAGCTTCACGCCGAAAGATTGCTCCACGACACTGCGAAACATGCCGATCTGGGCGGCGAGCTCCCGCGTGCGCGCTTCGCTTGCGCCGCTGATGACGGTGAAGTCGGGCGTAACGAGCTCCAGATAGCGCGCGTCACCGGCCTGCGCCGACGCGCACAGCACCGTGAGCCACCATGCCCGCAGAAATCGCCGCAAAACGCCTCCGCGCCGCTGGTAGAGGGGGATGGATCGAGCGGTATTCATGCCACATTCGCGCTCTGGCTGGAACATTCGGGCTTCAGCCGGAGGATCCGCGCTTCAGCTGGAACATATTCGCGGTTCGCCTGAATATCTGCGCCCGCCTGCGACATCCGCGGTCCCCGTGGAAACATCCGAGCACCGCCTGGAGCCGCCTGGAATTGTGCCGTGAACGGGGCGCGAAGATTAGGGCATGATGGTGAGCCGTTCGACAACGGCGCGGCGCGCGCCCGGAGTTTCAGTGCACGATCCCCGACTTCCGCCCCCATTCCAACGAGGTCGCCAGCGCGGCGGCCTGCCGAGCCTCCTCACGCGCATCCTGACCGTGGCAGCGGGAGCGCTCGTGCTGATCGGTGCGGTGGCGATTTCGTTCGTCGTCTTCGTCATCGTGTTGGCCGCTTTGCTGGTGATCGGCCTCTACGTATGGTGGAAGACCCGGCACATCCGGCGTCGGTGGGAGGAGCAGCTCAACGCGCAGCGCGCTGAGGCACAGCGTGCCGATGCTCCTCGCGGTGAAACGATCGAAGGCGAAGTCCTCCACAAGCGCGAGTCCGATCCGCGGCAGCGCTGACTCCTCGTCATCGGCTGGGCCGAAGTCAACCCGGCACGTATGCAGCGCCGGACATCACAACGGCGTTTGCTGGTGAAAAGCCAGCAACCATTCTCCTTCGCCGTTTTCGACGTACATCGAGCTGCAACGTGCGCGGTACGCTGTCTTCCCGCCGTCGCGCTCACCCGTGCCTTCGTACGCCAGGAGCACGACATTCCGCGCCGGCCGAGTGATCTGCAGCGACTCGAACGAGACGTCGTCCCAGCGCGGCGACTGCCGTATCGCCTCGATCGTGGCCGCGCGCGTCAGAATGCCCGCTGAACCCGGCAACACCATGATCGCCTCTGGCGCGAGGCGCCGTTCATAAACGTCCGCTCCGGCCAGCCAGAAAGCCCTTTCGATCGACGCTGCTTCTGCTTCGTTCATGGGGAATGCTCTCCACACGATGTCGTCCTGATGCGCAAGATCCTTGCCGAGCCGGCTGCCCGCATCGTGGCCATGGCGCGCGATCTGCTCCTCAACATGAATGGCTGTCGAAGTGCTCACGTTGACGAAGCGGCGTAATAGGCGCGGTTGACCGGTTTCAAGCGCGGCCAGACCAACTCTCGGACAGTCGAGAAGTTGAAAGACGCGGCTCGTTCCTAAACCCGCCCAGCCAGCACACGCGCCGCCCGGCCAGTACCGCGTGCGCCGCGCGGCGTGCGTGGCGGAGCCTTCTCTGTCACCCCCCGCGAGCCCTCACCCCCGCGACCGCGACGGCAACATTCGCAGCAGCGTGTTGTCGTGATGGAGATAGTGGTGCGCCAACGCGGCGGCGGCATGGATCCCGATCAGGAAGTAACCGACGTTGCCAATCGTCTCGTGAACCTCTTCCAGCTGCTTCGCCAGCGCCTCGTTCGCGCCGATGAGCGCGGGAAGCTCAATGCCGAAGAAGGGCACCGGCTTGCCCTCGCCGCTCAGAATCAGCCAACCCAGCAGCGGCATGACGAGCATGAACACGTAGATCGCGAACTCGGTGAGATGCGCCACGAACAGTTGCCAACGCGGCGGCTGGGGCACGATGGCCGGCGCCGGCCGCAGGAACCGGGCCAGCAGCCGTACCCAGACCAGCGCAAAGATGGCCATCCCCAGCATGAAGTGCCACGTCTTGAGCGCTTCGCGGATTTCGCTCCCCCGTGGATAAAGCACGCGCAGCTCAATGCAGGCGTAGACGGCCACGATTAGCAGCAGCATGAGCCAGTGCAAAGAGATCAGTAACGATCCGTACCGACCAGAGGCTTTTTCCGAGCGCATGGGTCAACCCTCACACGGCGCAACTACATGCGAGGATTGTGCAACCGGCAGAACGGTCCGCCATTGGGAACAGTCGCTAGCAGCCAACGGGATCCTACGTAGCGCACCCGAGAAAGCAGGCGACGTCACGGCAACTGTTGAACCGGCGGTGTTTTGAACCGGCGCCGCAATGGTGCGATAGCCCCGTCGCGCGCTCGCGAGCCGAAACAGCACCGCAGTCCAGCCGGGCCCCGCTACCTCCGCGGCAGGCACACGGTAAACACCGTCTCCCCTTCTCCCGAGCGCGCGTGAATCCCGCCACGATGCGCTTTGACGATCTCTCGAGCGACGAAAAGTCCGAGACCCAGGTGCGTGCTGCCCTCCGGCTCAGCCGGCGGCGCTCCACGCTTGAGGGGTTCGAAAAGCGTGCCGAGGGTGTCGGAAGGGATCGTGGGCCCCTTGTTCGTCACCGTGAAAGTCACATCGGCTTCAGCCCCTGTGACATCGAGCCGTACCGCGCTCTGCGGGCTGCGATACGCGAGAGCGTTCAGGAGCAAATTACTCAGCACCTGGTGGAGGCGCTTCGCATCCCAGCAGCCATGAAGATCGCCTGTCGCATGCAGTTCCACGAGGTTGCCGGGTTCCAGCGCCTTGATCTCCTCGAGAACATTGGCACAGATCTCGGCGAGATCCGCCTCGGCAGGCTTGATGGGAATGCCGAGCGCCAGCGTCGTGCGGCTGTATTCGAGCAGATCATCGAGCAGCGCCTTCATGCGGGCACCGCCATCGATCAGCCGCTTGGCCGCCTGGGAAATCACATCGTCCGTGTGCACCTTCGCCAGATACCGGGCAGTCATCTGAATCGAGTTCAGCGGGTTTCGCAGCTCATGGCCGAGGACGCCGAGGAACAGGTTGCGCCCCCGGTCGACCTCCTCACTGAACAACGCGACGGATTCTGCGATCGCCTGGTCGATCGCCTCGTTGAAACGAACCAGGTCACCTATCACGGAAGTGAGCTCGGCGTTGCGAAGTGAGTCTGCCCAGAGACGCAGCACGCTCGCGCGCAGCGCGCGGTATTCGCTCACCATCTGGGTGATATCGAACCCGCTTCGTGCGCGCATCGCTCCGTGGGCCTGCGCGGCCGTCTGGGGCGCGTCGGCCATGACCGGCGCGCGACCTTCCGACTTGGCCTTCTGCTGCTGCGGGGTTTGCGGCGTGCGCAGGTCCGTCGCAATGGCCTGCAGGATCAGCGGGGCGTGGTCTCGCAATTCGAGGGCATCGAGGCCGCTGGCGGCCGGGATGTGCGCGATCGCGAAGGCCTCCCATTGGGCGAGGATTTCCGGTAGGTGCTCTTCGATGAAGTCCGCCAGACGCATGACCGCGACCCCTCGCCTACACCTCGAGAGAGAGGCAGTCTACGCCGAACGCGGAACGAGGCGACCGCCCGGGCCATGCCTGAGCCGGCACCTTGGTGTTCCGAGCCGACGCCATCTCGAAATGACCGATTAATCGGATTGCCCCGATTCCGGCGTCCGGATAGGCTTCCCGCGTGCGCTCTCTCTATCGCTGCGTCGTCACCGGGGCGGTTGTTCTCTGCCATCTGCTTACGGCAGGGCTCTTGCACGTGCCCGCGGCGGCAGCCATGAATACGCCCACGCCAGCCATGGCCGCGCATTGCCACGATCACGCGCAAGCGGGTGTGCCGGGCCCGACTGATACAGAAGAACACCTGCTGGCTGATACAGCAGAACACCTGGCAATGAGCGCGAAGCCGGCCATCAGGCCAGCGCTGACGCATCAGACTCAGAAAGGGCACACGGCTCATCACTGTAGCGCGGGCGCGTGCACCTGCACCTGCGCGCACGCACCGGCCGCGCTTCCCCTTGGCCCGTCGGATTTCGTGGAGGTCTCCCGTCTGCCGCCGATCTCCATCTATCGCCTGCCCCGCGCTGCGCAGCCGACCACTCCTTTCTTCCGCCCACCCATCTGAGCCTGCCCCCACTCATCTGAGCCGCGCACGCTGCTGCGAGCTGGCGCTACCGCGGCTCGAGAAATATTGACTCTGGAGTGCGCTCCAGACTGCAGACTCCGCGTCCCGTCCGGTGCGGACCGGGCGGCGTCGGGAGTGTGCTGGAATCACTTTCTATTGGAAGATTCTTGCCCCATGTCTCATCGCATAGCCCGATTCAAGGCTCCGACGCTCTCCCGGCGACGCTTCGTTCAGGGGGTTGCCGGTGGGGCTCTCCTTCTCACGTCTTTACGAAATGCTTCCTGGGGTGCGCAGGAGCGAAACCCGGCCGTTCTCACTGGCCCCGATTTCCACCTCACGATTGCCGAGACGCCGGTCAACTACACCGGGCGCGCGCGCACCGCCACCGCAATCAATGCGCAGGTGCCCGCACCGCTCTTGCGGATGCGTCAGGGTGAAGTGGTCACGGTGCGTGTCACCAACCGGTTGCCCGCCCGCACGTCGATTCATTGGCACGGATTTATTCTTCCGGCAGACATGGACGGCGTGCCCGGTCTCAGCTTCCCCGGTATTGCACCTGGCGAGACGTTCACCTATCGCTTCAAGGTGAATCAGTACGGAACCTATTGGTATCACGCGCATTCGGCGTTTCAGGAGCAAACCGGTCTCTATGGGCCGATCATCATCGAGCGAACGGGTGGGGAGCGACATGGCAGCGACCGCGAGCACGTCATCCTGCTGTCCGACTGGACCGATGAGGATCCTCACCATCTCTTCGCGACGCTGAAGCGCCAGAGCGACTACTTCAACTACAACAAGCGCACAGTGGGCGACTTCCTCGCGGACGTTCGGCGCGACGGGTTGAAGGAAACGGTCGCGGACCGCCGCATGTGGGGGCAGATGCGCATGAACCCCACCGATCTCGCGGATGTCGGCGGCGCCGCCTACACCTATCTCATGAACGGCACGACACCGCGGGACAACTGGACGGCCCTGTTCAAGAAGGGTGAGCGCGTGAGGCTGAGGGTCATCAATGGCTCGTCCATGAGCTTCTTCGATGTACGGATTCCCGGACTGAAGCTCACCGTGGTGGCGGCGGATGGGCAGGACCTCGAGCCGGTCACGGTCGACGAGTTCCGCATCGGCACGGCCGAGGTGCTCGATGTCATGGTCGAACCGAAGGAAGACCGGGCGTACACGATTTTTGCGCAGTCGATGGATCGCCTGGGGTACGCGCGCGGCACGCTGGCGCCGCGCGCCGGAATGAGCGCGGAGATTCCCGCGCTCGATGCCGTGCAGTTGCTCACGATGGCGGACATGGGCATGGTGCATGGGGGCGCGGTCATGGGCCATGGCTCGGCGGCTCGCAAGGGAGCCGACTCAATGGCAGGAATGGATCACGGCTCGGCGCCCCGCGGGGAAGCTGATTCCATGCCGGGAATGGACCACAGTCAGCACGCCACCGGCGCGGCGGGCGGCCAGGAGAGCGGCGCCACTCACGGCGGCCATGCGGACGCCGAGTTCGGTCCGACTGTCGATTCGATTGCCATGCAGACCTCCCCGCGGCTGGATGACCCCGGCGTGGGGCTGCGGAACAACGGCCGACGCGTCCTCACCTATGCGGACCTGCATACGCTCGGCGGGCCCATCGACCGCCGCGACGCCGGTCGCGAAATCGAGTTGCACCTCACGGGGCACATGGAGCGCTTCATCTGGTCCTTCAACGGCCAGAAGTTCTCGGAATCCGAGCCGCTTCGCTTCAATCACGGCGAGCGCCTGCGCATCGTTCTGGTGAACGACTCGATGATGTCGCATCCGATCCATCTGCATGGAATGTGGAGCGAAGTGGAGGCGGAGGACGGCACCTTCCTCGTACGCAAGCACACGGTGACCGTGCAGCCGGCCCAGCGTTTGAGCTATCTGGTCACGGCCGACGCGCTCGGCCGCTGGGCGTATCACTGCCACCTGCTCTATCACATGGAAGCCGGCATGTTCCGCGAAGTCGTCGTGGCGCACGAAGGCATGCCGATGGAGGGCCATGGGTCATGAGCGCAACGCTTCGAGGCGCGCTGCTTCTGCTGGCTGTCACGTGGCCCGCGGCATCGCTCGCGCAAGAGGGCGTACACCAGCACGAGACACCGCTAGCCCCCGCGATGCCTGAATCCCCCGCATCAGAGCGCGTTCGTCAGCATGAGACACCGCTCTCTGCGGCAACGTCTGAACGCCTCGCGCAGCAAGGCGGTCACCAGCACGCGCAACCTCCCACTCCGACGACGTCTGAATCGCACGAGCACGCGGATCACGCCCCGCCGGAAACCACTCCGCCGCATGAGCATGCTGAGCATGAGTCCGATGGCCCGACCCAGAGCGAGCTCGAGCACGTTCCGCCCGATCCCCCATCTACTGGGCTGAACAAGATGTCGTATCGACAAATGGTCGAGGCGATGGCGATGGACGATCGCGCCGGTTTCGGCAAGGCGCTGTTCGACCAGTTCGAATGGCGCGACACCCAGGAGGGCGATGGACTCGCCTGGGACGCGCAGGCCTACTACGGCGGCGACTACAACAAAGCCTGGCTCAAGACCGAAGGCGAACGGCAAGCGGGAACCACTGAAGAGGCTCGCATGGAGCTGCTGTGGGATCGCATCTTCAGCCGCTGGTGGAGCGCGCAGGCCGGTGTGCGGCACGACTTCGGAACCGGGCCATCGCGCGACTGGCTCGCGGTGGGCGTGCAGGGGCTCGCGCCTTATTTCTTCGAAGTCGAGGCGACGGCCTACTTCGGCGAGGCCGGACGGACCGCAGCCCGATTCAAGGCCGAGTACGAACTGCTCTTTTCGCAGCGGCTGATGCTGCAGCCCGAAATCGAGCTGAACCTCTATGGAAAGGACGACCCTCGAAAAGGAGTCATGTCAGGCCTCTCCGACGCGGAGATCGGCTTGCGGCTGCGGTACGAGATCCGTCGCGAAATCGCGCCGTACGTCGGGATCGCCTGGGTTAGGCGGTTCGGCCGAACGGCGGATCTGGTGCGAGCCGCAGGGGAAGACCCGAGTGACTTCCAGGCAGTCGCTGGCGTGCGCTTCTGGTTCTAAGCGCTCGGCCGTCGGCGATGCTCGGTACCTGTCTCCGTGCGCTGATTGCCGGAACCCTAGTGACGGCTTTTCTGCTTCCTGCTCAGGGCTTTTCTGCTTCCTGCTCAGGATGGAGACTGGGCAAGTGGCGTCTTGCTCAAGGCGAGCGCTGAACGAACCGACTCGGCGAGTTTCACTGGATCGCCGTGGCCGCCCACATGCATGTAAAAAACGGGCACCGAAGTGCGCAGGAGGTGGTTGTGGATCGCGCTGACTTCGAGGCCTTCGTCCAGCAGCTTCTTCATCACGGGGTTGATCTCGGTGTCTGCGAGCACCAGGTCTCCCATCAGCATCGCGCCGCCCGAGGACATTGGCTCGAAGGCCACCCATCCACCGAGCGCGAATGATGGCTTGATCGCAACGCCATCCACAGTGACTTTCAGGTCGGAACGCGGGAAGCCATAACGATGAACTCCGCCTGCCTGCTCCGCGCCCTTCCTGCCCAGAACCTGATCCACCTTCGACCAGTCGCCCTCCGCGGCCATCGCGACTGTGCCAAAGGCCAGGGCCGCCACACTCGCCAGAAGAGAACCGATGCGGGTCATGCTGCCTCTCCGGTCGAAATCGGTACAGACTCGGCAGTCTAATGAAAAGCTGCCCAACCTATTCTGAAATCTCATCGACGATTGGCCGCAGGAAGGTCATGAACCCGTGGCGCGCAGAGTGACCTGCGAGCGAACCGCATCGGAAAAACAGGCGACCGCTCTCAGTTTGCCCTCCCGCATGCCGACGCTGGAGAATGCACGACATGCCGCGCAAACCTTTCATGCCACTGTTGAAGAAACTCGTTCTTGCCACCCTCGGGGCATGGAGCGCACTGGCGCCGATGCCCGCGCCTGCGGACAGCCCCGTCGTCGTGGCTTCCGCTGAGCCAGCGATGCAAGAACCGGCCGACGCCCTTGCGACCGTGCCGTTCGAGAAGGTGAACCTCACGCAGAAGTTCCTGCTCCAGGTCAGCTACGAGCAGCGCGGCGGCGGCTGGCAGGATTTCACGACGAGTCGCAGCCGAATTGTCGCGTTCCAGCGGCGCAACGGCGCGGTCCAGATGATTGAGGACGCGCGTGATCCAGGCGCGTCCGACGAGCCCCTTGCTACGATCCCGATACTAGGCGAGACGTCAGAGGCGCTTCTGCTCGACTTCAACGCGGGGTTCGACAAGATCTCCAACGAGGAAGATCGAACCGGCGAGGACTATTACGGGCGGGTGGAGCAGCTCGACAACTCCTTCCTGCGTCTTCACATGCAGGAGATCGTGCGCGTGCTACGGCTCGAATCCATGCTGGTGTTCGAGCAGCATGCGCTCGCGGATAAGCAACCCGTCTCGGTTTACTACTACCTGAGCCCCTATCGGCCGAATCTCGAGTTCGAGCCGTTCGAGCTGCGAAACCTCGATCATTTCGGGTTCTATGAAACGTATCCTCAGCAAGTGTCCGGGCGCACTATTCTCTACGCCACGAAATTCGACAATCGCAAACCGATCGTCTTCGCGATGTCAGCCGAGATACCCGTTCGTTACCGAGGGGCCGTGCGCGAAGGGGTGCTCTACTGGAACCGCGTGCTAGGGCACGAGTTCATCCGCGTCATCGATGCACCTCGCGGCGTGAGCGCACCCAGTGTGAAATACAACGTCCTGCAATGGGTGGAGGATCGCAGTTTCGCATCCACGTCGCACATCCAGGCCGATCCCCTGACCGGCGAGATTCTTCACGCGCACATCTTCCTTGACGCACACGATCTGCACGGCCACCCTCTCAGGAAACAGAAAGATCGGTTGCGCTACCTGGTGGCTCACGAGGTGGGGCACGCGCTGGGCCTGAGACACAACTTCGCGAAAGGCCCGACCACGACCGTCATGAACTACTTCAGCTTCGGTGAGAGCGTGGCGCTCGGTCAGCAGATTCTCTCGAGCGTGGAAGGGTTCGAGTACGATCGGAAAGTCATGCGGCACGTGTACCTCGGCGAGCCACTCGACATCGGCTCATTGCCCGACTTCTGCACGGATAACCAGCCGGACTGCGGGCCGTGGGTCAAGGCAGCGAGCGCTCAGCAGAGTCGAGGCGACGAGGGGACGCGCTGAACGCCTGCCCGTGATAGCCGCGGTAGGCGATTGCAGGGGTATTGCGGCAGCGGGGAAGCCAAATTCCAGCCCACCCGCTTGCCCGGCCATCCACTTGCCTCTGGCCACCCGCCTTACTCTGCTACCGGCCTGAATCTGGCCGCCCGCTTGACTCTGGAGCGTGGTCCAGAGTTTAGGATGCGAACCGGGAAATCAGGAGAGCGTATGGACTCCATCGGCATCGGTACCCTGGCCAAGCGCGCCGGCGTCAGCATCGACACCGTGCGTTACTACGAGCGCGGCGGCCTTCTCGCGCCCAAGGCGCGGCTCGCCTCCGGTTATCGCCGATACAGCGAACTGGAGGTCGCCCGCCTGCGCTTCATCCGCCGCGCGCAGGCACTCGGGTTCACGCTCAAGGAGGTGCGCGAGCTCCTGGCGCTCTCGAAGAAGCGCGACGTCGCGCGAGTGAAACGCACCGCGCAGGAGAAGCTGCGCGACGTGGAAGAGCGAATCGCACAACTCGAGCGGGTGCGAACGGGACTTGCGGACCTGATCGCCGCCTGCCCCGGGCACGGCCGTGCCGCGGATTGCCCGATCTTGAAAGCACTGGGCGACGAGGAGCTGACATGACCCCCATCGACGGAAAGAAGAGCTGCTGCTCTGCTGCCAAAGCTGAGCGCGGAGGTGGAGCCGCTGCCGCCGGTACGCCGACCGGTACGCCGGGAAAGGTCATAGATCCGGTGTGCGGCATGAGCGTTTCGCCGGACAGCCCGCACCACGCCGAGCACGCAGGTCGAAAGTTCTCCTTCTGCTGCGCAGGCTGCCGCACCAAATTCGAGGCCGATCCTTCGCGCTACGTCGATGAGCACGGTGAGCGCCGCGCGGCGAAGGCTCCACAGGCCAGCGCCCAACATTCGCCGGGCGCTCACGCCGAGGGCAGCGGGCACTCCGGGCACGGGCATCGTGCCGAGGTCGGCGCGCTCTCCGCGCACGGGCATGATACGGATGGCGGTGCGCACTCCGCGCACGGGCATCATGCCGACGGCAGCGCGCTCTCCGAGCACGTCCATCATGCCGACCGCGGCGCGCACTCCGCACATGGGCATCGTGTCGGCGTTCACGCGCACTCTGCGCATCAGCACGCGCACGCCGCAGCCACCTCTGCCGCCATGCCGAGCAACGAGCCGGCGTCGGCAGGAACGATCTACACGTGCCCCATGCACCCCGAGATTCAGCAAGTCGGGCCCGGCACCTGCCCCATCTGCGGCATGGCCCTCGAGCCCGTCATGCCAACCGAGGTCGAGGACGACACCGAGCTGCGCTCGGTGAAACGCCGCTTCTGGATCTCCGCGGCGCTGAGCCTGCCAGTCGTGCTGATCGCGATGCTCCCACACGTAATTGACCTGCATCTTTCGTTGGCAGCGGAGCGTCTGCTTCGCGCCGCTGAACTGGTGCTGACCCTCCCCGTGGTCGCGTGGGCCGGAGCCGAGTACTACCGGCGCGGCTGGCTCGGCATCGTGAACCGCTCCCCGAACATGTACACGCTCATAGGCCTCGGGGTGCTCGTGGCCTACATTTACAGTCTCTTTGCCACATTCGCGCCTGGCCTCTTTCCGCCAGAGATGCGCGACGAGCAAGGAATGGTCGGTGTGTACTTCGAGGTGGCCGCCGTCATCATTACGCTCGTGCTGCTCGGCGAATGGCTCGAGCTCGTGGCACGCGGCAAGACGAGCATGGCCATCCGCCAACTGCTCGGGCTCGCACCGAAGACCGCGCGGCGCATCCGTGAAGACGGCACTGACGAAGACGTTCCGCTGGAACATCTCGTTGTCGGTGACCGTGTGCGCGTTCGCCCCGGTGAGAAAGTGCCGGTTGACGGCAGCATTCTCGAAGGCAAGTCCACGATAAATGAGTCGATGCTGACCGGAGAGCCGTTACCGGTCGACAAAGGCCCGGGCGACCGCGTAGTCGGCGCCACCATCAACCAGACAGGTTCTGTGGTGATCGTGGCCGAGCGCGTCGGCGCCGATAGCCTGCTCTCCCACATCGTCGCACTCGTCGCGCAAGCCCAGCGTAGTCGCGCGCCACTGCAGCGCCTGGCGGATCACGTGGCCGCGTGGTTCGTGCCGACCGTGATCGGGATCGCCGTGCTCACGTTCGTGATCTGGTGGTTCGTGGGGCCCGAGCCGAAGCTCGCCTACGCGTTGGTGAATGCCGTGGCCGTGCTCATCATCGCGTGCCCGTGCGCGCTCGGCCTCGCGACGCCCATCTCGATCATGGTGGCAAGCGGGCGCGGTGCGCAGCTCGGCGTGCTGTTCCGAAACGCGGAAGCGATCGAGTCCCTTCGCGATATCGACACGCTCGTGGTGGACAAGACCGGGACGCTTACGCTCGGCAAGCCTGCGCTGGATCGCGTGATTGCCACCGAGCCGTGGAAGGAAGCCGATCTGCTCGCGCTCGCTGCGGGACTGGAGCGACCGAGTGAGCACCCCCTCGCCCGCGCGATCGTGGACGGCGCCCACGCGCGCTCGGTCGCGCCGCTCGACATCGCCGACTTCCAGTCCGTTACGGGACGCGGCGTAACCGGATCGCATCAGGGCCGATCGCTCGCGCTCGGCAATGCGGCGCTCATGAAGGATGTCGGCGCCGATATCTCTGCGCTCGAGAAAGAAGTCGAGGCCCTGAGAGGCAGTGGACGAACCGTCATGTTCCTGGCCGTCGATGGCGCGCTCGCCGGGGCCATCGCGGTAGGCGACCCGATCAAGGAGAGTACGCCCGCTGCACTTCGAGCCCTCCACGCCGATGGACTGCGCATCGTCATGCTGACGGGTGATGCGCGCGGAACGGCTGAAGCCGTGGCCAAAACGTTGAACATCGATGAAGTCATCGCTGAAGTTCAGCCGGCCGACAAGGCCGACGTCATCGAGCGCCTCCTCAAGGAAGGCCGCCGCGTGGCCATGGCAGGCGACGGCATCAACGATGCGCCCGCACTCGCGCGCGCAAACGTGGGTATCGCCATGGGCACCGGGACCGATATCGCCATGGAGAGCGCGCAGGTCACTCTGATCAAAGGCGATCTCAACGGCATCGTCCGCGCGCGCCACCTGAGCCGCGCGACCGTGCGCAATATCTGGCAGAACCTCGGGTTCGCGTTTGGCTACAACGCGCTGGGCATCCCGATCGCCGCCGGCGTCTTGTACCCGGTGCTGGGCATCCTGCTGAGTCCGCTCATCGCGGCGGTGGCCATGAGCTTCTCATCGGTCTCTGTCATCGGGAATGCGTTGCGCCTGCGGCGGGCTGCGGTGTGACCCGACCGGGCTGATCACCTGCGAGCCCGCCGCCTCTGCGACCGATTGAGCCCGGCGCGCGCCGAGCCCCAACTGGCGCGCGCCCAGGCTCTACCCTCCCCCAGCTGACCAACTGCGCGGCTGCGTGCTCCTTGAGCACCCGGGGGCGCGGCACGAAGGTTGCGTCTTGGGAATCGGACAATACCGCCCGCTTTTACTTATGGCCGGGTCGCAGGAACACGTAGATACCTTGCTCGCTCGTCGCGTACTGATCGTTGACGACAATGACGACTGCCGGGAAGCACTCGCCGCTTACCTATCGCTCTTCGGCTACACCGTGCGAACTGCTGCCGATGCCGCTGAGGCACTGCAGATCGCGGCTGAGTTTCGTCCGGCAATCGTCTTGCTCGACGTCTGCATGCCGGACATGGATGGCCTCGCGGTTTGCGCCCGACTGCGCCAAATGCAGGCACTGGCCGGCGTCACCATCTACGCGCTGACCGCCCTGGAGGAACACGAGCTGCGCAACCGCGGGCCGTATGGTTTTGACGGCCACTACATGAAGCCGGTCGATTTCGACCGCCTGACCGCTGCTCTGGCTCAGCTTCTGTGTTCGCCGGAGGAACAGCCCACGCCAGCAGCGGAACGAGACCAACTCGTCTGCGACACCGAAGTGGTGTGAGGAATCCGAGCGGCGTCTGCGGCTCGACGGCTTTCATCAGATGATGGTGGGGAGCGGCATGTTTGGCGCGTCGCCCCACCGCGTGACCCTCGAAACCGATCGCGAACGAGCCCCGTCCCTGCTCTAAGCAATCTCCGCCTTGGGGTCGGTTGACTGCCCGGTCTCCAGCGATCTCACATAGTGGCACCACTGGTGGAACCGCTCACCGGCACATCGGCATTCCACCTGGCTCGCCGTGATCGGCTGACGGCAGGCATCGCAATGGAAACCCGAACCGCGGGCCGTCGTCATGGTCACCACAGCTTTCAGAGTGGGCACGTCCTGACCTCCTTCTCCACCTCTTCCATCCCCGAGGATGCACGGCTGCAGCTGAGCAGGGTATCCCCTGTTAAGGTGACGTCGCTGATTCGATACACACCTGAATCGGCCCGTTCAGGCTGTGTCGTCATGGACCAGCAATCAAGGGAAGACGCGCGAAGCCGCCGAAGAGCACGAGCAGGCCACGCTGGCGAGTGCCGGCGATCGCTACAAGCTTTCGATCACATCTTTCAATTGCTCGCGGACCGCTTGCGCTGTCTGCGCAAGGCCTGGGTTATCGACCGCCTGCATGGAGGCGACGGGATCGATCGCGGCAACTTCCACGAGGCCGCCGTCGAGCTCTTGCACGATGACGTTGCAGGGTAACATCGTTCCGATCTTGTCCTCTGCCTGCAAGGCCTTGTGCGCCATCTTCGGATTGCATGCACCCAGGATGCGGTAGCGTCGAAAATCCACATTGATTTTCTGCTTCAGGGTGCGGCTCACGTCGATATCCGTCAGCACGCCGAAGCCAGCGGACTTCAGCGCTTCGGTGACACGATCGATGGCCTTGTCGAAAGGATCTCGAAGCTGTTTGGCGAAGTAGTAGCTCATGGTGGTCACCGCTGCGGTGAAGGAGAACTTTGCAGGCCGGCTGCTCGTTGCAGGAATGCTCCTGCGCCATTGGCCGCAACATACACGCCAGCGGCGGTGACAGACACAGCAAACATCGGGCGCAGCGCATTCGCGCGACGCCCGACAGGGCGATCGCGCGTCGTTCGGCGCCGCGGTCACGAGCACCGCGGCGTCTCGTATTGCTTCATGAGCGGGACACCCGCAGGGCGCTCCCGGCGGCGGAGCCGCTTAAGGTAGCGAGATAGTCGCGGTGCTATTCGCACTCACCGCGACGGCGCCGACGGTGGTCCAATGCATCGTTTCAAATCCCGCGGCCCCTTCAATGGCTGAAGCGTTGTAGTCGTTCGCATCAGCGACATCGACGTCATAGTTGCACGTTGCAGCGACTGTGTACGTCCCAACTTCCACAAACGGCAGTTCGACCGTGACAGACGGATTGACGCCATCGTATTCAATGGGCTGATAGACAATCGGGTCGGCGCCATCCGCGGCATCTCCGTCCTGGTCGTCGGGCACCGCTGCTCCGCCCGCGAAGAGGTACAGACCCGCCTTGCATGAGGACACGGGCGCGGCAGCCCCCAGCTGCGCGGTTGCCAGCGTCGCGAGATTCACAGTGGCCGCGATCTTGCCAACCTGGAGCTCATCCAGCAGCCGCAGCGCCGGTCGCATGATGTAGTTCGGATCCTGCCCTGGCGGGGCGGTGATCGACTTGCGCAGATCGAAATCGATGACGAGGCGAGTAATGCTGCCCTGTGCGACCTTGAAGGGCCGAACGAGCTTGAGCCCCGTCTCCGAGCCGCTCGGTATCCACAGCGGATACTGCTCGCCAGTGAGCAGCTTGATGTACGACTCGCTCTGCGCGTTCTTGCTCGCCAGAACCTTGAGTCGCATCCAGTCGTAGTCGCCCGCAGGCACGGCGCTATCTTGCGTGAGCGTTCCGGTGACGCCGTTCTGGAGCTTCAGCAGATCGATGGATTTCGGCGCGCTGAAGTCGATGGACACCGTGGAGCCGCCGGCCTGATGCAGCTCGATGCCGGTGAACACGATGTTCACCTCGCTCGCACTGTCGATCGGCCCATCCGTGAGATTCACGGTGATGGCGCCGGACCCCGGTGTCGATTTCGCCACCTCCGCGCCGCCGCCGCCACCACATGCCTCGAGAGCCACGGCAGCGATCAATGTCGCACCCAGCGCGGAAAATCGTCTCAGGGAGCTCATGCAAGAATCTCGTCGGTTACTGCACATGAGCCATATCTGAGACTAAACAGCCCACATACGCAACCTGTCTGCTTGTGACTACGGGATGAGTCGCGTTATGTCACGCCGTTGGCCGCGACGCTCGTCGGCCCGCGACGCTCGTCGGCCGTACCACTCGTTGGCCGCGACGCTCATCGGCCGCGCCCGAGTGCTGCGGGCCGAATGGCTCAGGACGTCGAAATCACCCGCCGCGCGCGCAAGCGCCCGCTCCCTCGTGCGAGGTCGCGATTGCGCGCCGCCGAGCATTACAGCGATCTCACTGAGCCTGTTTTGCGGCATCGAGCTTCCGCGTCACCCGATCCTGAATCCACTTCGGGCTCCACCAGTCGATGGGATTCACCGGGCGACCTTCCA
>JBDZVF010000415.1:0-5574 GCA_040255575.1 Pseudomonadota bacterium | reverse complement strand
ATCGCGTTCAATCCCTTGTTGCTGGCGGCGATGAACGATGTGAAGCAGGCGGATTCGGGGCTCGCCTCAGGTGTCGTGAACACGGCGTTCATGATGGGCGGGTCGCTGGGGCTTGCGGTGCTGGCGAGCCTGGCTGCTGGCAGGACGAAAAGCCTGCTCGCCTCGGGGGCGCCAGCCGTCGAGGCGCTGAATGGCGGCTATCACGTGGCGTTTATCGTTGGCGCGGGGTTCGCTGCCGTCTCAGCGGTGCTTGGCGCGGCGCTGATCCGCGTGAACATGAATGCGCGGCCAGCGAGCGGGGCTGCGGAAATAGCGGTGCACTGATAGCGGTGCACTAGGTTAGGGCGGCAGGGTTCCTCTTTGGCGCGCGGCTCTCGGACATCGCCGCTACTGTGTTCAGCCGCCGCACCTGACTCTCAGCGATCCGTGGCGCGTCGGCCCCCCACGCGCCGTTCCTTGCGAACCTTCTCCGTCTCCTTGTGCTCGCCCATTTCCCGCCGCGGGCGGGCCCGGCGGTCCTCATGCGCCTTCAACCTGCACGGACAGCTGAGCGGCCACGTGCACATGGGCAGCGGAAGCGTAGGCGCTTCCTGGGTGAGGAAGCGCTTGTCCCGAATAGCGACCGCCGCCGGGCAGGATGCGCGCGTCGGTTCGACAGACACTGCGCGATAAGGATGCTGGTCTGCGGGCGTGGAGTGAGCACGAGGCGCGCGCCCCAGTTGCTTCAGCAGTCTGTTCCACATCTCACTCACGGCTTTTCGAGGCCTCCTGCCGCTGCTCGCCAAATTCTCACACATTCTAGTGACACACGATCCACTCGCCAGCCCAGAACAAGCGTAGGAGGCTACCGACTTGCAAGTCCGGTCTCGAGCGACAGATTCACGTTACGTGTTGCTCCAGCCCCACGTCTTGCGGCGTCTTTGCTGCCCGCACGCGCGCGTCCCACGCTCACGCCTGAGCGCTCAGCGCACCGGCAGTGGACCGGCAGGGCCGCGCGGTCCCCTGACGCTCGTGGTCGCGCTAATATGGCCGGCGCATTTTGAAGAAGAGGAAAGTTCCATCATGCCCGCCGAAGCGCGACCCCCACTGCCCCCATTCACTGCAGAAACCGCGGCCCAGAAGGTGCGCGGCGCCGAAGACGCATGGAACGGTCGCAATCCACAGAAAGTCGCTCTGGCCTATACGGAAGATAGTGTCTGGCGCAATCGCGCCGAGTTCGTCACCGGCCGCGCCGCCATCGAAGCGTTCCTCGCTCGCAAGTGGGCGAAGGAGCTCGACTACCGCCTCATCAAGGAAGTGTGGGCGTTCGGTCCCAACCGCATCGCCGTGCGCTTCGCGTACGAGTGGCATGACGATTCGAACCACTGGTTCCGTTCCTACGGCAACGAGAACTGGGAGTTCGATGAACGCGGCCTCATGCGCCTGCGACACGCCTCGATCAACGACGTGCCGATTTCCGCGAGCGACCGCAAGTTTCACTGGCCTGCACCCGGTCCGCGTCCGGCGGATCACCCCGGGCTCAGCGAGCTCGGCCTCTGAAGAGCCCCGCACAGTTGCGGTATTCGTGATGAGCCGCACGCGCGAATGGGTAGAGTTACCTATCGCGCGTCGGCAGGTACGCCTTATGGGCGCGGCTTGCGCAGTGGGATGTTTGCACCCAGCTGGTCCGGAGGGTGTTTCCATGACGACGCGCAAGCCGAAACTGAATCTGCTCTACGTCACCGACTCCTCGATGCCCTGGCTGCAGCTCGCTGTAGTCACCGCGGAGCCGAACCCATCACAGCAGCACGCCCGCCGCTGGCGCAGCGTGCGGCCCGCCCTCGAGCCGCAATCAACGACGGTGCCTGCGCCGGCTTTGCGCAGGCACTGAACAAGATTCCGCAACAATCCACGCCTCCCCACGAGGAGATCGCGCTATTCCGATATAGGTAGCATGCGATCGTTCCAACTCGCGTCGTTTGCTCATCCGTGAGGCCGACGCGCAAGTGCGTTCCCGCCACTTAAGTTGCGTACACGCCGATCAACGGCGCAATGCATACGAAAGTGTCGGGAGAATGAAGATGAAGAATCTGCAGAGGCTTGCTGGAGCGGTTGCGTTGGGTGTGCTCGCGTTCGAGGCGGTCCCCGCCCTGGCGCAGGATGCCGGCAAGCAGGAAGTGAGCGTCTACGCCGGCGCGCTGTTCGGCGACGACGTGACGGATCGGTCGATCACCGGCCGGACGCCGAAGCTCGATGACAGTTTCACCTACGGCCTGCGTTACGGCTACCACCTCACCGACCAGCTGGGCGTGGAGCTCTCGGTGGGCGAGAGCCCGAGCAAGGTGAAGCGCCTGACGGGCGGTGACATCGATCTCGATCTCACCACCTTCGATGTGGATGCGGTGTGGAATTTCCGTAACGGCACCCGGTTCACGCCGTACGTCTTTGGCGGCGTCGGCTACGCGCTCGCGGACCTGGACCGCCGTATCACGGGCACCGTGGGCGCAACGCCCGTCGCCCTCGACGACGATGACGGGTTCACGTTGAACGCAGGTCTCGGCGCGCGCTACCAGGCGACGGATCACCTCTTCCTGCGGGCGGAGGCGCGCTATCGCTACCTCGACAAGGTGGTCGATCGGTTCGACGATTCGCTCAACACCGTGGAAACGACGCTCGGCGTGGGCTATCAGTTCTGAAGGCAAGGACCGGACGGCGGCGGGCTGCCGCCCGCCGCCCCCGGTGCGCGGCCGGATGAGGTATCTTTGAACCCGAGCCCGGGCAAGAAGGTGCCGTCCGCCATGATCCGCCGACCCGCCGACCGCAGCATGTGCTTTGCTGCATCCATCGACCGCATCCGCGTGCCGCGATGACCGTGCTCGTGATCATGGGAGTCTCGGGCTCCGGCAAAACCACCATCGGGCAGGCGCTCTCGCGCCGGCTCAATTTCGAGTTCATCGAAGGCGACGAATTCCACTCGCGCGCCAATCGGGAAAAGATGCACGCAGGGCTGCCGCTCACCGATACGGACCGCAAGCCCTGGCTCGAGGCCCTGCGCTCCCGCATCACCGTGATGCTCGCGCGCAAGGGCAATGCCGTGCTCACGTGCTCGGCGCTGCGTGAGTCCCACCGCGAGGTGCTGACGATGCCGGGCGTCAAGTTCATCTACCTCAAGGTGAGCCCGGCCATCGCGCGCCAGCGCGTGGCGAGGCGACGCGGCGCTTCCTTCAACGCGGCGCTGCTCGAGTCGCAGTTCAAAGCGCTCGAGGAGCCGCAGGACGCGATCGTCGTCGACGCCGACGCGCCGGATCTCTCGGTCACCGAGCAGATCGTTCGCGGCCTTGCGGCCGCCGCCACTGCCGAAGCTCGCGCCCAGCGGCGGGCGGCCATGAAAGCGTAAGGGTCCGCGTGCGCTCCCGGGCGTGGCTCTTCGTCCTGGGGGCGCTCGCGATCGTGGGCTTCGGCCTCCTGTGGAAGTACACGCCCCTCGCTGAGGAGATCCAGCCCGCGAAACTCGCCGCGCAGTTCGAGCGGTTCGGCGATACGCCGTGGGGCCCGGTGGTGATGCTCGCGCTGTATGTGATCGGCGGATTCGTGATGATGCCGCTGCTCGCGCTCCTGGCCGCCACGGCGCTCGTGTTCGATCCCTGGGCGGCGATTCTCATCGCGCTCGGGGGCGCGCTGCTGAACGCGTCGGCGGTGTACTTCGCGGGCGCGAAACTCATTCGGGACTGGGCGCAGCGCACCTTCGGGCGCGCGGTGGAGCGCGTGCGCACGGCACTGCGCTCCCGCGGCGTGCTCGCGGTCACCATGATCCGCATGGTGCCCGTCGCGCCGTTCTCGCTCGTGAACCTCGCCGCCGGCGCTATCGGGATTCCGTTTCGGGATTATCTCTTCGGCACGTTTCTGGGCCTTGCGCCCGGCACCGTGCTCATCTGCGTGTTCGGCGGCGAGCTGAAGGACCTGATGCGGGATCCTTCTCCCACGCGGATCATCACCGTGGTGGCGATCGCCGCGGCGTGGATCGTGCTCTCGCTGGTGGTCCAGCGTCTGGTCTCACGCCGCAGCGCCCGAGCCTAGCTCGGAACGCGCAGGCGCGGCGCTACGGCTCTACGCGCGCCAGGTTCTTGTCTGCGTCCGCGCCCTGCATGACGCACGGCCTCTCGCGGTCGGTCACGAAGCCGCCTTGAACATGCCTGGCTTGTAGTTGCCGGACACCGTGCGGAAGGCCACATTGAGCCGATTCCAGACGTTGATCATGCCGATCGCCAGCGTGAGCGTTTTCAGCTCCTCTTCCGAGAACTGCGCGCGCACGGCTTCATACGCTTCGTCCGGCGCGCGCGTCGTTGCCACGAGCGTCACCGCTTCGGTCCACTCGAGCGCGGCGCGCTCACGGTCACTGTAGAAGGGCGCTTCGCGCCAGCCCTCCAGGCTATAGAGGCGCTGCTCGGTCTCGCCGTCGGCGCGGGCATCCTTGCTGTGCATGTCGAGGCAGTAGGCGCAGCCGTTGATCTGGGAGGCGCGCATCTTCACGAGGTGCAGCAGCTTGTGCTCGAGGCCGCTCGATTCGATCAGGGCCTCGATGGCGAGCAGCGGACGGAAGAATTTGGGATCCCTGGCGAGGTCGATTCGGGGTTTCATGTCTGCTCCATCGGGTTCAGTGACTGTTCACCGACCCGACGGAACGGCACGCCGATCTGTGACAGCTTCTCCGGATCGAGCATCGCGAACAGGTCGAGGATGTCTGCGCCGTCCGTGCGGATCGCGAGGCTCTTTCAGGTATGGCTTGGCGGCTTATGGCTTGGCGGCCGGCGCTTCATTCGCGGCCGCCTTGCTCTGCGGCTCCAGCACCGCCGCCAGCGCCGCGCGCTGTTCCTCCGCCTGGTTGCGTTCCTCACCGGGCGGTGTGGCCTTCACGGCTCGCTCGAAAAGCTCGAGCGCCTTCTTCGGGTCTCTTTCTACGCCGTCGCCGGTCACGTGCAGCCGCCCCATGGTCAGCAGCGCCTTCGGCTGATCGCGGGCCGCGGCCTTTTCATACCAGCGGATGGCTTCCGGCATGTTCGGCTTGGCGACGCCCTGAGCCTCGGCGTACATCACGCCGGTATAGAACATTGCGTCCGCGTCGCCTGCGACGGCAGCGGCGCGAAAATGGTCCAGCGCCTTGGGGTAGTCCCCTTTGCCATACGCGTCCTGAGCGATTTCCATGTCTGTAAGTGGACGCAACTTGCGGCCATCAGCCGAGACGGCCACCGAGGACTGGGCCGCGGCGGGCGCCTGGCTTGCGCCACTGCCGCCCTGGCTGCAGCCGACGAGCGAAAGAACGGAACCGAGAAGAAGCGGGATCGCGAAGCGTGAGATTTGCATGGCCGGGACGCTACGCTGCCGAGTCAGGTGTCGCAAGAGGCCCGCGTAACGTAACTCGTGTGACCGCGCCTCGCCCTGACAGGTTCCACGGACCCCGCCCTGACATTTGTAACCGCCGCCCCTATAACGCCGCGACTGTAACGCGGCGGCTGTATCGCCGCGGCCTCGCCCCAGCGCCGCCTCTTTTGCCGCCGCGCCGCGCGGCGACGAGCGTCGGCGAGCGCCACCCGCTGC
>JBDZVF010000414.1:0-5618 GCA_040255575.1 Pseudomonadota bacterium | reverse complement strand
TTGAGGAAGCGCCGGCTGATGAGCGCCTTGCGCAGCGGGCGGATGTTCAACAGCCAGAGCGAGGCGAGCATCAGCCACAAAAAGCCGCGCCATACGCCGGCGGGCGCGCTCGAGGCGCCGAACAGGGTGTAGGCGGCGAGCAGGATGGTGAACGTGGCCGTGAACGTGAGCAGCGAGAGTCGCTTGTACGCGAGGAAGAGAACCGCTGCGATGAACAGCAGCGCTATGGCCCCGCCAACCGTCGTAGCGGCATAAATCGCGGCAGCCAGGAGAAGGAGGATGACAATCGCGCCGAGCATGGCGACTCCTCGTAGTCGACTCTACAAGTGACTATAACGAGGCCATGCGGGTGATGCACCGCTCGGAAGAGGGGCCGGCCGCGGTGCCGGCCCCGAGCCAACTCACAGCAGCTCTTTGACGCCGTCGCGCTCTTCGCGCAGTTCCTTCTCCGTGGCGTCCATGCGGCCACGGCTGAACTCGTCGATCGAGAGGCCCTGCACGACCTGATACTCACCGTTGCGGCACGTGACAGGGTAGGAATAGATGATGCCTTCCTTGATGCCGTAGCTGCCGTCGGACGGCACGGCCATGCTGGTCCAGTCGCCATCCGGCGTGCCGAGCACCCAGTCGTGCACGTGATCGATCGCCGCGGAGGCGGCAGAGGCGGCCGAAGACTGGCCGCGCGCCTTGATGATGGCCGCGCCACGCTGCTGCACGACCGGAATGAACGTCTCCTGCACCCACTTCTTGTCCACCAGTGAGGTAGCGGCCTTGCCCGCGACCGTGGTGTGGCTGATGTCCGGGTACTGGGTGGATGAGTGATTGCCCCAGATCGTCATCTTGCGAATGGCGGTGACGTGACTGCCGGTCTTTTCCGCGAGCTGCGAGAGCGCCCGGTTGTGATCCAGGCGCGTCATCGCGGTGAAGTTGCGTGGATTGAGGTCTTTCGCGTTGGCACGGGCGATGAGCGCGTTCGTGTTCGCAGGATTGCCCACGACGAGAATCTTCACGTTGCGATCGGCCACTTCGTTCAGGGCCTTGCCCTGCGCGGAGAAGATCTGCGCGTTGGCGAGCAGCAGGTCCTTGCGCTCCATGCCCGGGCCGCGCGGGCGGGCGCCGACCAGGAGGCCCACGTTGAGATCGCGGAATGCGACCTTCGCGTCATCGGTCGCCACGATCCTGTTCAGCGTGGGGAACGCGCAGTCGTTGAGCTCCATCACCACGCCATTGAGCGCACCCAGGGCCGGCGTGATCTCGAGCAGGTGCAGGTTGACCGGCTGATCCGGGCCCAGCATCTGGCCCGATGCCACTCGAAAGGCGAGGGCATAACCAATCTGACCGGCGGCACCGGTGATCGCGACGTTCACGGCTTGCTTCATGGCGGCTCCGAAACACTTTTGCGGCGAAAAAAAGGGCCGCAATTCTATGTCCGTTGAAAAAAATTCGCCCGAATGGCGGCGCGCATGGGCTCGCCGGACGCGCCTGTCGTTCCGGCGGGCGCCGCGGCACGTGCGCCCTGCGGGCGGAGAAAGCGGGCTTTTCGCTGAAGATCAGCGCGCCGGGGGCTTTGCGACCGAATAGGCGGGGTGCTTGGGAAAGGCCTCGCGAAAGGCCGCGAGCTCCCGGTCGGCGTCCGCGCTCCGGCCAGCGGCGCGCAGCCGATTGATCTCCCGCAGCCACGCATCGGGGCTCGCGTGCGGGTCGGTCGCGGGCGTGGACGAAGGAGCGGCGCTCGTGGAAACGGGCGAGGAGACTTCACTGCTCGCAGCCGCTTGACCTGGCGAATGAGCCGCGGCGCCGACGCTCGCCCGTGGGGCGGCGGCGGGCCTGGGCGGGTTCGCTGATGCTTCCTTGGCCGCGGGAGCGTCATGCGTCACCACCGTCCGCGTGGAGGCCATCAGCGGCGCGGGCTCACCCGACGCCGCCTCAGTCGCGGACGGAGCATTCGATGCGACCTTCGCCTGGCGGTGGTCGATATTCAGCACGACGGTGAATGCGATGAGGATCGCTGCCGCGAGCCCGATCGGCAGCGCCCAGCGTGAGGTGCGGAACAACGGCTGGCTCGGCGGCGTCTCGATGGCTTCGCGGGCGCGGTTCAGCACCAGCCGGTCGAGCTCGATGGAAGGCTCGGCATGATCGATGTCCGACAGGCGCCGGTGCATCGGCGAGCGGCGCCTCAGGAACGCCTCGAGCTCTGAATCGTATTCGGGACCGGTCATGCGCCGGGCTCCTCCACCACGCTGGCGCGCGGGGTTTCGCGTAGCGTCCCGAGAGCGTGGCGCAGCTTGCTCAGCGCGTAACGTAATCGGCTCTTCGCGGTTTCCATGCTGACACCGGTGATGGACCCGATTTCCTCGAGCGTGAGGCCGCTTTCCTCATACAGCAGAAATGTATCGCGCTGCTCCGACGGCAGCGCTGCCAGCGCGGAGCGATAGCGCATGAGCGTCTGCGCATGCTCGGCACGCGCGTCCGGCAGATCCGCCACGGGCGCCGGCAGCGCTTTCTCCAGGTCGAAATCCTCGCCGCTGACCTTCGCGCGATCCTGTCGCGCGGAGGCGCGGCGGCAGTGATCGATGAAGCAGTTATGCGCAATACGGTACAGGAACGTGGTGAATTTCGCGCGCGGCTCGTAACGGGCGCGGCTCGCGATCACGCGGCTCCAGACCTCCTGGAAGATATCGTTCGCAATTTCAGGATCGCGCGTGTGGCGTGCGAGGTAGCGATACAGCGCGCTTCGATGGCGGCCGTACAGCGCCTCGAACGCGCGCAGGTCGCCGCTCGCGTACCGAAGCATCAGCTCACCGTCGTCGAGCTCGGGCATCGCGCGCACTTTACGACGCACCACACTTTGCCGTAATGGCGATTCGAGCACTCCCGCGGTCGTTTCCGGAATAATCACCGCGCTCACGCAAGAGAACCTCCCGTGGGTCCCTTCAACGCACGCGCCGCGCGGTTCGGGTCAATGCAGGGTCCCTCGTCAGGTGGGCACCAGTGTTATAGTTCTATACAACACCATCCGATACAGAGGAGCCGCGCAGACCTCATGGACCCGCAGTGGGACGACAGCCTGCCGATCTACCGGCAACTGCGGGACCGGGTGGTCGCGATGATCCTCGAAGGCGCCCTGAAGGAAGGCGATCCGCTGCCCTCCGTGCGCAACGTCGCCGCCGAGTTCAGGCTGAATCCGCTGACGGTGCTCAAGGGTTACCAGCAGCTGGTGGACGAGCAGCTGGTCGAAAAACGGCGCGGCCGGGGGATGTTCGTGAGCGACGGCGCACGCAAGGCGCTCATGAAGGACGAGCGGGCCCGCTTCCTCCGGGACGAGTGGCCGAAGGTGTACGCCACAATCCAGCGCCTGGGACTTTCGGCTGACGAGTTGCTTCGACAGGGTGCCCAGCCTCACGCTCCGCCCTGGCCGACGCAGACCTCTTCGACGTCAGGACAGAACAATGACGACGACACTTGAAGCCCGGGGGCGTTCTTGACGCAGGCTCTCAACGCACACCGCTCAGCGGATGAGCTGGTTGTGGACCTGTCTGGCGAATGGCGGGTCGCGACCCTGCAGCAGATGGACCGCACGCTCGGCGGGCTCGATCTCGACGGCGTGCGCCACGTTCGCATCGATACGACGAAGCTCACGGTGCTCGATTTCTCGACCGCGTGGCGCCTGCGCGAGTTCATCGAGCGGGTTCACCAGCGTGACGGGGAAGTCACCTTCACAGGCGGCAAGCCCGAGCAGCTTAATCTCATCACCGACTGCCTTGCGCGCGAGCCGTACCGGCCGCCGCCCGGCGAGGAAACCGGCATCGAGCCGGTCGAAGCCCTCGGCCGGCAGGTCGTGCGTCGCTGGCGCGATGTCATCGCGGCGCTCGAGTTCGGCGGCCGCATCGTCGCGACGATCGGGCGTGCGCTCCTCCAGCCGAAGCGACTACGCCCGATATCCATCGCCCGCCACGTGTATGACACGGGCATCACCGCGATCCCGATCGTTGCGCTCATCGGCTTTCTCATCAGCGTGATCATCGCGTACATGAGCGCGCAGCAGCTGCAGCAACTCGGTGCCGAGATATTCGTGGTGGATCTCGTGACGATTGGCGTGCTGCGCGAGTTGAGCGTGCTGCTCACCGCGATCATCGTCGCGGGACGTTCGGGCAGCGCGTTCGCGGCAGAGATCGGCGCGATGAAGCTCAACGAGGAAGTGGACGCGCTCAAGGCGACCGGCGTCGACCCGTTCGA
Source organism: Pseudomonadota bacterium (assembly GCA_040255575.1). Lineage (GTDB taxonomy): Bacteria > Pseudomonadota > Gammaproteobacteria > Steroidobacterales > Steroidobacteraceae > JADGHX01. The sequence goes on along the minus strand of JBDZVF010000414.1, from coordinate 1,382 downwards.
AGTGCTCGTCACGCCGCGTATCTTCGGCCTCGTCATCGCCTTGCCGCTGCTCACGGTGATCTCGGATGCCATCGGCCTCGCAGGCGGGGCGCTCCTGTGCCGCTACCTGCTCGACATGCCGCTGACGCAGTACCTGGAGCGCGTGAACGACGCCATCGCGCCCACCACGTTCTGGGTCGGCATCATCAAGGCGCCGGTGTTCGCCGTGCTGATCGCCATGGCAGGCGTCCACCGCGGCATGCAGGTGCGCGACTCGTCGCGCGAGCTCGGCCGGCTCACGACGATGGCGGTGGTTCAGTCCATCTTCCTCGTGATCCTGGCCGACGCGTTGTTCGCGGTGTTGTTCATGGAGCTGGACATATGAGCGCCGCCCCTGCCGATCGCCGGCCGATGGTCGAAGCCCTCGGCATCGTGAACCGCTTCGGCGCCCAGGTGGTGCACGACCACCTCGACATGACGGTGCTCGAGAACGAAGTGTTCGGCATCGTTGGCGGCTCGGGCACGGGTAAATCCGTGCTGCTGCGGACCATCCTCGGCCTGCAACGTCCGCGGGAAGGCGTCGTGCGCCTCGAGGGCCAGGACATCACCCAGCTTTCCGAAGACGAGCTGCGCGCGGTCAAGGCGCGGTACGGCGTGACGTTCCAGCAGGGCGCGCTCTTTTCCTCGCTCACGGTGCTGCAGAACGTGCAGCTGCCGATGATCGAGCACGTGCACCTGAACGCGCGCATGCGCGATGAGCTCGCGATGCTGAAGATCCGCCTCGTCGGCCTGCCGGCCGATGCGGCCCGCAAGTATCCGAGCCAGCTCTCGGGGGGCATGGTGAAGCGCGCCGCGCTCGCGCGTGCGCTCGCGCTCGACCCGCGGCTGCTGTTCCTCGATGAGCCCACCTCGGGCCTCGACCCGATCAGCGCCGCCTCGTTCGACGATCTCATGATGGAGCTGCAGGATCAGCTCAAACTGACGGTGGTCATGATCACACACGATCTGGACTCGATCTTCCGTACCTGCAATCGTGTCGGGGTGATCGTGGACAAGAAGATGGAAACCGATACCCTCGCGGGCATCGTGAAAAACCCCCATCCCTGGATCCAGGCCTATTTCCACGGCGAGCGTGCCGAAGCGCGCAGTGCCCTGGCCGTGGGCGGGAGCCTGGGCGGCGCCCACACAGGCCGGAGCCCCTCTCATGGAGCGTGAAGCGAACTATGCCGCCGTTGGCGCCTTCGTGGTGCTGGTGGTCATCATGGCTGTGCTCTTCGTCTACTGGTATTCGGACTCGCGCGAGCATCGCGATTACCGCCGTTACGAAGTCTATTTCGAAGGCAGCGTCAGCGGGCTCGAGCGCGGCGCGCAGGTGCGCTACCTCGGCGTGGATGTCGGGCGCG
>JBDZVF010000413.1:0-5624 GCA_040255575.1 Pseudomonadota bacterium | reverse complement strand
GGTGTTTCCGAGTTCCTGAAGACGCAGAACCCGAAGGTTCGCTGCGTGCTCGCGGATCCGCCGGGCAGCAGCCTTTACGAGTGGGCCAAGAACGGTACACTGAAGGGCACCGGCAGCGGTTCGATCACGGAGGGTATTGGAATCGCGCGCGTCACCGCCAATATGGCCACTGCGAAGATCGACGATGCCGTGCACATCGAAGACCCGGAAACGGTAAACTTCGTCTACCGATTGCTCCACGAGGAAGGCCTCCTCCTCGGCAGCACGAGCGGCATCAACGTTGCCGCCGCCGTGCGGGTGGCCCGGCAGCTGGGTCCCGGCCACACGATCGTCACCATCCTTTGCGATGGCGGGGCGAAATATCAGTCCCGTTTGTACAACCCCGAGTGGCTCGCGACCAGGAACCTCGCGAAGTTTGCTACGGCTCCCGCAGGAAGGGAGCCCATTACCTTGGAGAAAGCCCTTGTCGCCTGATCATCGCGCAAAGCTCGCCACCGTCACCGATGCGGTCATCGTCGGAGCAGGCCCGTGCGGCATGTTCCAGGTGTTCGAGCTGGGCCTGCTGGGCCTCAAAGCGGAGCTCATCGACTCCCTGCCCGCCATCGGCGGCCAGTGCACGGAGCTCTATCCCGATAAGCCGATTTACGACATTCCGGCGGTGCCGGTGTGCACGGCGCGCGAGCTCATCGAGCGCCTGCAGGAGCAGATCAAGCCCTTTGGCGCCGGTGTGCACCTGGGCCAGGAAGTCACCTCCGTCGTGAAGCGTGAGGACGGGCGGTTCGATGTCGAGACGAGCCGCGGCATGCGCTTCGACGCGGGCACGGTGATCATCGCGGCCGGCGTGGGCTCGTTTCAGCCGCGCAAGCTGAGTGTGCCGGAGGCCGAGAAGCACGAAGGCACGTCCCTTCACTACCGGGTGAAGGATGCGGAGGCGTTTCGTGGCAAGGATCTCGTGATCCTCGGCGGCGGGGACTCCGCGCTCGACTGGACGCTGCAGTTCGCCGAGACGGCGAACAGCGTGGTGCTGGTGCACCGTCGTGCCGAGTTCCGCGCGGCGCCCGCCTCCGTGGAGAAGATGTTCGCGCTTCGCGAGGAAGGCCGGTGCGACTTCATGGAAGGCGTCGTTCAGGGCGTCGTGGAGGATGGTGGCGCGCTCAAGGGCGTGAAGGTGACCGGCAAGGACGGCATCACTCGCTCGGTGTCGCTCGATCAGCTGCTCGTGTTCTGGGGGTTGTCGCCGAAGCTCGGGCCGATCGCCAACTGGGGGCTGCAGCTCAATCGCAAGACCATTCCGGTGGATACGCAGCGCTTCCAGACCAGCGTGCCGGGTATTTTCGCCATCGGTGACATCAATGATTATCCGGGGAAGAAGAAGCTCATTCTTTCCGGGTTTCATGAGGCGGCGCTGGCGGCGTTCGCGGTGAAGGAATATCTGCAGCCGGGGCAGAAGGTGCATCTGCAGTACACGACTACCAGTCCGTTGCTTCAGAAGCGGCTGGGCGTTACGCCGGACGGCGACGAGTCGCTGGACTCTGCTCGCACGGCCTGATCGGGGTTCCGCGCCCTCCCATTGGGGCGCGTGGGGACCGCGGGCGCGGCAGCCCTGGTCTGGGGGGTGGTAGCATCCGCTCGGTCGCTGTATCCGCGGCTGGCGAGCGGGCGTTCTTATTCTCACCTCGGTTGAAATCGATGCGCTTCGGTTGAGTCTGGAGATCGCTCTTCGGAGCGTGCTCTGGAGTTTGCCGCTTGCTGTGCTGGCCGCGTGGGTGCTCACTCGGGCGCGGTTTCCGGGGCGGACGCTGCTCGATGCGTTTGTTCACCTCCCCCTTGTTCTTCCGCCCGTCGCTGTCGGGTATGTGTTGCTGCTGCTGTTCGGGCTGAATGGGCCCTTCGGACGGTGGCTTTATGACACGCTCGGCGTGCAGTTCGCGTTTACGAAAGCCGGAGCGGCGCTCGCGACGGCGGTGATGACGTTTCCGCTGATGGTGCGCGCGATTCGCATTGCGCTCGAAGGGGTGGACCGCGGGCTCGAGGCCGCGGCGCGCACGTTGGGGGCCGGGCCCTTCGATCGGTTTGCGACCATCACGCTGCCCTTGATGTTGCCGGGGGTTCTTGCGGGCGCGGTGACCGCTTTTGCGGCGGGGCTCGGCGAGTTCGGCGCGATCATCACGTTCGTCTCGAATATCCCGGGGGAAACCCGCACCCTGCCCCTCGCCCTCTACACCGCCATTCAAACGCCGAACGGGGATGCCATCGCGCTCCGGCTGGCGGTCTTGTCTTTCGTGCTGGGATTGTCGGGGCTCGTTCTGTCGGAGCTTCTGGCGCGTGGCATGCGGCGGCGGCTGGGACGCTAGGGCATGTTGAGCGTGGCTCTCGCCAAGCGACGTGACGGTTTCAGTCTGCAGGTTGAGTTCGAGGGACCGACGCCTGGAATCGTGGCGCTGTTCGGGCGCTCGGGCTGCGGCAAGTCGACGACGGTCGATCTGATCGCGGGCCTGCTGGAGCCCGATTCGGGGCACATCCGGCTGGATGGGACGACGCTCCTCGACACGAGCGCGGGCGTTTCCGTGCGCGCGGAGCACCGGCGGATCGGATACGTGTTTCAGGATGCGCGACTCTTCCCTCATCGCAGCGTGACGGGGAATCTGCGGTACGGACTGAAACGTGCGAAGGACGTTGAGCATCGCATCGGCTTCGATGAGGTGGTCGCGTTGCTCGGCCTTGCGGGGCTGCTCGAGCGCCGCCCGCATCAGCTTTCCGGCGGTGAGCGGCAGCGGGTTGCGCTCGGTCGGGCGCTGCTGTCGCAGCCGCAGCTGCTGTTGCTGGATGAGCCGCTCGCGTCGCTGGATGCCGCTCGACGTGAAGAGGTCCTGCCGTATCTGGAAGTGCTCCGCGATCGGCTATCGATCCCGATGATTTTCGTCAGCCATCAATTCGATGAGATTTTGCGGCTCGCGACGCACGTCGTGCTGCTCGAGAACGGGAAGGTCGCGGCCCAGGGATCGCCGACGCAGATCAGCGTAGTTCCGGCGCTGCGGGCCATCGTGGGGCCCGACGCGGTGGGGGCCGTTGTCCAGGGCGTCATTACCGCGCTCGATCGCGAGAACCGCCTCGCTGAGTTGCGGGTGGCGGGGGGCACGCTGCGCGTGAGCGCTCGGGATGTGCTCGACACCCGCAGGCCGCCCTCGCACGGAGTGGGCTCCATCGTGCGTGTTCAGCTTCTTGCGCGAGATGTGATCCTGGCGACCGAGCTGCCGCAGTCGTTGAGCGTGCGTAACGCGTTGGAAGGCACGGTAGTCGATATCACCGACGACGATGACGAGGTGCTCGTGCGCGTGGACGTCGGCGGCGCAAGCGTTCTCTCACGCATCACGCGGGCGGCCGTCGAGGCGTTGCGGCTTCAGCGCGGGTCGCGCGTGTGGGCGCTGATCAAGGCGGTATCCCTGCGCGGGCATACGTTCACGCGTCCAGAGGCCACGACTCCAGCGTCCTGACGAACGTTTGCAGGAAGCGGTTGGCCTGGTGGCCATCCATCACCCGGTGGTCGATTGTCAGGGTGACGTAGCATTTGGCGCGAACTGCGATCGTGTCTTCGCCCGCAGCGTCGACGACTACCGCACGCTTTTCCACCTTGCCGATGCCGAGGATCGCTGATTGCGGTTGATTGATGATAATCGGCGTTGCCAGCAGGCTGCCGCTCACGCCGTGATTCGAGATCGTGAAGGTGCCGCCGCGCACTTCTCCGGGGTCCAGCCGGTTTTCACGGGCTGCGGTGACGAGCTCGTGGAGGCGCTGCGCGATTCCGAAAAGATCGAGCGATTGGACGTTGCGGATGACGGGAACAATGAGGCCCAGGCCTTCCAATGCCGTTGCCACGCCGATGTGGATGTCGTCGTAGATCTCGAGGGCCGTGTCGGTCCAGCGGCTGTTGGCCTCGGGGACCGCTTTTATGGCATCGACGGTTGCGGCGAGGAAATAGGCGGTGAATGTGAGCGGCGCGCCGCGCTGCTGGAACTCGGCGCGATGCGCTGATCGGTGCGCCATCACTGCGGTGAGATCCGCTTCGAACACCGTTGTGACGTGCGGAGCCGTTCGCAGCAGGCTCTCGACCATGTGCTCGGCAATGCGCTTGCGGATCGCGGTGTGCGGCACGAGCCGCGGGCGGGGCTCCGCGCCTACGGTAGGCACCTTGTCGTCGGCCTGCTTCGCGGCATCGTAAGTCGCGATGTCGTCGACGGTGATGCGACCGCCCTCGCCCGTGCCTCGAATCATCGAGGGATCGAGACCGCGTTCGTGAAGCAGTCGCTTCACTGCGGGGCTCAGGCGTTGCGTGTCGCCAATGAACGGACCTGCCGCGCCCCGAGCAAGAGCGCCTCCAGCCGCAACCCTTGAGGGCGGCGGGCTCCCATCTGACGCAGCACTCGCGTCATTGCGCGGGCCTTCACCCGCGATCGAATCTGGTGCCGCCGGGGCGTGCACAATGGCTGCGTGAGTGCCGGCTGCGTGAGTACCCGTTTCGCGAGCAGCGCTTTCACTGCCCTTGGCCGCGCGCGCTGCGAGGTTCCCAGGCTCGGCGGCGTTGGCAGCCGTCGCTGAGGTGTCCAACCGCCCCAGCACCTCCCCGGGCGCAATCTCATCCTGCTCCGCCTTCACAATCTCCCGCAGCACTCCGCTCGCGGGCGCGGGCACTTCCACAGTGACCTTGTCGGTTTCCAGCTCGATGAGCGGTTCATGCTGGGTGACGGTGTCGCCCACGGCCTTTAGCCATCGCAAGACCTGCGAGCGAGTGCCTTCCGTTTGATCCGCGGGCGCGAAGATGTCCAGCAACGCCATGGAGCTCAGCTCGCGATCTTGCGGATGGCGTACGTGATGCGAGCCACCGTAGGCACAGCCGCCTCGAGCAGCACGGGGCTGTGCGGACTCGGAATATCCGGCATCGTCACCCGCTCGACCGGCGCGTCCAGGTGATGGAACGCCTCTTTCGCCACCACCGCCGCGATCTCCGCACCGAAGCCCGCCGTCAGATTGTCCTCGTGAACGATCAGGCATCGCCGCGTCTTCTGCACGGACTCGAGCACCGCAGCCTTGTCCCACGGCGAGAGCGTGCGCAGGTCGATCACCTCCACGTCCACCAGCGACGCTGCGGCCGCCTGCTCACAGCGCTCGACCATTGCACCCCAGGTCACGAGCGTAAGCTCCGCACCCGCGCGCACTCGGCGCGCCACCCCAAATGGCACCACGAAATCATCCCCCGGGTACGGCCTGCGCGCCCACATGCCATCGAGCATCGCACGATGTTCAAAGAAGATGGTGGGGTCGTTCCCACGCATCGCGGTGCGAAGCAGGCCCACCGCATCCTCCGCGTTTGACGGCATCGCCACGCGCCAGCCGACGCTGTGAAGCCAGGCTGCCTCGTTCGTCTGGCTGTGCCACGGATCACCGCACTTGAAGAAACCACCCGGCATGCGCACGACGATCGGCGCCGCGAAACGGTTGTGAGTGCGCCAGCGCACCGTGCCGCAGTCATTCAACTGCTCCGCGGCAGGATCGGCGTACTTGCGGAACTGAATCTCCGCGACGGGCGCGAGCCCCGCAAACGCCATCCCCACCGCACGGCCAACGAT
>JBDZVF010000412.1:0-5624 GCA_040255575.1 Pseudomonadota bacterium | reverse complement strand
GATGCGCGAAGACAATGTCGCAGTCGAGCGCCTCATCAAATCCAGGGCGGATGTGAATGAGGCGCAGCCCGATGGCAGCACCGCCCTGCACTGGGCGGCGTATCACGGCGATGCGAAGCTCACCGCGAAACTCCTGGCTGCCAAGGCCAATCCGGACGCGGTCACCGACACCGGCATGACGCCGCTATCGCTCGCGTGCGAAAGCGGCAACGCGGAAATCGTGCGCGCGCTGCTGAAGGCCGGTGCGGATGCCAACCAGACCCTCGCGAACGGCGAAACGCCGCTCATGATGGCGGCGCGCACCGGGCGCGTCCCGCTCCTCGAAGTGCTGCTGGCGAACGGCGCGCAGATCGATGCGAAGGAGAAGCTGCGCGGCACGACGGCGCTCATGTGGGCCGCGGCCAATTCCAATCCCGACGCCGTTCGCTTTCTCATCGCCAAAGGCGCGGATGTCAGCCTGCGCTCGGCGGCCACGGCGCCGGGCCGCAATCCCTACCTCGCGCCTCCGGGACGCGAGCGCATTCAGGAGTTCATCGACGGCACGGGTCTGCGCGGCGCCATCGTCGAGCAGGATCAGGCCGACACCACGGACCCGCAGAGCAAGGAAGACGCGGAGAAGGCCAAGGAAGAAGCGAAGAAGCGCTTCGAAGAAGAGATCGCCGCCGCCAAGGCCGCGGTGGCCCGCTTCCCCAAGCCCGCGCCCTATTTGAAGCGTGGCCCGAAACAGTTCGGCGGTCTCACGCCCCTGCTCTTCGCCACCCGTCAGGGCGACATGGAGTCGGTGAAAATCCTGCTGGATGCCGGTGCGGACGTGAACCAGACGAGCGAGTACGGCTGGACGGCCCTCCTCGTGGCCACGCAAAACCGCTACTACAAGCTCGGTGCCTACCTGCTCCAGCGCGGCGCAGATCCGAACATTCAAAACGTCGGCGGCTGGAATCCGCTCTATATCGCGACCGACAACCGCAACATCGAGCGCGGCGAGTATCCGACCCGCAAGCCGGACATGGATCATCTCGAGTACATCAAGCTGCTGCTCGCGGCGAAGGCGAATCCCAACCAGCGCATGCACTCGAGCACCGAGACCCGTACGGTGTTCACGAACCAGTGGCTTTTCGAGGAAGGCGCAACCCCTTTCCTGCGCGCCGCTCAATCGGGCGATACCGTCCTGATGAAGCTGCTGCTCGATCATGGCGCCGACCCTTCGATCCCCACGGATCACAAGGTCACTCCGCTCATGGTCGCGAGTGGAATCGGCTGGGTGGAAGGCGTGACCTACGAATGGTCTCCGGAGCAAACGCTCGAGGCGGTAAAGATGCTGCTGGACCTTGGCGCGGACGTGAACGCGCAGGATGATCTCGACGGCCGCACCGCTCTCATGGGCGCCGCTCACAAGGGTCGCAACGACGTGGTGCAGCTCCTCGTGGATCGCGGCGCGGATCTTTCGCTCCACGACATCGGCAGCCGCGACAGCATCCACGCGCTGTCAGGCCTCACCTGGCAAGCCATCGACTATGCGGACGGCCTCGTGCGCGTCGGCGTGCAATCCGCGATTGGTCATCCCGAGACGTCGCAATTGCTTCGGAAACTCATGAAGGCGCGTAATCTGCCCGTGCCTCCGGAAGGGCGCACCTTAGCGTCGATCTGCATTACGGACCTGTGCAAATGACGTCATCAAAGACTCTCTCGTCACTGGTCGCCACCCTTGGCGGTTGTGTGCTCCTGCTGCCCCTCGGCGCCCCGGCGGGCGAACCCGCGGGCCCGAACGCGCAACGCGAGCTGCTCGACAAGTACTGCATCACCTGCCACAACTACACCGACTACAAGGGTGGCCTCGAGCTCGAGCTCTTCGATCCGGAGCATCCGCTCGACTACGCCAAGGTCGCCGAGAAGATGCTGAAGAAGATGCGCGTCGGCATGATGCCGCCGTCGGGTGAGGATCATCCCGGGCCGGAGGCGGTCCAGTCCTTCATCCACACCCTCGAGAAGACCATCGATGCAAGCGAGAAGCCGAGCCTCAGTGTTCCCAAGCTGCATCGCCTGAATCGCACCGAATACTCGAACGCGGTGCGCGACCTCCTCGCGCTCGACATCGACGCCTCGAAGTTCCTGCCGGCGGACGATTCGAGCCGCGGCTTCGACAACCAGGCGAGCGCGCTCACGCTCTCCTCCGCGCTGCTGGAGGCGTATCTCTCGGCGGCCACGCGCATCAGCCGCATCGCGGTGGGCGAAGCGGCGAGCCCAACGCAGGTGACCTATCGGGTTCCGGAGGACACCACGCAGAACTATCACGTGGAAGGCCTGCCCTTCGGCACGCGCGGCGGCATCCTGATCAACCACACCTTCCCTTCCGATGGCACCTACACCTTCAAGGTGTTCTCGGTGAACCTCGGCAACATGGGCAATTTCCGCCCGTTCGGCGAGATCAAGGGCGAGCAGCTCCTGGTCTATGTCGATGACAAGCGCATCGCGAAGGTCGATTGGGACAAGGCGCTCGGCGTGAACCGCCGCATCGACGACGAAGGCGGCGGGCAGCTGAAAACGATCGATGTCACCCTGCCCGTGACGGCCGGCGAGCACCGGATCGGGGTCACGTTCCTTGCGACCAATTTCGCGCCGGGCCTCGACATGAATCACGCCTTCGAGCGCAGCACGATCGAGACCGGTGGCCTGCCCGGCTTCACGTTCTACCCGCACATCGGCAGCGTGCGCATCGACGGCCCGGCGGACGCGCGCGAAGCCACGGATTCGCCGAGCCGCAGGCGCCTCTTCACGTGCCATCCCGCAAGCCCGAGCGAAGAGGAGCGCTGCGCGCGCGAGATCACGACGAAGCTCGCGCATCGAGCGTATCGGGGCTATTCAACGCCCCAGAACGTCGATGCGCTGATGGGCTTCTACTCGATGGGCCGGCGCGACAACGGCTCGTTCGATAACGGCATCGCCGCGGTCGTGCAGCGAGTGCTGGTGGATCCGAAGTTCCTGTACCGCGTGGAGACAACGCCGGACGGCGTCGCCCCGGGTGCCGCGTATCGCGTCAACGATCTGGACCTCGCCTCCCGGCTCTCGTTCTTCCTCTGGAGCAGCATTCCGGATGACACCCTGCTGCAGCTTGCCCAGTCGAAGCAGCTGTCGAAGCCAGACGTGTTCAAGAAGCAGGTTCGCCGCATGCTCGGCGATGCCCGCGCCTCCGCGCTGACGCGCAACTTTGCCGCCCAGTGGCTCGGGTTGCGCGCGCTCGCGGGGCATGCGCCGGTAGTCGATCAGTTTCCGGACTTCGACGACAACCTGCGCCAGGCTTTCCGCGAAGAAGCCGAGCTGTTCTTCACCAGCCTGCTCGATGAAGACCGCAGCGTCATGGATCTCCTGACCGCCGACTACACGTTCGTGAACGAGCGGCTGGCCAAGCATTACGGCATTCCAGGCATTCGCGGCAGCGAGTTCCGGCGCGTGAAGCTCGAGGGTGAGCTCGCCGCGCGCCAGGGCCTGCTCGGCAAGGGCGCGATCCTCACGGTCTCGTCCCAACCGGGCCGCACGTCACCCGTGATTCGCGGGCAGTGGGTACTGCGCAATCTCCTCGGCACACCGGCTCCGGATCCTCCGGCCAACGTGCCGGCGCTCGACGCGAAGACCACCGACCAGGCGGGCAACGGCAAGGTGCCGTCGATGCGCGAGACGCTTTCCGACCATCGCGCCAAGCCGCAGTGCTCGGGTTGTCACATGCTGATGGATCCCATCGGCTTCGCGCTCGAGCCGTTCGATGCGGTCGGCCATGCGCGCACCCTGGACGGCAGCGGTCAGCCGATCGATGCGAAGGACGTGATGTACGACGGCACGGTGGTGGATGGCCCCGCCGGCGTGCGCAACTTCGTGCTGAAGTACAAGGACCAGTACGTGAGCAACGTAGTGTCGAATCTCCTCACGTACGCCCTCGGGCGCGGTGTGGAGTACGACGACATGCCGACGGTGCGAGCCATCGTGGCGAAAACGTCGGCCGACAACTTCAAGCTGAAGACGATTATCGAAGCGATCACGGCGACGGACGTGTTCCAGATGAACGTCGCGCCGAGCAGTGCAACGGGCGAGGACAAGGGCTCTGGCGTCCCCGCGCAATCGGGCACTGCTTCGACAACGCCGGCCGTGCATCACGCGCCGGGTGGATGAAGTGAGGTGACGACATGCATTTCCTGACGAATCGGAAGCTGCCGCGGCGAACGTTCCTGCGCGGCATGGGTGCGACGCTCGCGCTGCCTTTCCTGGAGTCCATGCTGCCTGCGCGCGGGGCAACCGCCGCGCAAGCGAAGGTGCTCCCCACGCGCTTCGTCGGCGCGTTCGTTCCGCACGGCGCGGCACCCGGCTACTGGGTTCCCGAAAGCACCAGCCCCGGCTTCAAGTTCCCGTTCATCTACGAGCCGCTCGAGCCGTTCCGCAAGCAGGTGATCATCACGAGCGGCATGTGGTCGAAGTCATCGGAGAATCCACCGGGCGTGACGGGCGCGGATCACTTCGTGGCCGCCGCGTACCTCACCGGCGAGAAGCCGAAGAAGACGACCGGCGCCGACATCTACGTCGGCACGAGCATCGATCAGGTGATCGCGCAGAAGATCGGCAAGGACACGCTCCTGCCCTCCCTGCAGCTCGGCCTGGAAGATCCGGGCGCGAACTCCACCAATTGCGGTGAAGGCTACAGCTGCGCCTATACGAACACGATTTCCTGGCAGGCGCCGGACCGGCCGATGCCGATGGAGATCAATCCGCAGACGGTGTTCGAGCGCATGTTCGGCGATGGCAGCTCCCCCGAGCTGCGCAAGGCGCGTCGCGAGCGCCAGGCCAGCATTCTCGACTCGGTGAACGAGGCCCTGAACGAGTTGCTCCCCGAGGTGACGCACACCGATCGGGTGCGCCTCGAGCAGTATGCGGACGACGTGCGCGAGATCGAGCGGCGCCTGCAGATCGCCGCGAAGGCCTCCTCCGAAGTGCCGAACGTGGCGGTGCCCTACGGGGTGCCGGAGTCCTTCCACGAGCACATCCAGATCCAGTGGGAGCTGCTGGCGCTCGCCTTCCAGGCCGACATCACGCGCGTCGCGACCGTGCTGTACGCGCGCGACCTGACCGGCCGCGTGTATCCCGAGAGTGGCACGGACATCAGCTTCCACGGTGGCTCGCATCACGCCGAGGATCCGGGTCGCGTCGCGCAGTACGCGCGCCTGAACCGCTATCACGTGCAGATGCTGTCGTACCTGGTGAAGAAGCTGAGCGAGATCAAGGAAGGTGACGGCACCCTGCTCGATCGATCACTGATTCTCTACGGGTCGAACATGGGCAATTCCAACCAGCACCTGCACTACGACGTGCCGCATGTGCTGGTTGGCGGGGCCTCCGGCAAGATGAAGGGCGACAAGCACATCGCCGTCGCCAGCCGCACGGTACCCACCGGCAACCTGCTTCTGAGCATCCTCGACAAGTTCGACGTCGGGGTCGAGAGCTTTGGCGACAGCACGGGGCGGCTGCAGGGCGTGTGATCGCGATCGGGGCGTCGCACTTCGTGCGTCGCCCCCGGCCAGTGCCACGACCCGCCGTCAGCTCGTTGCGCTGAGGAATTGCTCGAGCTGATCCGAGCCGCCGAT